>DATITC010000095.1:0-46207 GCA_035468175.1 Frankiaceae bacterium | reverse complement strand
ACGCGGTCACCCTCCCCCGCGACGGTGGAGTGCTGCTCCGCCTCGACGGCGGTCGGGTACTGGTCCGCCCGAGTGGCACCGAGCCGACGGTGAAGGCCTATCTGGAGCTCATCCGGCCGGTACGCGGACCGGTGGCGGAGGCGCGACGGGCGGCGGCGGCCGAACTCGACCGGCTCGCCATCGATGTGTAGGCGCTCCTGACTGGTGGGCTCTGTCACTAGGTGATGGTCCGCCGGTCACCGGCGCCGCGTGCGAAGGGGTTGACAGCGGTCGAAACCGGGACCAACTATGCCCCTAGCGCTCCCTGTGTCGCCGGTCACACGTCGGTCAGGCAGGCGACCGATCAACAGGCCGAAGACGGCGCTTCAGCGCGGACGGCTGATGCGTCGCGCCGCCAACGGTCGAAGGTGCGGAGATGGGAGACAGATGGAGCAGGAACTGTCAGTCGTACTCGAGAAGTATTCGTACTTCGAGTGCCCGCGGTGGCACGAGAACCGCATCTGGGTCTCGGACTTCTACACGCATCAGGTGCTCTCGGCGCGTGCGGACGGGAGCGACGTCCGGATAGAAGCAGAGGTGCCGGGCCAACCGTCCGGGCTCGGATGGCTGCCGGACGGGCGCCTGCTCGTCATCTCCCAGCACGACAACCGACTGCTCCGCCGCGAGACCGACGGGTCGCTCGTCACGCACGCCGACCTCACCGACCACGTCACCGGTGAGCCGAACGACATGGTCGTGGACGAACAGGGCCGGGCGTTCGTCGGCAACTTCGGCTTCGACCTGATGGAGGGCGCGCCAGTCGAGACGGCCGCTCTGCTGCGCGTCGATCCCGACGGGTCGGTGACGGCGGTCGCCGACGACCTGTGGTTCCCCAACGGCGCAGTGATCACCGACGACAGCGTCCTGCTGGTGGACGAGACGTTCGGCAATCGAGTCACCGCTTTCGACATCGGAGCCGACGGCAGCCTGGCGAACCGGCGGGTGTGGGCCTCCTTCGGTGAGCTACCGACCGACCGGGACCTGCAGACAGCACTCGGTCAGCTCTCGGTCGGGCCGGACGGCTGCGGCCTGGACGCCGAAGGTGCGCTCTGGATCGCCGACGCGCTCAGCGGCCGGGTCCTGAGGGTCCGCGAAGGCGGCGAGATCGCAGACCAGATCTCGGTCGGCACCGGCGTGTTCGCCTGCATGCTCGGCGGCGAAGACGGCCGCACCCTGTTCCTGTGCACGGCGCCGGACTTCGACCGCACCGCCCGCAGCGCCGCCCGCGAGGCGAGTCTGCTCGCGACCCGGGTCGAGGTGCCGCACGGCGGCCGACCGTAGGAAGGCCGCCTCGCCGAGCCGCTCGGTCGGCGGGCCTGAGCCTTCGGCGATCCACAGACCCACGACATCGACGTCAATGAGGAGAAGTCCATGCAGGTTTCGGTTGCTTTCCCCACGGCACTGGACTCCCACGAGAAGATCGCACTCGCCGAGGAACTCGGCTACGAGCGAGCCTGGCTCTACGACACCCCGCAGAACAGCACCGACGTCTGGATGATGCTGGCCCTCGCTGCGGAGCGCACCACCCGCATCGGCCTCGGGCCAGGGGTGCTGGTGCCCTCGCTACGGCACCCGATGGCCAACGCCGCCGCCACCGCAACGCTCGCGGGCCTGGCACCCGGACGGGTGCAGGTGGGCTTCGGCACCGGCTTCTCCGGACGGCGAGCGATGGGCTACCGGGGTATCAAGTGGGCGTTCATGTCCGACTACATCAAGGCCTTCCGGGGGCTGCTGCGCGGCGAGGTGGTCGAGTGGGAGGGCGCCAAGATGCAGATGCTGCACCCGGCCGGGCACGCTCCGCCTCGGCCGATCGACGTGCCGATCCTGATCAGCGCCCTCGGACCCATGGGCGGCGAGGTCGCCAAGGAGCTCGGTGACGGGTTGTTCGCCACCCTGCAACTCCCCGACTTCGCCAAGGACTTCCCGCAAGCCTCATACCTGGCCTGGGGCACCGTCCTGGACGAGGATGAGGACCCGGCAGGCGAGCGGGTCCGCCTCGCCGGCGGCCCCGGGACGGCCCTCGCCTGGCATGGCGCATACGAGTTCGGAGGCCAGGCCGCAGTGGCCGAGCTGGTCGGTGGCGAGGCCTGGAACGAGGTGGTGAACCGCAGCCCCGAGGATGTCCGCCACCTCGCGGTGCACGAGGGTCACTGCGTCGAACTCAGCGAGGCCGACCAGGCCGCATGGGACGCGGGCGGCTACACGCTGCTCGAGTCGAGCACGCTTAGCGGAACCGCGAAGCAGGTCCACAGCAAGCTCGATGAATTGGCGAACGCCGGCGTCACCGAAATCGTCTTCCAGCCTTGCGGCCCTGACGTCCGCCGCGAGCTCGAGACGTTTCTCGCCGCTGCCAGGTCCTAACGGCGGGACGGCGGGACACCAGTCAGGCGTCGAACTGACGGTCCCCCGCATCGCCGAGTCCAGGGACGATGTAGGCCCGCTCGTCCAGGCGCTCGTCCACGGCGGCCGTGACGACCCGGACCGGGACGGGCGTCGCCGCGAGGGCGCGCAGCCCTTCCGGGGCCGCCAGCACGCACACCACGGTGACGTCGGGGACGCCGCGGGCGGCCAGCCGGTCAAGAGCGGCGAGCGCCGAGCCACCGGTGGCGAGCATCGGGTCCAGCACGACCACCGGCCGGTCCGCTAGCGAGTCCGGCAGCGACTCCAGGTAGGCCCTCGGTTGCAGCGTCGCCTCGTCCCGCTGCACGCCGATGAAGCCGACCGGCGCGTCCGGCACCATCACCGAAGCCGCCGCGAGCATCCCGAGTCCGGCCCGGAGCACCGGGACCAACAACGGCACCGTTGCGAGGCGGGTCCCCGCCGCGGACGCAAGGGGCGTGCGGACCGTCGTCGATTCCACCGACGTCGTCCGCAAGGCCTCGTACACGAGCATCCCGGCGAGGTCGTGCAGGGCGGCCCGGAAATCCGCCCGGTCGGTGGCGGCGTCGCGCAGCACGGTCAGGCGGGTGAGTGCGAGCGGGTGGTCGACGACCAGTACCGCAACGGCCGGAGAAGAAGGATCCACTCGCGCAGTCTCCCTGCTCGTGGGCGCAGCGTCGGGTGCGAGGCTGACGACGTGACCGCTCCGCTCGTGCCCCCCGCCTCGCTCGCCTCGCTCGTCGACGCGACGCTGCTCCGGCCGGACGCGACCGTCGCCGAGATCGTGGCCCTCTGCACGGAGGCGGTGGAGCTCGGCGCCTACGCCGTCTGCGTTTCCCCGACCCGGGTCCGGCTCGCGATCGACGCGATGGACTGCCTTCCGCAGACGCTGCCCGTCGCCGCGGTGTGCGGCTTTCCCTCCGGGGCACATTTGCCCGCGGTCAAAGCCCTCGAGGCGCGGGAAGCCGTCCGCGCTGGAGCCAACGAGATCGACGTGGTGATCGACCAGGGGCACGCCGCCGACGGCAACTGGTCCGCGGTCGAATCCGAGTTGACCGCGGTCCGCGCGGAGGTCCCCGGCGTGCTCAAGGTGATCCTCGAGACGGCCCTACTGACGCCGGTGGGCATCGTCGCGGGATGCCGGGTCGCGATCGCCGCAGGCGCGGATTTCGTGAAGACCTCGACGGGATTCTCGGCGGCCGGAGGCGCCACGGTCGAGGCGGTGGCGGCGCTCCGGGCCGCGGTCGGACCCGCACTCGGGGTGAAGGCGAGTGGCGGCATCCGGACGCGGGAGCAGGCGGAGGCGATGGTCACGGCGGGCGCGAGTCGCCTCGGGCTGTCAGCGCTGCGCCCAGTGCTGGCGCCCCAGGGCAACGGCACGGCCGTCTAGCCCGGTCGGACGAATGCCGTCCGCTCGGCCTCCACGCCCGGTCGGCACGGGCAGTCGGCGACGTGGTCGTCGATCAGCCCGCACGCCTGCATGCTCGAGTAGACGGTGACCGGACCGACGAAGGCGAAGCCACGACGCCGCAGCAGCTTCGACAACGCGACCGCTTCCGGCGAGGTCGGCGGCACCTCGGCCAGGGTCGCCGGAGCCGGCTTGTCCGCCGGCTCGTGAGACCACAGCAACCGCGGTAACTCCCCTGGCGCGTCCAGCAGCAGCCGCGCATTGGCGATCACCGCTTCGATCTTGCGCCGGTTTCGGATGATGCGCGCATCGGTCATCAGCCGCTCCACGTCGGCATCGGTGAACGCGGCGACCACGACCGGATCGAACTCGGCGAACACCTCACGGAAGGCCGGGCGCTTCGCCAGCACCGTTCGCCAGGACAGACCGGACTGGAAGCCCTCGAGACTCACCCGCTCGAAGAGCAAGCTCTCGTCGCCGACCGGACGCCCCCACTCCTCGTCGTGGTAATCGCTGAGGAGCGGATCACCCACCGGAGCCCAGCAACCGCTCATGTGTTCCTACTCACAGTTGGCAGCGAACACACAGCGTTAAAGCGCTGGCAGCGGGAATCATGTCGAACGACAGGCCGATCCTGCGTTCCCTTTCCCGTCATCTCTCCCGCCAGCGATACATCGACCCTGGTGACAGCGGCACAAACGGACGGTACGACCGGTTACCGAGTGTGGCGAACAAGCTGGTGCGAGAAAGAGCAGGAGCGCGTTGATGCGGGCGGACGAGACGCTGTTGGCGGCCCTCGTCGAGCAGTCGCCGGAGGCGATGCTCGTCGTGAGAAGCGGCCGGGTCGTCTTCGCCAACACCTGCGCCCGGCGCCTGCTCGCCCTCGACCCGGAAAGCCCGCCCGAAGCCCTCGAACGATGGGCCTGGGCCCCGGAGAGCGAACGGGAGGTCCTCGCCAACCGGCACGCCCGGCTGATGAGTGGTTCCGACATGGATCCCGTCCTCGCCGACGACATCTTGCTGACGGCGACGGGGGAGGAGTTCGAGGTCGAGACCCTGACCACGGTGGCCGAGGTCGGCGGGGAGCCGGCGGTGGTCGTGCTCGCCCGCAACGTCGCCATGCGGACGGCCTCCCGCGAGGCCATGTCCGCGTCGCACGACCGCTTCGCCGAGGCCTTCCGGCTGGCGCCGGTCGGCATGCTCCTGCTCGACGCGTCGGGGCGGATCCTCGACGCGAACGTGACGGCGGGGAGGCTCGCCGGTCTCAACCCGGAGGACGCGATCGGGCGGCCGAGTCTCGAGCTCCTCCATCCCGAGGACCGGAGCCTGGTGCGCAGCTGGTTGGACAGCTTGGTGAACGGCGGCGCCCAGGCGGTGTCAGGCGAGCGGCGGATCGTGCGGTCGGACAACCAGGTCACCTGGGTGCAGATCTCGATGGCGCTGCTGCCCGGCAGTCCCCCGACCTTCGTCGGTCACCTGATTGACGTCACCGAACGCCGGGAGACCGAGGCCCGCCTCGCGCACGCGGCGCTGCACGATGCCCTGACCGGACTGCCCAACCGGGTGCTGTTGTTCGACCGGCTGTCGCAGGCGGTGCGGGCCGCCCTACGCGGCGGACCCGGGGTGACGGTGCTCTACCTCGACCTCGACCACTTCAAGACGATCAACGACACTCACGGGCACGCGACCGGCGACCGTATTCTGCGTGTCGCGGCGGACCGCCTCGCCCGCGTGCTGCGCCCCGCCGACACCGTGGCGCGGCTGGGCGGGGACGAGTTCGCCATCGTCGCCGAGGGACTGCCCGTCGAGGCCGCGAACGATCTCGCCGCCCGGGTAGCGCACGCACTCGCGGAGCCGGTGCCGCTCGGCCCGGACGAGACGCCGCTGCCCATCTCGATGAGCATCGGGATCGCGCACAGCTCCCTGGTGCCCCTCGACGTGGACGCCCTGCTGACCGCCGCGGACGCGGACATGTACCGGGTCAAGCAGCAGACGCAGCGTTCACGCCCGGGCGCCTGACCCCCACCTCGCGCCTCAGCTCCACACCCACCGCACCGCCCCTCGCCCGGTCCGGGGCTCTAGCACATCCGCCTGCAATGCGCCGGCGGCTTCCCCTGCGTGTCGTTGGCCCAATCGGGTGAAGGTCGCGTCTGCCCTGGTCCATCCGGCTCAAGCGGTTCCCCAACGCGTCCGAAGCCTTGATCGCAACCACGGGCCGACCGGCAACGGTGCGGCTACTGAGCGCAAGCGCTTGGTCAACGCCCTCCCGGCGGCCCTGACACGTACTCGCGGCCGATCAATGGCGGCCGGCATGTGTGCCGTCTACAGAGGGGCCGATCCATGCTGCATGGCTGGAAGAAGCGCATCTTTTCACCGCTGGCGGCCGTCGCCGTCGGTATCACCCTTGCTGCCTCCGCCTGTGCGCCGGCGCCGAGCGGGATCAACCCGATCAACGGCTACAACAAGCCGACCAGGCCGGCCGGTTTGACCAACGGCGCCCTGCCCGCAGCCACGCTCAGCTCCTACTCGTCCACCTGCCGGCTCTGGAATCAGGCCTACGGCCCGGCGTCGGCGATGGTCCTGGCCGCCCGGAAGGCCGGGGTCACCCTGGTGACGGCCGACTGCTACCGCGACTACGCCGGTCAGGTCTACTGGCGCACCTGGTGGTGCAACGTCGGAAAGTGCGGCAACGCCGCGGTGCCCGGCACCAGCAACCACGGCTGGGGCAAGGCGATCGACATCCACGACCTCTCCGGCGGGCTCCCGACCAACGGTTCGGCGTTCCAATGGCTGAAGGCCAACGCCGGTCGGTTCGGCTTCATCAACCCGATCCTGACGAACGAGTCCTGGCACTGGGAATGGGTCGGCGACGGTGGCGCCATGGGCGGTTACCAGATCCGCCCGGGTCTGTTCACCTGGCCGCTCACGATCGGCATGAACAACAACGCCGAGGTCAAGCTGCTGCAGCAGCGGCTCGCAGCCCTCGGCTTCACCAGGGTGTCCGCCGACGGCAACTTCGGTCCTAGCACCCTCGCCGCCGTGAAGTTCGTGCAGACCGTCAACGGGCTGACCCCCGATGGTGCGGTCGGCAACGGCACCGCCTGGGCGCTGCGGATGTTCGGCTGAGCACCTGAGCACCTGAGCACCTGAGCACCTGAGCCTCGACCTGATGGGCCCCTTCCCGCTCCGGCGGGACGGGGCCCATCGGCCGTTTCGGAGCGAGCCGACTCACCGCCGGATGTGAGCCCGTCGGCCCGACGAGTAACCGCAGCCCGCCCTGGGGTATGGCTGGAGGGTGTCGACGGAGCTCGCCCCACCCGAGGGGCGCTGCATCGCAGGGCGCTATCAGCTGCGCTCCGTCATCGGCCGTGGCGGCGCCGGCACCGTCTGGCGTGCCGACGACGTCCTGCTGCGCCGCGAGGTCGCGGTCAAGGAGCTCCACCTACCGGCGACGCTGACCGAGGACGAGCGCCGCGTTCTGCGTGAACGCGTGCTCCGTGAGGCCCGATCAGCCGCCGCGGTCCGCCACCCGGTCCTCGTGACCGTGTTCGACGTCGTCGAGGACGGGGACCGGCCTTGGATCGTGCTCGAGCTCGTCGAGGCCCAGACCCTCGCCGCGCTGGTGCACGAGCGCACGCTGGAACCGGCAGAGGCCGCCCGGATCGGCATCGACCTGCTCGCCGCGCTCCAGGCCGTGCATCGCGCCGGCATCCAGCATCGGGACGTCAAGCCGGGCAACGTGCTCATCGAAGCCGACGGCCGCCCCCGCCTCACCGATTTCGGCATCGCCAGCACCGCCGGGGACTCGAGCCTGACCAGCACCGGTGTCCTGCTGGGCTCCCCGTCCTATCTGCCTCCGGAGCGGGCGAGGGGTGGCGCCGGCGGCCCGGAGAGCGACTTGTGGGGTCTCGCCGCGACCTTGTACAGCGCGGTCGAGGGTTGCCCGCCGTACAACGGCAGCCACCCGCTCGCCGTCCTCACCGCCGTCGTCGAGGGACGACGGCGTCCCGCGGAACGGGCCGGCGACCTGGAGCCGCTTCTGGCCGACCTGCTCGACCGGGATCCCGAGGACCGCCCGGCCGCCGACGAGGTCCGCAACCGGCTGGTGGCCGTCGCCGGCCCGGGTCTCGGCGCGCTCGTGATCGATCCGCACCGTAAGCCGGGGATCGCCATCGGCGACCGCGATGTGACGTCGAGGACCGACGCGCTTTCGGGGACGGGATCGCTCTCAGGCACGACGAGGGACTCAGGCACGGAAGCGTTGCCCGACGCCGACACGCTCGTCCCTCCCGATCGTGCAGCTGGTCGAGACCCGCTCAGGGGGTCTGCCCGCGAACCCGCGGGGCCGGCCCTCGACTCGACGGCCGCCCTGCAACTCACGCCGCCGGCACGCCGCCCGAACACGCGGCGCCGGCTGCTCGTCGGCGCGGCGGCGCTGCTGGTTCTGTTGCTCGTCGTCGGCGCCGTGGTGGCGCTCAGCCGCGGAGCCGGGAGCCCCGCCACCTCCCCGGTCCCGTCGCAGAACCCGTCGACCGCGGCGCAGAACGGCCCGGTCCGGCTGGCACCCGCAGCCCTCGACGCCACCGCCGCGACCGCGCCGACGCCGCCCGGCTGGGTCCGCTACACCGACCCGTCGGGCTGGTCGGTCGCGCACCCCGCTGATTGGCGCCGCACCCAGCTGGGTGAGCGCGGAGTCGACTTCGTCCAACCCGGTACCGGCGCCTACCTGCATATCGAGACCTCGTCTACAGCGCCGACGTCGGTCAGCGCAGACTGGGACGCGCAGGAGAAGCTCCTCGCGACGAGGGTGAGCACCTTCGCGCGGGTCGGCAAGACGCCGGCCGACGGGGGGACCGGAGAGCGCGCCGCGGACTGGGAGTTCACCTTCGATCTCGCCGGCAGCCCGCTGCACGCGATCGACCGCGGCTTGTCCGTCGACGGCACCGGTTACACGTTGTACTGGCAGACGCCGGCCGCCGGATGGCCGTCGTCTCTGCCGACACTGAGCGGGTTGTTCGCGTCCTTCGCCACCCGCTGACCCAACCGACGTGGCGCTTGCCGTAGCGGAAAGATCACAGTGCCGGTCGCGGGTGTCCGAGGCCCGTCCTCGTACAGTGAGATGACCGCCCGGTGGCGTCTTCATTTCGGGCGTACGACGTCATAACGGAGGCTTCGTGCCCAAGCCGGCCGGCTCGCTGTATCGCGGGCGGGAAGGAATGTGGTCCTGGGTGGCGCATCGCGTCACCGGGGTGCTCGTCTTCTTCTTCCTCTTCGCGCACGTGCTCGACACCGCTCTGGTCCGGGTGTCACCGGACTCCTACGACCGCGTGATCGACACCTACAAGAACCCGATCGTGAACCTCATGGAGGTCGGCCTCGTCGGGGCCGTGCTCTACCACGCGCTCAACGGGCTCCGGGTCATGCTCATCGACTTCTGGGAGAAGGGCACCCGCTACCAGAGTCAGATGCTGTACGGCGTCATCGCCGTCTGGGTCCTGCTGATGATTCCGGCGGCCTTCTTCTCGCTGCTCCACACCGTCCAGTCGATGTTCGGGAGCGCGTGACATGGCGATCATGAACCAGGGCGTAAACGTCGACCGGGAGACCCTGGTCATCGAGAACCCGCGCACCCGCCTCCAGCGTCCGAGCGGCAACCGCAGCAAGACGAACTTCGAGCTCTACGCCTGGGTGTTCATGCGCCTGTCGGGGCTCGCCCTGATCTTCCTGGTTCTCGGTCACCTGCTGATCATGAACATCCTCGACGGCGGCGTGCAGCGCATCAACTTCGCCTTCGTCGCGGGCCGCTGGTCCTCCCCGTTCTGGCGGACCTGGGACCTGCTGATGCTGTGGCTCGCCGAGCTGCACGGCACCAACGGGCTGCGCACCGTCATCAACGACTACGCCGAGCGGGCGCAGAGCCGGTTCTGGCTGAAGATGCTGCTCTACAGCTCGACGGTTCTCGTGATCACCCTCGGCACCTTGGTGATCTTCACCTTCGACCCGAGGATCTGAGCCATGCAGGTGCACCGATATGACACCGTCATCGTCGGCGCCGGCGGCGCCGGCATGCGCGCGGCCCTGGAGGCCGGCAAGCGCTCCCGCACCGCAGTGCTGACCAAGCTGTACCCCACTCGGTCCCACACCGGCGCGGCCCAGGGCGGCATGTGTGCTGCCCTCGCCAACGTCGAGGAGGACAACTGGGAGTGGCACACCTTCGACACGATCAAGGGCGGCGACTACCTCGTCGACCAGGACGCGGCCGAGGTGATGTGCAAGGAGGCCATCGACGCGGTCCTCGACCTCGAGAAGATGGGGCTTCCGTTCAACCGGACCCCCGAGGGCCGGATCGACCAGCGGCGCTTCGGCGGACACACCCGCGACCACGGCAAGGCGCCGGTCCGGCGTAGCTGCTTCGCGGCCGACCGCACCGGCCACATGATCCTCCAGACGCTGTACCAGCAGTGCACCAAGGAGGGCATCGAGTTCTACAACGAGTTCTATGTCCTCGACCTGCTGTTCTCCGCCAGCGGTTCGGTGGCCGGGGTGGTCTCGTACGAGCTCGCGACCGGCGAGATCCACGTCTTCCACGCCAAGGCAGTCGTGTTCGCCTCCGGCGGTTTCGGCAAGGTCTTCAAGGTCACCTCGAACGCCCACACGCTCACCGGGGACGGCATGGGGCTGGTGTTCCGCCGCGGGCTGCCGCTGGAGGACATGGAGTTCTACCAGTTCCACCCGACGGGCATCTGGAAGATGGGCATCCTGCTCACCGAGGGGGCACGCGGTGAGGGCGGCATCCTCCGCAACTCCGAGGGCGAGCGCTTCATGGAGCGCTATGCCCCCACGATCAAAGACCTCGCCCCGCGGGACATGGTCGCCCGGGCCATCTACACGGAGATCCGGCAAGGCCGGGGCTGCGGACCGAACGGGGACCACGTCTTCCTCGACCTGACCCACCTGCCGAACGAGCAACTCGACGCGAAGCTCCCCGACATCACCGAGTTCGCCAGGACCTACCTGGGCATCGAGCCCTACACGGACCCGATCCCGATCCAGCCGACGGCGCACTACGCGATGGGCGGTATCCCCACCAACATCCGCGGCGAGGTGCTGCGCGACAACGAGCACATCGTTCCCGGGCTGTACGCCGCCGGCGAGGTGGCCTGCGTCTCCGTGCACGGGGCGAACCGTCTCGGGACCAACTCGCTGCTCGACATCAACGTCTTCGGTCGCCGGGCCGGCGTCGCCGCGGCCGAGTACGCGAACTCGGTGGAGACCGCACCAGATCTCCCGGCCGAGCCGGCGGTCTTCGTCGAAGCGCTGCTCGCCCGGCTGCGGGACGGCGAGGGCGGCGAGCGGGTCGCCGACATCCGGCGCGAGCTGCAGGAGACGATGGACGTCAACGCCACCGTCTACCGCACCGAGGCGACGTTGAAGCAGGCCGAGGTGGACATCGCGCTGCTCAAGGAGCGCTACCAGAACGTGTCGGTCACCGACCGGGGCAAGCGCTACAACACGGATCTGCTCGAAGCGGTCGAACTCGGCTTCCTGCTCGACCTCGCCGAGGTGCTGGTGGTCAGCGCCAAGGCCCGGAACGAATCCCGCGGCGGGCACTTCCGCGAGGACTACCCCACCCGCGACGACGTCAATTTCATGCGCCACACGATGGCCTACCGGTCCGGCCCGATGGGTGCCGCACTCCCGGAGGCCGAGATCCGGCTCGATTACAAGCCGGTCGTGATGACGCGTTACGAGCCCATGGAACGGAAGTACTAGCGATGCTCGCGAGCTGTTGCGGAAAGTCAGCCTGATGGCGGCGGACGCACCCCCGGAACCGAGCGCCTCCCAGGAGGAAGCGGCTCGTCGGAACGCCCAGCAGACGGCTGCCGCGCATCCGGCGCCGGGTGAGAACGGCACCGTGATCCTGAAGATCCGCCGCTACAACCCGGAGATCGACAGCGAGCCGCACTGGGAGCGGTTCGAGGTCCCGACGGAGCCGGGTGACCGACTGCTCGACGTGTTGCACCACGTGAAGTGGCAGATGGACGGCACGCTGACGTTCCGGCGCTCGTGCGCGCACGGCGTCTGCGGGTCCGACGCGATGCGCGTCAACGGGGTGAACCGGCTGGCCTGCAAGATCCTCGTGAAGGACCTCGGCAAGGAGATCATGGTCGAGCCCATCAAGGGCCTGCCCGTGGAGAAGGACCTCCTTGTCGACATGGAGCCGTTCTTCGAGGCCTACCGCGCCGTGCAGCCGTGGTTGATCACCGATGGGCACGAGCCGACCCGTGAGCGACTGCAGACCGCGGAGCAGCGGGCGCGGTTCGACGACACGACCAAGTGCATCATGTGCGCCGCCTGCACGACGTCCTGCCCGGTCTTCTGGGCCGACGGCTCGTACTTCGGGCCGGCCGCGATCGTCAACGCGCACCGGTTCATCTTCGACAGTCGGGACGCAGGTGCCGAGGAGCGGCTGGAGATCCTCAACGACCGGGAGGGGGTCTGGCGCTGCCGGACGACTTTCAACTGCACCGACGCCTGTCCGCGCGGCATCGAGATCACCAAGGCGATCCAAGAAGTGAAGCGGGCGCTGGTCTTTCGCCGCATCTAGTCCGCTCCTGCGGCCCCCGAGAAGTTGATCAGTACGGATCTTGGGGGCAGACCTGCAGGTCAGCGACGAAAGATCCGCACAGATCAACTCAGCAGAGCGCCGGTTCCGGAGCCGCTCCCGCGTCGCTCCGGAAAGCCGGGTCGTCATCGGCGGCGTTCCCCCTGGATGACGTTGGCTCCGCTGACGTTCCGGGACCGAAAGATGCGCAGCGGCGCGACGAATGCGAAGACGCCGATCGCCTTCGCCTGCTCCCGCGGCGAGGAGGAGCAGAGCACGTAGAGCGCCGCCCAGCGCCGATCGCCGCCCGCTGTAGACGGCGCGGTTTCGGCTGTCGTCGCGCCTGAGCTGGCCTGCATCCGCGCCATCGTCTTTTCTCCCTGGTGATCGAATTCGTTGCTGATCACCGATACAAACGGGTCCGATCGACCGATGTCATCGCTCGGCCGGCGTCGATCTCCGCCTCAGCCCGCGTGCGCCTATCCAGCCGATCGCGGTGCCGAACGCGAGCGATGCCGCCGTCAGCAGCGCGTGTACGACCAGGAACCCTGTGGCACCACCGCCCGGGGCGAAACTGCGGTCGTCGCCCCAGACGTTCTTGAGGAACGTCGGCCAGATGATCCAGCTCCAGACGCCGAAGGCGAGTAGGAAGCCGGCAGAGCGTCGGGACAGGACCACGAGTTCAGGAAATCAGACTGGGCTGTGCGCCGCGACGGGCTCGGTGCCGACGTCGCCGCACCTGCGGTGCGGCGGACCGGTTTCTGTCAGAGGGTCGGGCTAGCCTGCCCCCGTGTCTCGCAGACGCCTCCGCCGGCTCGTGGCCGGCCTCGCCTTCGGTCCGGTAGTGCTGGGTTCGCTGGTCCTCGGGTCGCTGATGCCGTCCCTGACCGGTGTTGCCGAAGCAGCGCCGCCCAGCGGCCCCCTCGCACCCGACGTGTCGGTCGGCGAGGGCGCACCGCCCTTGCCGTCCAATTTGTCCTCGGCGTCGTGGTTGGTCGCCGATCTCACGACCGGGCACGTCCTGGCGGCACGCGCGGGCAGCGCCCAGCGCGCCCCCGCCAGCACGCAGAAGATCTTGACGGCGTTGACGTTCGGCCCGGGCGCCCCGCCGGAGGTCGAGGTGACGGCGGCGGACACGCAGGTGACGGGTCGGACCATCGGGCTGAAACCCGGGGTGCGGTACCGGTCCGCCGATCTGCTGGACGCTCTTTTCGTCGCGAGCGGCAACGACGTTGCGCAGGCACTCGCCCGTGCGGGGGGTGACCCGGCCACCGCAGGTGACCGCATGACGGCCTCCGCCGCGCAGCTCGGCGCCACCGACACAACGGCGCACAACGCGACCGGCCTCGACGCCGCCGGTCAGCTCACCACGTCCTACGACCTCGCGGTGCTCACCCGCGCGGCGCTCGCGCGGCCGGAGCTGCGCCGCGCGGCCGGCCTCGCCGAGATGACCTTCACCGGCTCGGACGGCAAGACCCGTCACCTGACGAGCAGCAACCCGCTCCTCGGGCACTACCCCGGTGCCCTCGGCGTGAAGACGGGCTCGACGGCCGACGCCGGACAGACCTTTGTCGGCGCCGCCGAGCGCGATGGCACGACGATCGCGGTCGTGCTGATGCAGGCGCCGAAGTCCTACGAAGCCGAAGCCACGTCGCTGCTGAACTGGGGCTTCGCGGCCGCTGCGGGGACCGCGCCGATCGCCGTGCTTCCGGATCAGGCCGCACCAGCACCCGCGCGAGCGGCCGACGGTGCCGGGGCACCGGCCGTGCTTCCGCCGGCGGAGGACGGCGGTGGCATCAGCCCGCTGCTCGCGCTCGCCCTGGCTCTGACGGTCGTGGCGGCCGCCTTCACCTACTGGCAGGGCCGCGAGCAGGGCAGCCCAGCCCAAGCGAAGAGCGACACCCGACGCGACCGGCCCGGGGCGGCGCTCCGGAGGACGACCCGGCCGCCCGACACGAGCGAGCTGGACGAGCCGGACGAGCCGGAAGAGCTGGGCGAGCCGGAAGAGCTGGGCGAGCGGGAAGAGCTGGGCGAGCCGAAAGATAGCGACGAGCTGGGCGATCAGTCATCGTCGGTGCGTGAGTCCCGGAAAATCTTCGCCCCGTAGATCGCCGCGGTCGCCGCACCGGCGAGCGCGACGCCGACGCCGAAACGGCTCGTCGTCCGCAGCGAGGCCTCGGAGGCGACCGGTCGGCTGCGTTGGACGCCGGCGGATGTGCCGTTGACGTGCCGACGGTGCGCCTGCTCGGGATAGGGCTCATGCCCGGCCCGGCTTGGCGCGGCTGCGCCGTCGGCGGCCGATGACGCGGACGCGTCGCCGGCAGCCTTACCGTTGATCGGCGCCTGATCCCCGCCGGCGCGGGTGCGGTCGGCCCGGGAGTCGGCGACTCCCTCCGCCTGATCCTGCGGCGGGGTCTCCCCTTGGATCGCTGCGGCGAGCGGAGCCGGCGCACCGTCCCCGGCGGTGGTCGGCGGGTTGTCCGGGTCGTGGTCGGCGTACTGCTCCGGGATGCCGGCTTCGCGGGCGCTGTCCGGGTCGGCGGTGCCGGACGGCGGGACGTCGGTGTCGTAGGGCGCGGTCACCGTCCAGGCCGCGGTGAACAGCACGAACCGAGACACCAGGTTGATCCAGATCAGGAGACCGACGACGACGGCGAACGCGCCGTAGACCGGGTTGCCCGTCGTGCGGGCGACGAGGACGCTGCCGACGACCTTGAGGATCTCGAGACCGACCGCACCGAGCAGCGCGCCCTTGAACACCCGCTTCAACGGCGTGTTCAGTCGCGGCAGCCGCGTGAACAGATAGATGAAGGCGGCCAGGTCGACCAGCAAGGCCAGGCCGATGCCGACGAGCCGGAGGCCGATCCGGGCGACGCCGTTGTTCTCCAGCCCGAGCAGGTCGAGGAACCACGTCATCGCGGCGGAGGAGACGCCGGTGACGACGACCGAGGCGAGCAGGGTCAACCCGAGGCCGGCGAGCACGCCGATGTCGACCAGCTTCTTCACGACGAAGTTGCCAGCCTTGACGTTGTGGTGCCAGATGGTTTGGACCGCCTCGCGCAGCGCGTCGATCCAGCCGAGGCCGGCGAACAGCAACCCCACCAGGCCGATCAGACCGGTGGCCACCTTCGCGTTGCCGATCGTGGCGACGTCGAGCTTGTCGGCGAGCCCCGGCAGGAAGTTGTTGATCTGCTCGGTCAGCTTGCTTTGCGCGTCCGGGTAGGCGTCGACGACGAAGCCCGCGATCGAGAACATGAGCGCGACGAGCGGGAAGAACGAGAGGAATCCGAAGTAGGTCACCGAGGCGGCGAGCCGGTCGCCGGCGTCGGCCTGGTAACGCGACCACGCCCGGATGAGGTGGTCGACGAACGGCCGGCGGTCCCGGACGGTCGACACCCCGGATTGCACCGCATCCATCGGCTTGGCCATGATCACGTTCGTACCCCGCAAGCTGCGGCTTACGCGATGGCAGGCCTCGGCCGCGACCCTCGCCAGCCCGGTTCCGGACCGGCCGAACCGCTACCAGGCGTAGGACTCGGAGACGGGGATCGGGAAGCCGAACGGGAAGTCGAGCTCCGGTCGCCAGGCCCCGTCCACCCCCCGCTCGAACAGGGTGAAGCCCCACGCGTCGAACTCGGCTTCGTAGTCCGCGAGCTTGTCGAAGGCGTGGTCGAGCGCGTGCTCGGGCAGGTCGTGCGCCACCGTGACGTGCGGGTGGTAGGGGAACTGGAGCGAACGGGCGAGCGGCCCGGTGCGCACCGCGGACTGCAGCCGCTCGCAGTGCGAGATGCCCTGGGCGAGGGCGACGAAGACGACCGGCGACACCGGCCGGAACGTGCCGGTGCCCCGGAGGTGGACGCGGAAGGCCTGTTCGGTCTGCGCTACCCGGCGCAGGTGGTCGATGATCAGCGGAAGGGCGTCGCGGCCGAGCGGGGTCGGCGGGACCAAGGTGATGTGCGGGGGGACGTCGACCGCGTTCGGGTCACCCAAGCGCTCCCGCCAGGACTGCAGCTCCGCGTGGTAAGGCTCCGGCAGTCCGATCGCGACGCCGATGTCGCGCTCACTCATGCCGTCTCGTCCGCCGGAGGCACGGGAGTGGAACCTGTGGGAGGCAGGAAGCCGATGCGGTCGTACACGTCGGACAGCGTCCTCCCGGCCAACTCCTGCGCCGACGCCGCCCCCCGAGCGAGGATCCGGTCGAGCTCGGCCGGGTCGGCCAACAACTCGTTCGTCCGAATGCGGATCGGCTCGGCGAAGTCGACGACGACCTCGGCAAGGTCCTTCTTCAGATCGCCGTAGCCGCGTCCCGCGTAAGCGCTGACGATCTCGTCGATCGCCTTCCCGGTCAGCGTCGAGTAGATCGTCAGCAGGTTCGAGACGCCGGCCTTCCCCTCCGGGTCGAAGCTCACCTCACGCCCGCTGTCGGTGACCGCGGACCGCACCTTCTTCCTCAGCCGAGCCGGGTCCTCCAGCAGGCTCAGCGTGCCCGCGTCCGGGCGCGACTTGCTCATCTTCGCCGTGGGTTCCTGCAGGTCATAGAGCTTGGCCACGTTGCGCAGGATGTACGGCTCGGGCATCCGGAGCCCAGGGCCGAAGCGACTCGAGAAACGGTCGACGAGGTCGCGGCTCAGCTCGAGGTGCTGGCGCTGGTCCTCGCCGACGGGCACGAGCTCGGGGCGGTAAAGGAGGATGTCGGCGGCTTGCAGCACCGGATAGGTGAAGAAGCCCACGGTGACTCCGCCGCCGTCACGCGCGTACCGGTCCTTGAACTGCGTCATCCGGCTCGCCTCACCGAACGAGGTGAGGCAGCCGAGGACCCACGTCAGCTGTGCGTGCTCGGGCACCTGGCTCTGAACGAACAGCGCGCAGCGGTCGGGGTCGAGGCCGAGCGCCAGCAACTGGGCCGCCGACGCCCGGGTGCGATGCCGCAACTGCTTCGGGTCGTGGCCGAGCGTGATCGCGTGGAGATCGGCGATGAAGTAGTAGGCCTCGGAGGAGTTCTGCAGATCGACCCACTGCCGCAGCGCCCCGACGTAGTTGCCGAGGTGGAACGAGTCGGCGGTCGGCTGGATGCCGGACAGCACACGGGGTCGGGCCATGCGACCAGTCTCTCTCACCGGCGCCGTATCCGCCCAACCCCGTCCGGCAGGATGAGGGCGTGAACATCGACGGCGGCGGGGTGCGGTGACCACCGACCCGTCCGCCCTCTGGGACCTCGTCGTCGTCGGCGCCGGCCCCGCGGGGAGTACGGCGGCGCTGGCTGCTCTGCGGCGCGATCCGACGGCGAGGGTTGCGCTGCTCGACGCGCAGAGCTTCCCGCGCGACAAGTCCTGCGGCGACGGCATCGCTCCGCACTGCCTCGACGAACTTCGGGACCTTGGTGTGGTCGGCGTGGAGCAGGGCTACGCCCCCGTAGACCGTCTCCGGTTCCGAACCCCCAGTGGCCGGGACGTGCTGGCCGTCCCGCCGAAGGCCAGTCACGTGATCCCCAGGACGGTGTTCGACGCACGGTTGGTGGACGCGGCGGTGGCCGCGGGTGCGGCGCTGCTGCGCGGCCGGGTCCGCGGCGTCCACCCGTCCCGCGACGCCGTCACCCTCGACCTGGTTCGTTCCGACCTGCTGGAACTCCGCGCCCGCGTGGTCGTCGCTGCCGACGGCGCGAACTCGACGGTCCGGCGCGCGCTCGGCCTCCCGGCGAACCCGCACGACGCGACCGCTGTGGCGATGCGGGCGTACGCACCGGCTCCGGCCGGGGTCCCCGAGCAGCTGATCCACACGATCGGCGATGGCTGGCCCGCCTACGCATGGTCGTTCCCGATCGGCGACGGGCGGGCGAACATCGGCTTCGGGATGCTGCGGACCAACCTCGAAGGGCGGGGACGCACCGGCCTCACCGAACCACTCGCTCGGCTGCTGCCCGATCAGCCGGCCGAACCGGGCAGCGACCGGGCGGCGCACCTACCGTTGTCGACCTGGCGCCCGCGGCAGCCGGATGGACGGATCCTGCTCGTCGGCGACGCCGCCTCGTTGATCAACCCACTCACCGGCGAGGGCATCTTCTACGCCATTCTCTCCGGCCGATTGGCCGGTGAAGCCGCGGTCTCGGCGAGTCCGGACGGAAACGTCGGAGCGGCGTTCCGTGCGACGCTTCGGCGCGAACTCGGACAACATCTCGCGACGACGACTTTGCTCGCCCGATTGGCGCGCCACCCCGCGAACTTCGACTCGGCCATCGCCCTCGCCGACCGGGATCCGGCGGCGCTGGACGCGCTGGTCGACATCGGGCTCGGCCGTGGGCTGCTCCCCCCGGCCCTGGCTGGACGCCTATTGCTGCGTCTGGTCCAGCGGGCACCCCGATCCGGGCTATCCCGATTGCTCCACTGAGCTCAATTCACCCGAACGGTGGCAACGGAAGTTACGCCGTTCGGATGCCGTAGGAACCTTTCATTTGCGGGACCTTAAAGACACCCCCCAGCCGCGCCGATACGGCGCGGCTTTCGCACCTGAGTGGCTTTTCGAGTCCCCGGAGGCAGCTGTGACCGCCGACCTGATCGACGTTCGGACCCTGATGGAGCGGGCCCAGCACGGCGACCCGCAGGCGTTCCGCGAGCTGCACGACCGCTACGCCGCACCGGTCCGCCGGTTCGTCGCCAGCCGGGTCCCGGACTCGCTCGCCGACGACCTGACGAACGAGACATTTCTCCGGGCGTGGCGGGCCCTGACCGGGTTCCGGTGGCAGGACCGCGACCCGCTCGCGTGGCTGCTCACCATCGCCCGCAACCTGATCGCCGACCACTGGTCGCTGTTGCGCAACCGGCTCGAGGTGCCCTCCGACGACATCAGCCTCGCGCTGCAGTCGACCTCCCCCGGCGCAGACGACGTGGTCCTCGACCGCGCCGCGGCCGCCGGGCTCCGCGAGGCCGTCGCCAAGTTGCCGCCGGCCCAGCGTCGCTGCGTCGAGCTGCGCTTCCTGGCTGAGATGTCGGTGCGGGAGACGGCCCTGGCCATGGGCCGGCAGGACACCGCGGTGCGCGCCCTGCAGCACCGCGCGCTGCGGTCTCTCGCCGCCACGGTGCCCGGCCCCCGGGACCGAAAGTTCGCCGCCGGCTGAGCTGAGCTGACCCGCGCACGGTCCGACGGACGGCGCGCCGCGCGCCGTCCGCTATGCGTTTTACGTCATAGAAGCGGGTAGTGGGTGCGCATCTGTCCTCGTCGGCGTGGGCGACGGCGCTTCCGGAGGCCCCATGAGAAGGACGCGGCTCCTGCTGCTCCCCCTGTTCGTCGCGATCGCGGCGCTGCTGTCGACCGCGCTGGTCGGCACCGCCACGGCGGCGAGCAATCCGTCGCCTGGGCCGTTCCCGCCGGGGACGAACGCCTGCCGAGCCACCGCGGCGCACCCCTATCCGGTCGTGCTCGTGCACGGCACCTTCGAGAATGCCGCCCAGAACTGGGCCACACTCGCCCCCTATCTACGGGCCCATGGGTATTGCGTCTACGCCTTGAACTACGGCGTCAACGCGACGCAGGACATCAACGCCTCGTCGCTCCAGCTGAAGGCGTTCATCGAGCACTTCGTGCTCCCCACCAGCGGTGCCAGCAAGGTCGACATCGTCGGCACTCGCAGGGCGGGATGATGCCGCGTGACTACATCAACCACGGCGGCGGAGACGCCACCGTCGACGAGTTGATCGGGCTCTCCCCGTCCAACCACGGCACGACCAACCCGCTCGCGCCCGTGGCGGTCGGGTGCGTCGCCTGCCGGCAGCAGGCCTACAACAGCCTCTACATGCAGTACGTGAACAGCCCGACCGAGACCATGGCCGCGGTCGACTACACCGTGTTGGAGACCCGATACGACGAGGTGGTCAGCCCGTACACGTCCGCCTTCCTGGCAGCGGACGGAAGCGGTCAGGTCACCAACATCACGCTGCAGGACAAGTGCCCGGGCAACGTCGACGACCATCTGGCGACGCCGTACGACCCGGTCGTCTTCCAGTGGGTGCGCAACGCCCTCGCCCGGACGAACGACCCGGCGGACCCGGCGTTCAAGCCGGTCTGCGTCTGACACCGCCTGATCCGCCGCACCCGAGAAGTGGCAGGGCCCCGGGTCGCCTGGACGACCGGGGGCTCTGCCACAAGGGATGCATTCGATGTCAGATAGCGTCGACCCGGCTCGGCGCCAGTGCCCGCGCTGCCGTCACGGATCGCACTTGAGGCAGGAATTCGTCAGTGAAGCTGATTTACACCTACACCGATGAGGCGCCGGCCCTCGCGACGCACTCACTCCTGCCGATCCTGCGGGCGTACGCCGACAAGGCGGGCGTCGAGATCGAGACCCGCGACATCTCGCTCGCCGGCCGCATACTGGCGGCTTTCGGGCTCGAGGACGACGCACTCGCCGAGCTGGGCGAGCTGGCCAAGACGCCGGACACCGCCATCGTCAAGCTGCCCAACGTCAGCGCGTCCACCCCGCAGCTGAAGGCTGCCGTCGACGAGCTGCAGGGTGCGGGCTTCGACATACCGGACTACCCGGACAACCCGCAGACCGAGGACGAGAAGAAGGCACGGGCGGCCTACGACTCGGTCAAGGGCAGTGCGGTCAACCCGGTGCTGCGCCAGGGCAACTCCGACCGGCGCGCACCCGCCTCGGTGAAGGGGTTCGTCAAGAAGCACCCGCACCGGCTGGGCGCTTGGTCGAGCGACAGCAAGAGCCACGTCGCGACGATGGACGACGGCGACTTCCGGCACTCCGAGTCCTCCGTGACGATCCAGCAGCAGACGGAGCTGCGCATCGAGCACGTCGCGGCCGACGGCACGACCACGCTGCTCAAGGAGGGACTGGAGGTCCTGGCCGGCGAGATCGTCGACGCCGCCGTTCTGCGCCGGGCTGCCCTCGACGAATTCGTGGCACGGGAGATCGCCGACGCCAAGGCCCGCGGCGTGCTGTTCTCGGTGCACCTGAAAGCGACGATGATGAAGGTCTCGGACCCGATCATCTTCGGTCACGTCGTGCGTCAGTTCTTCCCGGACGTGTTCGCGCAGTACGGCGAGGACCTGGCCTCCGTCGGCGCCGACCCGAACAACGGTCTGGCGAGCGTCCTGAGCTCGGCGAAGAAGCTGCCGGCCGACACGCGCGAGGCGATCGAGCAGGCCATCGCGTCGGCGTACGACAGCGGTCCGGCTCTCGCGATGGTCGACTCCAGCAAGGGGATCACCAACCTGCACGTCCCGAGTGACGTGATCATCGACGCCTCGATGCCGGCGGCGATTCGCTCGTCGGGCCAGATGTGGAACAGCGAGGACGAGCAGCAGGACGCCAAGTTCGTCATCCCGGACTCGTCGTACGCAGCGCTCTACTCGGAAACCGTCGACTTCTGCCGGGAATACGGTGCGTTCGACCCCACCACGATGGGCACCACGCCGAACGTCGGCCTGATGGCTCAGCAGGCCGAGGAGTACGGCAGCCACGACACGACGTTCGAGATCCCGGCTGCCGGCACCGTGCGGGTGCTCGACGGCGAGACGGTGCTCCTGAGCCATGACGTGGAGGAAGGCGACATCTGGCGGGCCTGTCAGACGAAGGACGCCCCGGTCCGCGACTGGGTCGAGCTTGCCGTTTCCCGTGCCCGGGCCACGGGCGCCCCGGCGGTCTTCTGGCTGGACGAGACCCGGGCGCACGACGCCGAGCTGTTGAAGAAGGTGAAGCCGTACCTGGCCGAACTCGACACCGAGGGGCTGGATATCCAGGTCATGGACGTCGCCGCCGCCACCCGCTTCACCCTCGACCGAGCTCGTCGGGGTGAGGACACGATCTCCGTCACGGGGAACGTGCTGCGCGACTATCTCACCGACCTGTTTCCGATCCTCGAACTCGGTACCAGCGCGAAGATGCTGTCGATAGTGCCGCTGATGGCCGGTGGCGGACTGTTCGAGACCGGCGCGGGCGGGTCGGCACCCAAGCACGTGCAGCAGCTCGTCAAGGAGAACCACCTGCGGTGGGACTCCCTCGGTGAGTTTCTCGCGTTGTCGGCCGCCTTCGAGTTCGTCGCCGACAAGACGGACAACGCGCGGTCGGCGTTGCTCGGTCGCACGCTCGATACGGCAACGGGGAGGGTTCTCGAACAGGGCCGCTCGCCGGAGCGGAAGGTCGGTGAGCTAGACAACCGGGGCAGCCACTTCTACCTCGCGCTGTACTGGGCTCAAGCGCTCGCGGAGCAGACCGACGATGCGGAGGCGGCTGGGCTGTTCGGCGACCTCGCCCAGCGACTGGCTGCGGACGAGGAGACGATCGTCAGCGAGCTCAATACGGTGCAGGGCTCGGCGGTGGACCTCGGCGGCTACTTCCACGTCGACAGGGCCAAGACCGATGCGGTCATGCGGCCGAGCGCAACATTCAACGAAGCGATCGCGGGTCTATAAGGCTGACCCCGCAACGACAAATCGTCCGCATCTCCCGTGGCGGGAGCCACGGCAGATGCGGACGCGTCGTTTGCGTGTTGGAGCGTTTGCGTGTTGGGGCGTGTGCGTGCCGGAGAACTTAGAGGTTCTGCACGTCGCCCTGCTTCGCGCGGACCGCCTCGGCGGCCTCCTTGAGCGAGGAGAGCTCGTCGTCGGACAGGTCCTGCTCGACGACACGGGTGACACCCCCGGCACCGATCTCCGCGAGCACGCCGAGATACACGCCGTCGATGCCGTACTCACCGTCTACCCAGGCGCAGACCGGCATCTTGGCCCCGGAGTCCTCGGCAATGGCCCTGACCATGCGTGCCGCCGCAGCGCTGGGGGCGTAGTAGGCCGAACCGCTCTTCAGCAGCGCGACCACCTCGGCACCACCGTTGCGGGTCCGGTCGACGAGCGCGTCGATGCGGTCCTGCGCCATGACGTCCGCCAGCGGCTTGCCGTCGACGGTGCAGGCCGAGGGCACCGGAACCATCGTGTCCCCGTGCGAGCCGAGCGTCAGCGTCGAAACGCTGCCCACCCGGACGCCGAGCTCCTCGGCGACGAAGTAGGTGAACCGGGCGGTGTCGAGCATTCCGGCCTGGCCCAATACCCGGTTCTTCGGGAAGCCGGTGGCGAGCTGCGCCAATGCGGTCATCTCGTCCAACGGGTTGGAGACGACCACGACCACCGCGTCCGGCGCGTGGCGGGCGACGTTCTCCGCGACCTGCCGGACGATGCCGGCGTTGGTCTCGATCAGGTCCATCCGGCTCATGCCCGGTTTGCGCGGCAGGCCGGCGGTGATGACGACGACGGCCGAACCCGCGATCGCCTCGTAGCCGGAGCCGTCCTTGCCTGTGGTGACCCCGGTGACCTTGGTCTCGAAGCCCTCGACGGGACGGGACTGGTTCAGGTCGAGGGCGAGGCCCTCCGGCTTGCCCTCGACGATGTCGGTGAGGACGACCTCGTCGAAGATGTCGTACTCGGCGAGGCGCTGCGCCGTCGTGGAGCCGTAGAAACCGGCTCCGACGACAGTGACCTTGCCCAGGCGGTCGCTTGCCATATCTTCAGGCTCCCAGTTGCTCGATGATGGCGTCGGCGTACTCGCCGGTGCCGACGGTGAACGGGTTGCGAGCCCCCCGGCTGCATCCGCCGGCCGGCGTCCGTCGCGGTTCCGTGACAGTGCCGGGGGTCGTGGACACGGCGGGGTGGTGCCGCGGAGCCGAGGCTACCGGACCATCCCCCTGCCCCGGCAGCGGGTGGAGCAGCACTCCTGCTGCTCAGGAGCCGGTCAACCGGACCCCGGCGGCAGCGGCACGCTGGAGGTGAGCGCGATCACCGCGGTCCCCAGGATGGCGAGCACCACCGCGTCGAAGACCCGTCCGCGCACGGCCAGCAGGCCGACCATCCGGGCCGGTAGGACCAGCCTCACCACCGCTCCCGCCAGCAGCCCGATGCCCGCCAGCAGCAGCCCGCGGCGCCAGTGGTCCTGCCCGACCAGGGCAAGTCCGACGAGGACGGCCAGCAGGACGCCGCCGAGCGGGATCTCGTTGGGGCCGCGGGAGACATGCACGGGGTTGGGAAGCGTTTCAGGCACCTCCACCGAGGGAGCGGAAGAACCCGGGTCCGCCTTCGGATGCTCGGGAGCCGCCTCCGTGCTCGGCACCGACATCGGCTCGGCCGCGTCCACCGGTCGGTTCCGTTCATCGGATCGCTCCCGAAGATCAGGTCGGTCCGGGACGTCCATGGCGTCCTCCTACCCGCTCTCCACTCGTTCTCGGCGTCCGGCGGTCGGCGTGTCCCCCGAGTGGCCGATTCCCAGCGGACGTTCGCGAGCCTTATCGTCGCACCTCGCACATCAAAGCGATGTCCTCGACGTGGGCATGCCGAGCCCGGGCGTAGCTGAGCCTCCCGCGGGTATGGCGTCCGGTGTCCGCGCCACTCCTCGCGACTGGACTACCCCCGGAGGCAGCCACGTGGACCGTCCCTACCTGCGCATCGAGGACAGCGGCCGCGTGCACGAGCTTGCGGGAGACGTGACGACCGTCGGCCGTGGGGCTGGCGTCGACCTTGCGCTGGAGGACCCGACCGTCTCGCGGCTGCACGCCGAGTTCGTCGCGCGCGGGCCGCACGTCTACGTCTCCGATCTGGGTCTCTCCACGAACGGCACCCGGGTCAACGGCCGGCCCGTCGGCCGGCGGATCCTCACCGATGGCGATGTGATCAGCTTCGGGATGGCCCGGCTGCGTATCGGCGGGTTGACCATGACGGACTCGAGCGACGCGGACACCGTCGAACTGCGCCGCGTCGCCGCTCCGGACCTGACTCGCCGCGAACTCGAGGTCCTGGCCTGCCTGTGCCGGCCGGCGTTGACGCAGGAGGCGTTCGTCGCCCCGGGCACGGCCCGCGAGATCGCCGACGAACTGGTCGTGACCGAAGCTGCGGTCAAGCAGCACCTGCTGCGCCTCTACGCGAAGTTCAGCATCCCGGAAGGCATCAACCGGCGCGCGCGGCTGGCCAATGAGGTCGTCCGGGCCGGCGTCATCCGCCCGCTGCCGGGCGTTCCCGAACTGGACGCCCAACAGAACAGGGCCAACTCGAAGCCGCCGGAGTCGCGTCGGCCGTCGTCGTCATCGTCACCGGCTCCTGCTCTGCCCGGATCCATGACGTCCGGCCGCCGAGCCGGCTGAATCCGCTGGGACGACGGAACCGCTGGGACGACGGAACCGCTGGGACGACGGGACTGCTGGGACGACGGGACTGCTGGGACGACGGCGAGCGCTAGGCCGCAGCAGCCCGCTGTTCGGCCGCCTCGACCACGTTCAGCAGCAGCATCGCCCGGGTCATCGGCCCGACTCCACCCGGCACCGGGGCGAGATGCCCCGCCACCGACCAGGCCGCCGGGTCGACGTCACCGACCAGCCCGGCGTCGGTCCGGGTGATGCCGACGTCGAGCACCGCTGCCCCCGGCTTGAGCTGGTCGGCCCGAACGAGACCGGGCACGCCAGCGGCGGCGATGACGATGTCCGCCCGCTTCAGGTGCGCCCCGAGGTCTCGGGTCCCGGTGTGGCAGAGCGTTACGGTGGCGTTCTCGCTGCGCCGGGTGAGCAGCAGGCCGATGGGGCGTCCGACGGTCACGCCACGTCCGATCACGACGACCTCGGCGCCAGACAGCGGGACGTCGTAGCGACGGAGCAGCTCGACGCAGCCGCGCGGGGTGCAGGGCAGCGGACCGGGTTCACCGAGCACCAGGCGCCCGAGGTTCTGCGGGTGGAGACCGTCCGCGTCCTTCGCGGGATCCATCCGGTCGAGCACCGCGCCGGCGTCGATGCCGCGGGGTAGCGGGAGCTGGACGATGAAACCGGTGCAGCCCGGTTCGGCGTTGAGCTCCGCGACCACGGCCTCGATGTCGGCCTGCGACGCGTCAGACGGCAGAGTCCGCTGGTAGGAGCGGATCCCGACCTCGGCGCAGTCGCGGTGCTTCCCGCGCACGTACGCCACACTGCCCGGGTCGTCCCCGACGAGCACCGTGCCGAGCCCGGGCTCGATACCACTCTCCGCGAGCTTGGCGACCCTTTCGGTCAGCTCGGCACGGATCGCCGCCGCGGTCGCCTTGCCGTCCAACCGGACAGCGGACTGCTGGGAATCCGGGCTCTGCATGCTCCGCTCACCGCTCACCGCCTCAGGCTAGTGCGCGGAGTGTCAGACTCCGAAAACGCAGTTCCGAAGTGGGTCAGTGCGCGAAGTGCCGGGTCCCGGAGAAGTAGAGGGCGACGCCCGCCTTCTCGGCCGCTTCGATGACGAGGTTGTCGCGGACCGACCCACCCGGTTCGACGACGGCACGCACCCCGGCTTCGGCCAGGACCTCGAAGCCGTCCGGGAAGGGGAAGAACGCATCGCTGGCCGCCACCGAGCCGGCTGCCCGCTCGCCCGCCCGCGCCACCGCAAGCCGGGCGGCGTCCACCCGGTTCACCTGCCCCATCCCGACGCCGACCGTGGCGAGACCGGCCGCCAGCAGGATGGCGTTCGACTTGACCGCCCGGATCGCCCGCCACGCGAACGCGAGGTCGGCCAGAGTCGCCGCGTCGACCGGCGAGCCGGTCTGCAACGACCAGGTGCCGGGGGCGTCCCCCGGAGCGCTGATCCGGTCCGCGACCTGCAGCAGGAGGCCGCCGGAGATCGGCCGGAGCTCGACCGCGCCGGTCACCGGGTAGGGACATTCGAGCAGGCGGATCGACGGCTTCCTCGACAGGATCTCGACCGCTGCCGGCTCGAAGGACGGGGCGCAGACCACCTCGGTGAAGATGTCGCTGACCGTCTCGGCCATCGCCGCCGTGACGGTCCGGTTCGTGGCGATCACGCCGCCGAACGCCGAGACCGGGTCGCAGGCGTGCGCCCGTCGGTGCACCTCCGCGATGTCGACCGACCGGTCCGTGCCGACTGCTGCGTCAGCTGCCGCGCCGATCGCGATGCCGCAGGGGTTGGCGTGCTTGATGATCGCCACGCACGGCTCGTCGAAGTCGTAGGCGGCCCGTCGCGCGGCGTCGGTGTCGACGTAGTTGTTGTAGGACATCTGCTTGCCGTGCAGCTGCCGGGCCTGCGCGAGGCCGGGGGCGATGTCCCGGTTCAGGTAGAGCGCGGCCTCCTGGTGCGGGTTCTCGCCGTAGCGGAGCACGTCGCTGCGCTCCCAGGACCCGCCGACCCACACCGGGAAGCGGGACGCCGCAGGCGAGTCCTCGACGTCCTCAGCGACGACCTGGGCATTCATCCACGAGGCGACGGCCACGTCGTAGCTCGCCGTGTGCGCGAAGGCTTCGGCGGCCAGCCGCTGTCGCTGTCCGAGGTCGAAGCCCCCGCGTTCCAACGCCTCCACGATGTCGGGATACCGCTCGGGACTCACCACGACGGCGAGGTTGGCGAAGTTCTTCGCGGACGCCCGCACCATCGCCGGGCCACCGATGTCGATCTGCTCGACGGTCTCCTCGGCGTCGGCGCCGGCCGCCACGGTCTCCCGGAACGGGTACAGGTTCACGACCACGAGGTCGAATCCTTCGATGCCGAGCTCGTCCATCTGGGCGAGGTGAGCGGGCTTGCGCCGGTCCGCGAGCAGCCCGCCGTGCACCTTGGGGTGCAGGGTCTTGACCCGGCCGTCGAACGCCTCCGGGAAGCCCGTCACCTCGCTGACCGGCGTCACCGCGACGCCGACCTCGGCCAGCACCTTGGCGGTCGAGCCGGTTGAAATCACCGACACCCCAGCCGAGCGGAGCGCTGCCCCCAATTCGGGCAGTCCGGTCTTGTCGCTGACGCTGACCAGCGCACGTCGGATGGGCTGTCTGCTCATGTCCGTCCCTCCGGCGATCGCTCGCCTGCCTCGTCCCCCGGTACCGCCACAACCGCCGGTACACGTCCGGCCAGTTGGTCGACCAGCCGCCCGATCGTTTCGACGTAAAGCCCACGCTCGACCGCTTGGATCCTGGCCCGCAACATGTCCTCGGTGTCGTCGGGCAGCACGGGCACCGGCGCCTGGGCCAGCACCGGACCGGTGTCGACCCCTTCGTCCACCTCGTGCACGGTGCAACCGGTGACCCGCACACCGTAGGCGAGCGCGTCCCGGATCGCGTGCCCACCCGGAAACGCCGGCAACAGCGACGGGTGGGTGTTGACGATGCGGAACTCGCGGACGACCTCGGGGCCGAGCACCTTCATGTAGCCGGCGAGGACCACGAGGTCGGGCCGGTCCTCGGCCAACCGGCCGGCGACCGCCCGGTCGAAGTCGGAGCGGGACGCGAAGTCGGAGAGCGGCACGATCCAGGTCGGCACTCCGGCCTCCGCAGCCCGGGCCTCCGCCCGGGTCCCGGGCCGGTCGGTGCCAACGGCGACGACGTCCGCTCCGAACGAGGGGGCGCGGCAAGCGTCCAAAATCGCCTGGAGGGTGGTGCCTGCGCCCGAGGCCAGCACGACGAGGCGGGCGGGCACCAGCGGGGCTCCTTCGACGGCGATCCGGTCGGACGCGTCCCCGACAGCTCCTCCGTCGTCGGCTCCGCGTCGCCACCCTAGCCGGGTGCTCGGAGCGACCGTTCCCGCGGGCTCACTCGGGCAGTTCGACGACCTTCCGACGTCGGCGGGGCAGGTGCAACCGGCTCGGACGGCGCAGCCCGCTCGGACGGCGCAACCAGCCCGGACGGTGCAACCAGCCCGGACGGTGCAACCAGCCCGGCAGGTGCAGTCGGTCCGGCAGGTGCAGCCACCCGGGGCGAGGCAAGCGACCTGGACGGTTCGCGGGTCGCGGGTCGCCGTCCCGCGGGTGAGTGCCAGTGCCGTCGAAGGCCGCCGGCTTCCGGCGCGAGGCCCGGCCGGTCCGCCATGCCCGGGTCAGCCCCGCGCTGAGCAGCGCGATCAGGCCTACCTCCACCATGACCGCGAGACCGGCACGCCAGGTCGAGGCACCGACGAAGGCGAGACCGTCGCCGAGCACGCCGCCGGAGGCCAGGGCCACCGCAGCCCCCACGAGCAGCCCGGCGACCGGGCCGACGGCGAGCGCCGCACCGACCATCGACCGCGTGCGGACCGCACCCAGGCGACCCGCCACGACCCGACCGGCAAGGACTCCGGCCAGGACCGGCACCAGCAGGACCGCGAGGAGCAGCGGTGCCGGCAGCTGACCCGGCAGTCCAGCGAACATCGGCAGGGCGGGCACCTCGCCCAACCGGCCGTGGACGAGCTGGACGGAGGTCCCGGAGCCGATCGAGAAGCCCGGGCCCACCGCGTAGGAGACGAACCAGACGAGCAGGTTGGGCAGCAGCGCCAGCTGGACCACCAGGACTCCGGACGCGCTGAGCGCGCCTCCGGTCGTAGCGGACGCGACGTCGGCCGCGGCCGAAAGGTGCGACGCGATCGAGGCACCGGCCAGGACGGCGGCACCCGCCGCGAGGACCGCGCAGGCGACCAGCGCGGCCCGGAGCACCACGCGGACGGCGCTCGGCGCGGGTCCGCTCAAGTGCAGCACCCGGCCGCCGCGTCGGAGGAAGGCCAGCCGGTCCGGGGCGAGCACGCCGGCAGCACCGAGACCGGCCGCGCCGAGGGCGATCAACAGCGCACCGACACCGGCTCGAGGCAACGAGGCGACCGGCCCCGTCTGACCAATGGCGAGGACCAGCAGCATCTGCAGGAGCGCGTACGGGACGGCGACGGCGGTCGCGACGGCCGGGATCCCGCGTCGGCCCCGGTCCGGCACCCGGCGGGCGATCGCCGTCCCGCTCCGATGCAGCAGGTACGCGGCGAGGGCGGTCACCCCGAGCGGAATCAGGGTGACGCCGCCTTCGGGCAGCTCCAGACTCGCGCCGTGGGCGAGGAGCCAGATCGCCCCGCCGACGTGCAGCACCTCGGAAAGCGAGGCGTTCGAGCGTCCGTCTCCCAGCCCGAACACCGTGACGAGGACCTCGACGGCAGCGAGCCCCACCGCCGCAGCCGCCGCCGCGGCCAGGACGCCGCCCAGCAGCGGCCAGTGCGGGCGAGACGGGCGGTCGGCCGGCGTCTCTTCCGCAGTACGGGGATCGGTCGGCCGGACCAGGAGTTCGGTCACCTGGCCAAGGCTTCCAGCTTCCGCTCCGATTGTCCGTTCCGGCACGCCGGAGGACACCGCCTCACGCAGATGCGGGCCCAGCAGAGCACTACTCAGAGGCGCCGGCCGCCGGGAAGCGTCTCGCCGGAGACCTTGAACGCCAGGTAGGCGAACCCGGTCTCGACCAGCGCCCCAATCAATGACAGATACAGCCCGAGACCCCGGCTGCCGCTGTGGTAACCGATGAGGAGCTTGAGCAGGATGAGGAGAGCACCGAGCGCTGCGGCCGCGAAGATGATGAAGCCCCAGCCCCACTGCAGCCGCGGCAGCTGCACGTTGGCGAACACCCGCACCGCCACCAGGACGGCCGCGGCGATGGACAGAAGGACGCCGAGCCATGCGAAAAATCCGCTGTTCCAGCCGTTGACGCTGATGTCGGCCGGGACGCCGATGATGTTCAAGCCGTAGCTGAACCAGTGGAAGAACGAGAAGACGAGGACGACTGCACCGCCCGCCATCACGCCCAGGTCATTGTTGTTGACATTGCGTCCGGCGATGACAGGCATGGCGTTCGGGCCCCTCGACCTTCCCGACGGGAGCGCCGCGCTCCCGTGTCTCCGCCAAGTGTGGTCCGCTCGGAGCGGTCGGGCAAGCAACCCGCCGAGCACGCCGAACGGCGGGCCGGAGCAGGGATTCCCGCCCGGACCCGCCGTCCGTTACGTGGAGGTTCGAGGCCTGTCGGCGCTCGGAACCAGAGTCAGGCGCCCTTCATGATCTCGGCCATGAGACGGGCGGTCTCGCTCGGCGTCTTGCCGACCCGGACCCCGGCCTTCTCGAGGGCTTCCTTCTTCGCCTCGGCGGTACCGGACGAGCCGGAGATGATGGCGCCGGCGTGGCCCATCGTCTTGCCCTCGGGAGCGGTGAAGCCAGCGACGTAGCCGACGACGGGCTTCGTGATGTGCTGCTCGATGTGCGCCGCCGCACGCTCCTCGGCGTCGCCACCGATCTCACCGATCATGACGATCGCGTCGGTCTCGGGGTCGGCCTGGAACGCGTCGAGGGCGTCGATGTGCGTGGTGCCGATGACTGGGTCACCGCCGATGCCGACGCAGGTCGAGAAGCCGAAGTCGCGCAGCTCGTACATCATCTGGTAGGTCAAGGTGCCCGACTTCGACACCAGCCCGATGCGCCCGCCCGGGGTGATGGTGGCCGGGATGATGCCCGCGTTCGACTTGCCCGGCGACGCGATGCCCGGGCAGTTCGGGCCGATGATCCGGGTGGTTCCACCCTTCGCCTGCGAGTAGGCCCAGAACTCGGTGGTGTCGTGCACCGGGATGCCCTCGGTGATGACCACGCACAGCGGAATGGCGGCGTCGACCGCCTCGATGACGGCGTCCTTGACGAACGTCGGCGGCACGAATACCACCGAGACGTCGGCGCCGTAGGAGTCGACGGCCTCCTTCACGCTGCCGAGCACCGGGACCCCGTCGAGGTCCTGGCCGGCCTTGCGGGCGTTGACGCCGGCCACCACGTTCGTGCCCGCCTTGATCATCCGTCGGGTGTGCTTGGCACCCTCGGAGCCCGTGATCCCCTGGACCACGATCTTGGAGTTTTCCGTCAGCCAGATCGCCACGGGGTCAGACCGCCTTCTGCGCGAGTTCGGCGGCCCGGCGGGCCGCCCCGTCCATCGTGTCCTCGAGGTGGACGACCGGCAGGTTGGCCTCGGCCAGAATGCGGTGTCCCTCCTCGACGTTGTTGCCGTCCAATCGCACGACGAGCGGCTTCGAGGCGCTCCCCTCGAGCATCCCGAGCGCGTGGACGATGCCGTCGGCCACAGCGTCGCAGGACGTGATGCCACCGAAGATGTTGACGAACACCGACTTCACGTTCGGGTCCCCGAGGATGACCGACAGCCCATCCGCCATCACCTGCGCCGACGCGCCACCACCGATGTCGAGGAAGTTCGCGGGCTTCGCGCCGCCGAATTCCTCGCCGGCGTAGGTGACGACGTCGAGGGTGGACATGACCAGCCCGGCGCCGTTGCCGATGATCCCGACATTGCCGTCGAGCTTCACGTAGTTGAGACCCTTCTCGCGGGCCAACTGCTCGAGCGGGTCAACCGCGCCCTTGTCGGCGAGGGCGGCACGGTTGTCGTGCCGGAAGTCGGCGTTCTCGTCCAGGCTCACCTTGCCGTCGAGCGCCATGACGCGCCCGTCACCGGTGAGGATCAACGGGTTCACCTCGACCAGCGTGGCGTCCTCGGAGACGAAGACCTTCCACAGCTTCTCGAGCAACTCGGCCGCCCCGTCGAGTGCATTCTCCGGCAGGTGCCCCTGCTCGGCGATGCTGCGGGCCATCGCGCGGTCGACACCCTTCAGCGGGTCGATCGGGATGCGCGCCAGCATCTCCGGCCGGGTCACCGCGATCTCCTCGATCTCCATGCCGCCCTCGGAAGAGCACATGGCGAGGAAGGTGCGGTTGGAGCGATCGAGCAGGAACGAGGCGTAGTACTCCTCGGCGATGTCGCTGGCCTGCTCGACGAGGACCTTGTGGACCGTGAGGCCCTTGATGTCCATGCCGAGGATCGCCTTGGCGTGCTGCTCGGCCTCGGCGCCGTCGCCGGCCACCTTCACGCCCCCGGCCTTACCGCGGCCGCCGGCCTTCACCTGCGCCTTGACCACTACTCGGCCGCTCAGCTCCTCGGCGATGGCCTTGGCCTCGTCGGGGGTGGTGGCGATGCGGCCGGTCGGTACCGGAACGTCGTAGGCGGCGAAGAGCTCTTTCGCCTGATGCTCGAAAAGGTCCACGAGAGTCCACACTAACGAGCCGCGTGCACCCGACGGCTCGCAGGGGCGCTCCGCCCGGGCCTCAGGTGACCGCCGTCACGTCCGATGGCGTGCTTCGGGTCAGGAGGCGCTGGCCGCCGCCGCGTTCACGTGCTCGGTGATCCAGCCGACGATGTCCCGGGTCGTCGCACCCGGGGTGAACACCTCGGCGACGCCGAGCGCCTTCAGCTCATTGATGTCGTCCTCGGGGATGATGCCGCCGCCGAGCACGACGACATCGTCCGCGCCCTGGGCCTTCAGCAGCTCCATCACCTTGGCGAACAGCGTCATGTGGGCTCCGGAGAGCACCGACAGCCCGATCGCGTCGGCGTCCTCCTGGATGGCGGTGCTGACGATCTGCTCCGGTGTCTGGTGCAGGCCGGTGTAGATGACCTCCATGCCCGCGTCGCGAAGCGCTCGCGCGACCACCTTGGCCCCGCGGTCATGCCCGTCGAGACCCGGCTTCGCCACGACGACGCGGATGCGGCCGCCAGATCCGGAACCAGCAGGCCCGGAACCAGCAGATCCCGAACCAGCAGACCCGGAACTCCCGGACCCCGAACCACCAGCAGGCTGAGTCATGCTCGGGTCATCCTTTGCGGTCATCGTTGCGGAGGCCGGCCCACGGCCAGAACCAGACCCGAGCCGACGTCGATCGTAACCGGACCGCAGAATGCCCTGGACGGGGATGGTGGACGACGCCCTGGTGCGGGACAGTGACGCTCCGGACTTCGCTGTCGCGGTGGCGGCCGAGGTCGGGCGCCAGGTCCGGGCGGAGCCGGCCCGACGAACTGGACGCCCGCGAGCGCCGGTGGTCCTTCCCGGTCCCGGGCACGCCGTCGGTTAACGAAGCGTGAGCGAGTAGTCCGGCCCGGCCCGGACCTCTCTGCGGGGGGCAACCGTGATCCACCGCTTGCAGGGTGATCCGGATCACATGCGTTGCTGGCGGCCGATGTGTCGATCGTCCGGTAAGTCGGCGTGACAGCAGACGCGTTCGCTGGCGGGCTACGTGGGCCGGATCGGTCGCCCAGCCGAGGGACCGGTACCGACCCATCGACCACTGTGCGATAGGTCACTCCGCTGCAGTCGGGCCCCTGTTGGACCGGTTTAGCCCATCGGTAAGGTCACTGTCACTTTCAGGTGCCGCCTTCAGCGGCGCTTCGGTGCCGCTCGGGGGCCACCGCGACGGACGGGGTTCGTCACGGTCGGTGTTGGCCGCATCGACGGGGCGATGGACTTCGACGTCCGCTGCTCGGTCGTGCCGGGGAACACAGCATAGGCCCCTGGTGAGCGCAGCTGGTCGGACATCCCGGCCAGTCGTGGCTGAACAAAGGTTGCTGTCCGTGTCCGAACGTCCGCCCTCCCTCGCGCTCCGGCCTTCGGGTGCCCTGCGACATCGCAGTCGCCGTTTCGTGGTCACCGCCGCGGTCGTGCTCCCCACCGTTGGTGTCCTCTCCGCATCCGGCGCGTCCCTCGAGGCGTCACACGACACGCGCTTCGCGATGGCCTACGACCGGGCGGATGTCATCGCGCTGCACGGCCGGCTCGCGGCCGCTCAGCGCGCCAAGACGCTCGACTGGCACCGCGGCGTCTCGGCCTTCGAGGACACCCGCCGCTCCGCCGACCGCCGGCGTGCGTCCCGCGGTGAACCCCGGCAGGCCCTCACCGTGCCGATGACGTCGGGGCAGTACTGGCGTCCCACCACCGGCCCCTTGACACAGACCTTCCACCCCGGCCACGACGGCATCGACATCGGCGTCCCGGTCGGCACGCCGGTCGTGGCGGCAGCGGACGGAGTGGTGACCTTCGCCGGAGAACAGTCCGGCTACGGCACGCATGTCGAGGTCCGGCATGCCGACGGCACCGTCACCACCTACAGCCACCTGTCGGAGGTCGACACGATCGTCGGCCAGAAGGTCAGGGCCGGCCAGCAGATCGCCCAGTCCGGCAACAGCGGGCACTCCACCGGCCCGCACCTCCACTTCGAGGTCCACCCGACCGAAGGCACCCTGACCGACCCGATCGCCTGGCTGCGCGCGCACGGCGCCTGGTAGCTCCAAGCCCGCTACGTCGGGCTACAGCTTCTCGATCGGCGCGTAGCGCAGCAGGAGTTCCTTCACGCCCGGCTCCCCGAAGTCGACGCTGGCGCGCGCCTTGTCGCCGGCGCCGGAGGTGGCCACCACCGTCCCGAGCCCGAACGCGCTGTGCGTCACCCGATCACCCGGAGACAGGTTGGGTACCGGGCGCAGTCCCGGCCCACCCGTGCCGCGACCGGTCGTGATGACGGACCGGGCGGCGCTCGCGATCGCCGGCTCAGGCAGCCGCCGCCAGTCCACGAGCGAGTCCGGCACCTCCTCGAGGAAGCGGGACGGCGGGTTGTAGGACGTCTGGCCGTACGCGCTGCGGACCTGCGCCCGGGACAGGTAAAGGCGCTGGCGGGCGCGGGTGATGCCCACGTAGGCGAGCCGCCGTTCCTCCTCGAGTTCGTTCGTGTCGCCGAGGGTGCGCAGGTGCGGGAAGACGCCGTCCTCCAGCCCGGTGAGGAACACGACCGGGAACTCGAGGCCCTTGGCGGCGTGCAGGGTCATGAGCGTGACCACGCCCTGGCCGCCTTCGTGAGCAGGGGCCCCAGGCGTCGCTTGCGGCGTCTGGGGGGGCGATGGGACCGAGTCGGCGTCGGCGACGAGCGACACCTGCTCGAGGAATTCCGCGAGGGTGCCGTCGGGGGCCCGCTCGGTGAACTCGCGGGCCACACCGACAAGTTCGGCGAGGTTCTCTGCGCGACCTTCGGACTCGATGGTGCCCTCAGCGGCCAGTTCGTCGAGATACCCGGTCTTCTCCAGCACCGCCTCGACGACCTCGGCGGGGTCGGCGCCGGACTCGACGACCTCGCGCAGGTCCGCAAGGAGCCGGGAGAACTCCTGCACGCTCTTCAGCGAGCGCGTGGCCATCGCCGTGACCTCGGCGGCCCGCTCCACGGCGGCGGCGAAGCCGATCCGCTCGCGGTCGGCGAAGGCTCCGACCAAGGCCTCGGCACGGTCCCCGATCCCCCGCTTGGGCACGTTCAGGATCCGGCGCAACGAGACGGTGTCGGCGGGGTTGGCCAGCACGCGCAGGTAGGCCAAGGCGTCCCGGACCTCGCGACGCTCGTAGAAGCGGACCCCACCCACGATCTTGTACGGGAGACCGACGCGGAGGAACACATCCTCGAACACCCGGCTCTGCGCGTTGGTCCGGTAGAAGACCGCGATGTCGGCGGGCCGGATCTCTTTCTCGTCGGCGAGCTTGTCGACCTCGGAGGCGACGAAGGCGGCCTCGTCGTGCTCGTTGTCCGCGACGTAGCCGACGATGTTCTCGCCGTCGCCGGCGTCCGACCACAGCCGCTTCGGCTTGCGGCCAGCGTTACGCGAGATGACCGCATTGGCGGCCGACAAGATCGTCTGCGTCGACCGGTAGTTCTGCTCGAGCAGGACCACGGAGGCATCGGGATAGTCCGACTCGAACTCGAGGATGTTGCGGATGTTCGCGCCGCGGAAAGCGTAGATCGACTGATCCGCGTCGCCGACGACGCACAGCTCGCTGCGGGCCACCCCGCCGGTCGATATCTCGGCGTCGTCGAGCGAGGTCCCGACCAGTTCGCGGATCAACACGTACTGCGCGTGGTTGGTGTCCTGGTACTCGTCGACCATGACGTGCCGGAAGCGGCGCCGGTAGTGCTCGGCGACGTCCGGAAAGGCCTGCAGGAGCACGACCGTGGTGAAGATCAAATCGTCGAAGTCGAGGGCGTTGGCTTCCTGCAGCCGCCGCTGGTAGGTCGCGTACACCTCGGCGAGCTCACGGGACTGGCCGTCGGTCGCGGTGGACCGCGCGGTCTCCCAGTCGACCAGCTCGTTCTTGAGGTTGCTGATCTGGGCGGCGAGAGCCCGCGGCGGGTACCGCTTCGGGTCGAGGTCCATCGACCGTGTCACAAGCGTCATCAGCCGCTGCGCGTCACCGGCGTCGTAGATCGTGAAGTTGGTGTTGAAGCCGAGCCGCTTGATCTCGCGCCGCAGGATCCGCACGCACGCCGAGTGGAAGGTGGAGACCCACATCGCCCGGGCCCGCCCGCCGACGAGCGCCTCGACCCGCTCCTTCATCTCGCCCGCGGCCTTATTGGTGAACGTGATCGCCAGGACCTCTCCGGGCGAGACACCGCGGGCGGCGAGCAGGTAAGCGATCCGGCGGGTCAGCACCCGCGTCTTCCCCGAGCCGGCACCCGCGACCACCAGCAGCGGCCCACCCTGGTGGACGACCGCGAGGCGCTGCTGCGGGTTGAGATCGCCCAGCAGCGCCTGCAGCCGCGCGTCCTGCGGATCGGCGACCCGGTCCGGTCCGGTCCGGGATTCGGCAACGCTCATGAGGCATCGATCGTACGTTCGAGTGCTACCTGATCCGGCCTGCCGCGCGGGTTGTCCCCAGGTCACCCTCGTCCCGAGCTCTTTGCGGCGCACTACTGTTCGGCCATGGCCCTCCCCGACTCCGAGGTCGAACGCGTCCTGGTCGTGGTGGCACATCCCGACGACGCCGACTTCGCGTCCTCCGGCACCGTCGCCACCTGGGCGGAGGCGGGCATCACGGTCTCCTACTGCTGCATCACGGATGGCGATGCCGGCGGCTTCGACCCGGCGGTGGACCGGGCCGTAATCCCGGGCATCCGCCAGCGGGAGCAGCGGGCGGCGGCGGCCGAGCTCGGCGTTACCGACGTCCACTTCCTCGGCTACCCGGACGGCAGGCTCGAGCTGTCGATCCCGCTGCGCCGGGACATCTCGCGCGTAATCCGTACGGTCCGGCCGCAGCGGGTGATCACCCAGTCACCCACCCGCAACTGGCAGCGCATCTACGCGTCGCACCCCGACCACCTGCTGGCGGGGGAAGCCACGCTCTGCGCCGTCTATCCCGATGCTCGTAACCCGTTCGCGCACCCCGAGCTCCTGGCCGAGGAGGGGCTCGAGCCGTGGACCGTCGCCGAGGTCTGGATGATGGCCGGCCCCAGCGAGCAGTTGAACCGCTTCGTCGACGTGACCGACAAGCTCGACCGGAAGATCGCCGCGCTCCGCGCCCACGAGAGCCAGACGGCGCACATGGATGATCTCGAGGGGCTCCTCACCGCTTGGATGGGCGGTCAGGCCTACCAGGCGGGGTACGAGCCGGGGCGCCTCGCCGAGGCCTACCACGTCATCGACACCCAGGGCTGACACGGCTTCTCCCCAGCTCGGCGCCCGTCCCGCGGAGGCTCCCCTTGGTCCTGCCCGTCCACGACCGCAACCCGCTGCGGCGCACGCCGGTCGTCACGTGGACGCTCATCGCCGTCAACGTCGCGGTCTTCGTCCTCGCGACACCGTTGCTCACCTCCGTCGGCGGTATGAGTACGCCGACCCCCGCCGCGCTGTGCCAGCAGGAGCGCTTCTTCGACCACTACGGAGCCATCCCGAAGGAGCTGCTGGACAACCGGCAGCTCCCGCAGGCGCCCACCGGTGCGGTGGCCGCGGTCGATCCCGAGCGCGGCACCGTCGCCTGTGCCACCAACCGGCCGACGCAGCGCCCGCCGTTCGAGAAGAGCCCGGCGTTGTCGGTGCTGACGGCGATGTTCCTGCACGGCGGCTGGTTGCACCTGCTGGGCAACATGCTGTTCCTCTTGGTCTTCGGCAACAACGTCGAGGACCGGATGGGGCGGCTGCCGTTCCTGGTCTTCTACCTCGTTTGCGGCTACGCGGCCGCCTACGGCTACTCGGCCCTGACGGGTCCGTCCACCACGACGTTGATTGGTGCATCCGGAGCGATCGCCGGAGTGCTCGGGGCCTACCTCGTGACCTTCCCGCGGGCGAGGGTGCTGAGCCTGCTGACCTTCCTGTTCTTCCTGCCGGTGTGGTTGCCCGCGTGGGTCGTGCTCGGGAGCTGGTTCCTGCTGCAGTACGCCTACTTCAGTGGCGTCGGCGTGGCCGCGGGCGGCGACGTCGCGTACGGAGCCCACGTCGTCGGGTTCGTCGTAGGGGCGCTGATCGCGCTGCCCTTCGTGCGGCGACTGAGGGCACCCGCGCACCACCGACTCTGAGTCCCCGCGTCGACCTGCACTTGACGGCGAGCGTGCAGAACGGCTTCTGTCGGCGCCGGCGGTTACCGTGGTCGCTGAACGTCGACGTCGGATGAGCATGCGTCGGCGGGTTGTCCAGCGCGTTCCTCTCGTGGTCCGCGCCGAACGGAGGTAGCCGGAGTCATGGCGACTGCGACGGATGTCCGCCGTCGGGACCGCTCGGAGAGCCCGGAGGGCCCCCCGCGTCAGCGACGACCGTTCCGGAAGCTCCCGGTGCTGCTCGTCCTGTTGGTCGTCACCGGCCTGCTCGTCGCGGCCGTCGCCGTCCCACTCGTCCTGGGCACGGGGTTGGTCGCCAAATCCTCCGCCGACTTCTTCAACGAGCTACCCAACGAACTGTCGGCACCGGTGCTCGGGCGGGACACCCGGCTGCTGAATGCCGATGGCAGCGTGCTCGCCGTGCTGCACGACCCGACGAACCGGGTCCCGGTCACGATCCAGCAGATCCCTCAGACCATGCAGACCGCGATCATTGACATCGAGGACTCCCGCTTCTACACGCACCACGGCGTCGACACCAAGGGTCTCGCTCGCGCCGCCGTCCGCAACAGCGAATCGGGCGGGGTGCAGGAGGGCGGCTCGACGATCACCCAGCAGTACGTCAAGAACGTCCTACTCAGCCAGGCCGCGACCAGCAGTGAGCAGCAGGACGCCAGAGCACAGACCCTCGGCCGCAAGCTCCGGGAGGCGCGACTTGCCCTTGCTGTCGAGAAGCAGATGCCCAAGGAGAAGATCCTCGAGGGCTACCTGAACCTCGCCTACTTCGGCAACGGGGCGTATGGCATCGGCGCCGCGGCCAAGCGATACTTCGGGATCCCGGTCGAGCGGCTCAACGTGGCGCAGGCCGCCCTGCTCGCCGGTCTCGTGCGCAGCCCGACGCAATACGACCCGTTGAAGCACCCGCAAGACGCCAAGATCCGTCGCAACCAGGTACTCGACCGGATGCAGCAGCTGGGGCATCTGAATCCGGCGCAGGCCCAGTTCGCCCGCAGCGTCGGGCTCGGACTCTCGCCGGTTGCGCCGCCGGCGCAGGGAGACGCGTGCGTGGCCTCGATCGCTCCGTTCTTCTGCAACTACGTCCGGACCAACCTGGCCAACGACCCGGCGCTCGGCAACAGCCCGGAGGCGCGGCAGCGGCGGCTCGACGCCGGAGGCCTGACCATCCGCACGACGTTGGACCCGAACGTGCAGAGCGCCGCCCAGAACGCGGTCCAGAACGCGGCGTCCTCCTCGGAAGACGTCGGGGTGAGCGACGTTGTGGTACGTCCGGGCACCGGCGAGATCCTGGCGATGGCGGTCAACCGCACGTACGGCACCGGTCCAGGCGAGACCACGCTGCCCCTGCCGACCCTGCCCTACCTTCAGCCCGGCTCGACCTTCAAGGCCTTCACCCTGACGACCGCGCTGCAGCAAGGGCTCCCGTTGTCGACGCGCTTCTTTTCGCCGGCCTGCTATGTCTCTCCTCAGTTCGGCATCGGCCAGAACAGTCGGCAGTCCGGCTCGACCTGCAGCAATGGCTTCAGCAACGCGGAGCCCGACGAGATCGGCAGTTACGCGATCCCCGAGGCCACCTGGAAGTCGGTCAACACCTTCTACATCCAGCTGGAGGAGAAGGTTGGGGTCCTCAACGTCCGCGACATGGCGGTCAAGCTCGGGATACCCGCGGCGCGTTTCGACAAGAACAGCCCGACCGGTCCGGTCTCCGCAACCAGCGGCTCGCTGACGCTCGGTGGCTGGGCCGTGAGTCCCCTCGACATGGCCACGGCCTACGCGACGCTCGCGGCCTCCGGTAAGCGGTGCGACCCGAACTACATCGCTTCCGCCACGGACGGCAACAACCGACCGATGCAGCTGGCCGACAAGCAGTCCTGCCAGCAGGTGCTCGACCCGCAGGTCGCCGACACGGTGACTGGCGTGCTCGAGGGCGTCATCACCAACGGAACCGGTAACCCGAACGCGTCCATCGGCCGCGTCGCCGCGGGAAAGACCGGCACGACCGACAGCTTCGTCTCGGCATGGTTCGTCGGCTACACGCGGGAACTCGCGGCTGCTGTCGCGATCGGGGACCCTCGTAGCCCGAACGACCACCCGCTGAAGAACCGAACCGTCGGCGGGCGCTACTTCAGCGAGATGTTCGGTGGGGACCTGCCGGCCCAGACGTGGTCGCAGACAATGCGCAACGCCCTGTCCGGAGTCACTGCTGGCACGATGCCGCCGGCAGTGGCCGGTCAGGGCATCCAGGGCACCGGCCAGGTGAGCGGCACGGGCCAGACCGGTCAGGGCAACGGTTCCGGTCAGACCGGTCAGAACAACGGCTTCGGGCAGAACAACGGCTTCGGTGGCCAGGGCACCCAGAGCACCCCGAACACCCGTCGCGGCACGAGGCGCTGACCGGGAAGAGTCAGCCGGTGCGCAAAGGCTCGTCAGTCAGGTCGAGGCCCAGCTGACGATGCTCGAGGCCATGCTTCTCGGCGTACATCTGCTGGTCTGCGAGCTGCCAGGCGTCCTTCAGGCTGCTCCCGGCGGGCACGCTGGCCGCCCCGACCGAGGCACGCACGCCGACCGCGTCGAGCACCGGCCGCAACCGTGCGATCAGCCGGTCGAGGCAGTCGACGTCACAATCGCTGACCAGAACGACGAACTCGTCCCCACCGACCCGGGCCAGCACGTCTTCGCGCCGCACCACCGCCTGCAAGCCCTCCGCCGTGGCCACCAGCAACGCGTCCCCGGCCGGGTGGCCGAGCCGGTCGTTGATCTGCTTGAGCTCGTCGAGGTCGACGCTCACCACGCCGGTCCACAGTCCCCGGCGGGACGCTCGGGCCTGTTCGCTCGCCAGCGCTTCGTTCCAGCCGAGCCGGTTGGTGATCCCGGTCAGCGCATCGGTCACGGCGCGGCGCTCGGCCGTTTCGGCCCGCTCGCGCTCCCGTCCGACCTTTCCCTCGCTCTCCCGGAGCCGACCCAGCAGATCGGCTGACAGCTCGAGCACGGGCAGCACGGCGGTCAGCGACTCGGGCTGCGGTGACGGGTCGAGGCCGCAGACGGACCCGGCGAGCATGCCGTCGGCGTGCCAGAGGGGGACTCCCGCGTAGGCGCCCACCGGCAAGCGTCGCGTGATCGGCGCGGACGCGTACGCCGGGATGCGATGGACGTCGGGGGCGACCCGCGGCCCAACCCCGTCGACCATGCGCGAGCAGATCAGGCTCGACCACGGCATGCGGTTGCCGTCGGCGAGCGCGCCCATGGAGTACTCCGCGTCCGGCCCCACGACCGCTTCGAGCACGCTGTCGCCGTCGTCGTACCGGATGACCGCCCACGCCGCCATCGGTGCAAGGGACTGCAAGTGCGTCAGGACCGCCCTCGAGGCGTCGTCGAAACCGGTGGACGACGAGGAGGCCGCGGCACGCGGGCGGCGACGCTCGCTGGCGGAGTCTGGCGCGTGTGCTGTCGGCGTCACGCCCGACAACCCGTTCGGCGCATGGCGGACCCCCTTCTGGCCGCGGACGTCGAGGCTTCGGTCCGTGAGGCTAGCTCGCGCTCCCGATCGACCGGCAGCCGGCTCACTCCCACTCTACTGAAACTAGCCGGTTGTCTTAGCAATAAGGTCAGGTGTAGCTTCGGCTCATCGGTCCAACCGGGCCTCAATCGAAGGAGAGTGATCCTCGTGCGCCGCACACCCAGCGTCACCGAGGCGATGAACGACTACCTCGCGTTGCGCAGTGCACAGCGAAAGGCTGTCAACACCATCGCCAACGAGAAGTCGTTGATCACCCGGTTCTCGGTCCACTGCGGAGACATCCAGGTCGGCAACCTGAGGAACCTCCACGTGGAAGGGTTCTTCTTCCACCGGGACACCGGCCTCATCTACACCCATCGCAATGCCGCGATGACGGGGAAGGAGATGGCCGCCTCGTCCTACAACAAGTGCCGGTCCCACATGGCGTCCTTCCTGAAGTTCTGCACTAGCCGGGGGTGGGTTCGGTTGGATCTGATGTCGCAGATCACGATGATGACGCCGGAGCAGCGTGACCGCCTCATGCTCTCTCGACCTGAGTTGTTCGTACTGATCGAGATGAGCGGCAACCCCCGTGACCGGGCAATGCTCGCGGTGGCGGTCAACCTGGCGCTCCGAGCATCCGAGATCATCGGCATCAAGATCACGGGGGTGGACCTCGACGGCGGCTGGATCAAGCTCTGGATCCCGAAGGTGAAGCGTTGGGACACCATGAAGATCCCGCCGCACCTCGACCGGGAACTCCGTCGCTGGCTCGCGGTGTACACGACGGACGCCGGCCTGCGCCCCAAGGATGCGTTCCTCTTTCCGGCGAAGGGGCCGAACTTCTGGGACACCACTGGCAGCGGCAAGTCCCTGCCTGGCCCTTGGAAGCCCACCGCACCGATGACCCACCCCGCCCGCGTCGTCCAGAGGGCACTTCATCATTCGGGCTTTGAGATCGAGGCCGGCGAGGGTTTCCACACGATCAGGCGCAGCACCGCCCGCCTTGCCTTCGACCACTGGGCGGCTGAAGGCTACGACTCGGCCCTCCGGATGACGGCGGCGCTGTTGCACCACAAGTCCGTCATTCAGACCGAGCGGTACATCGGTCTGTCCCCCGACATTCGTCGCCGCGACGCGGAGATGACGACCTGCTTCCTCTTTGACGTTCCCGACAACGTCACCCTGTTGGAGACACGCGAGGCTGACTGAGCGATGTCGGCAGGGAGCAGTCGCGGGCATCCGCAGCATCGTCATTATCCTGCGCCTGATCACCCACCCTGCCCCACCTCCTTCAGTCCCGTGACCAGGCCGTTCGTGGCGGTCCCGCTGATAATGATCATGCTAGATGATCTGGTGTCAATAGATGATCATGCTCATTTCAAGATCACCTAGACGGACGATTGCCCGTTCGGGCGGACCAGCGAGACCATGATCGTGATCCCGAGGGGTACGGCCGGCCATCGCCGGCCAGGCACAGCGGCGTCGGAGGTCGAGGTCTCGCCGGTCAGGCAGCGCGACCCCCGCAACCCCCGCAACTCCCGCAGCCCGGCAGCAGATTGATCGCCGTTCGGTCCTGTCTGCCGCCCACAAGTCCACCTAAGGGATGCAAGAGACCGTTTATCCGTTAGGAGCACGAATGTCAGACCAATCGCAACGAGTCGATCGTTCTCATCCTGGTGAATCGCCCAGGCTGTTGAGCAAAGAGCAGGTAGCGGGGCTGCTGTGCACCACGCCCCGGCACGTCGAACGCCTGATCGAAGACGGCAGGCTGGGCCACGTCCGTGTGGGCCGGTTCGTCCGCTTCACGATGGACGACATCAATGAATATCTGGCCGCTGGTCACGTCGCACCTCGGACGGTGCAGCCATGATCCCGAACGGGCTGAGGGAGGCGGCCCCGGAGCTCGCGGCGACTGCCCGGGTAAGCACCATGCCGCACGACAGCGAACGTCCCCGCAACCCGGAGGATGCCGCCAGCTCCGGGGAGGCAGAGCACCAGCCAACTCGGAAGCGCGGGAGCCAGCAGAAGGTGATTCTCATCAGCGACCGGCAGTTACGGGACGTGTCCAGCGAGGCGGTGGCCGCGCTGGCCGCCCGGAATGACCCGCCGCGTCTGTTCATGCGTGGAGGGGCCCTCAGCAAACTCATCCGGGACGAGCATGGTCGGGTCCGCTGCGAGCCGCTGCGGGCCGACGGGGTCCGTCACGAGCTATCGAAGGCGGCGGACTGGAAGCGATTCACCAAAGACGGAGACCTGAAGAACACCAACCCACCGATGACCGTCGCCGGTGACCTGCTGGTCCGGGAATGGGACGAGCTGCCGGCGCTGAAGGGTCTGCTCGACGCGCCCTGTCTGCGGCCTGATGGCAGCCTGCTCGATCAACCCGGCTATGACCCCGTCACCGGGTTGTGGCTCGACCCCGAAGGGCTGTCCATCCCCCCGGTGCCGACCTCGCCCTCCGACGATCAGGTCGAAGCCGCACTGGCGCTGCTGATGGGGGAGCTCCTCGGGGAGTTCGCGTTTGCTGACGATCCATCCTGGGCGAACGCGCTCGCCTTCGTGCTCACGGCGGCCCTTCGACCCACGATCGCTGGCCTGGTGCCGCTGGCCCTGGTGAACGCTCCGATCATGGGCAGCGGCAAGACGTTCCTGGACAACATCGCGGCCATCGTCGCCAGCGGTCGGCCGGCCCGGCTCACCGCCGCACCGGGCCGGGACGACGAAGAACTCCGCAAGCGCCTCACGTCCATCCTGATTCAGGGCGAACCGATGATCGTGTTCGACAACGTATCGGGCACCCTGTCGTCCTCCGTGCTGGCCCAGGCGCTCACAGCAACGTCCTGGTCGGATCGCATCCTGGGTAGCTCCACGATGATCAACATCGATCCGAAAGTGAGCTGGTCCGCCACCGGCAACAACATCCAGCTCGGCGGCGACCTCGCCCGGCGGTGCTACCCGATCAACCTCGACCCCCGGATGGCGTCCCGTGGAAGCGGAACTTCCGCCGCCCCGACCTCGAAGGCTGGACGCTGGCCGAACGGGGACAGCTGCTGGCTGCCGTGTTCACCCTCGCGCGCGCCTGGTACGACCGAGGACAAGCAACCGGCCCGGCGCCCCAGCTCGGGGGATATCAGCGATGGACCACCATGCTGGCCGGCGTCCTGCACACCGCCGGAGTCACCGGCTTCCTGGACAACCTCAGCGAACTCACCGACACCGACGACGTGGAGAAGGCCGGCTGGCAACGACTCCTCTCCCTGTGGCAGGAGAAGTACGGACCCGACCCGGTCACCACCTCCCAGATCGGCGACCTGATCGCCAGCAAGA
>DATITC010000094.1:0-14994 GCA_035468175.1 Frankiaceae bacterium | reverse complement strand
GGTCCGCTCGCCGCCACCGGAACTGTCGGGAGTGAGCTCGCCCTGTTCGCGCTCGCCGACGACGGTCGGATCCTGCACAAACGCCTCGACGCCGCGGGACGCTGGTCGCCCGAGGAGCAGAGCTGGGATGAGCTCGGCCGCCTTGGCGAGGGTGTCGCGGCGTCCATGTCCCTTGCCGTGCAGTGGGTTTCCGAGCTGGACCTCATCGTCAGCGTGTTCGACGGTGACGAACTCGCCGGTGCCCTCCTGTGGCGTGGCTACCCGCGCCCCGACAGCGAGACGGAATGGGTCCCGATGCTGGCGGAACCCACCGTGGCGTCGACCGGCTGGGAGTGCTAGCCGGAACTGGTCCGACACCTCCTCAGGTTCGTCCTGCCCGCGGGGCTCGATCAGCTCGTCGACCTGGGCTCGGCGGCTGCTCGACCAACAATGACGGCTTCTTCCTTCAGCACCCACCGTGTAAGGACGATCCCTCTCAGGACTGATCACTCTGCGCAACACCTGAGGAAGACCGATGCTGCACGCAAGGTCCAGAGAGTGTTCGCGGCAGGCTGTCGCCGTCGCGGCGCTGGTCTTTCTGACGGCAGCGGGCTGCAAGACGGGAGCGCCGACGACAGCTGGTCCGAGCCAGGCTTCCTTGCCGGAGGCAGTGAGCTCGTCCACGAACGCCGCCGTTGCATCCCGGCCTTCTCCCGCGATCGTTGCGCCGGCGGTGGCGGTCGGCAACCAACCTGGTGCGCGTTCGGTCCCGCTGGCGGGGGCAACGGGGGCAGTGGAACCAAACCGCACCCTGACGCCGGGTGAGGTGTTTTCCGGCGCGACGGCTGGCCAGGTGTGCGTATCGGGCTATTCAGCTTCTGTGCGGAATGTGCCGCAGTCGACCCGCCTCGCGGTCTTCGCCTCCTACGGGGTCCCCTACGCCACCCACGCGAGCTACGAACTCGACCATCTGATCTCGCTCGAGCTCGGCGGCGACAACGCGGCCGACAACCTGTGGCCGGAGCCGCTGGACGGCCCGGGTGGCGCGCACGTCAAGGACGGCCTGGAGAACCGGCTGCACTCCCTGGTCTGCTCCGGCCGGATCGGCTTGGCCGAAGCGCAGCGGGCCATCGCGGGCGACTGGGCGGCGGCCGCGCAGAAGTACGGCTCGGACTCGGCATCTTCGCCGTCCAAGCCGGCCGTGCCACCCATCTCGGCTCCCTCAACGCCGCCGTCCGGCATCTACTACGCCAACTGTGCGGCTGCCCGGAGTGCGGGAGCTGCGCCCCTCCGACGCGGCCAGCCCGGCTACCGGTCGGGGCTGGATGGCGACGGCGACGGTATGGCCTGCGAGAAGTAGCCCTCGCCCTGAACACGCGAGTCCGGGCTAGCCGATGATCGGTACGTGCCGGTGGGCGGCCAGGTCGTCAAGCTTTTCCTGCCTGCGGCCGGAGATGTGGTCGTAGATCTCCGCGACGTCAGGCTCCTGGCCGAATTGCTTTCGAAGGTCGATCGGCGGCAGGACCTCGATGCTGATCTGCGCGGGCAGCGGGAGATGTCCCAGCATGTCGCCGACGTTGAGACCCCACGGCAGGGCGATCGAAATCGGTAGCACCTTCAGCCGCAGCGCGCTGTCAAGGTGCAGCAGATGGGCGAGGCCGGACCCGCGGGAGAGGAAAAGCGCCGTTTCTTGACCGCCGATCGACACGATGGGAACGATCGGGACCCCTGTACGCAGGGCCAACCGGATGAAGCCGGTTCGGCCGCCGAAATCCACCTTGTTGGCGTTCCACGAGGGGCGGTGCGTCTCATAGTCCCCGCCCGGATAGACCAGCAGCGCCGCCCCGGCGCGGAGCGCCGCCTCGGCGTGTTCATGCGAGGCCGACACCGTGCCGTACTTGGGCAGCTGCAACATCCTGGTCTGCGGCATGGCGAGCACGAGGTCATGCGCAAGCTGGTAGAAGCGGCGCTCCGCGCCGAAGTGGTGGACGAATGCCGCCGTGAAGATGGTCGTGTCCGGCGCCATGTTCCCGCCGGAGTGGTTGCCGACAAGCAGCACCGGGCCGGTCGCCGGAATGTTGTCCATCCCGTTGATGCGCGGGCGAAACCACACCTGGAGGAGGGGCCAGATCTCGGTGAGATGCCGACTGACGTAGGCGGGATCGCGCTCGGTGAGATCGGCCTGGGGGACGGCGTGCTCGATCAGGCCGGCCAGCCAGCCCTGCTCGACCTGCGGGTGCGTCAACAGCTGCGAGCTGACCGTCTCCGACCCGTGGGAACTCGCTGCTTCCAGTTCCGCAGCCTTCACCGTCGCCATCTCCTCTCCCGGAGTCGAGGGTCGTTACCGACGGCGCTTTCGAGGCGAGTGTCGTTGACTCTGGTGCGAGACACAGAGTCCAAGGACCCGGGCCCTTCTCGGGCGGCGCTCTCGAGCGGCGGGGCCAGAGGGCTGGACTGTTGTCTCCTGAGCTATCCGCCGGCACGCTCCGGGCGGTCGCAACACCGAGATGAGCAGACCCTCATGGTCGGCTTAGACCTCGCTTAGGACGCGAGTAGCACCCTTCGGCTATGGCCTCAGCACGCACGTGGGTGGTTACCTTGGCCGCCGCCGGGAGCGCCGTCACCGGCGGTGGGTTGGTCATCAGCGCTGCCCCGGGACCGCCGCATGTCGCCGCCGCCGGGCTCCGGGACCCCGCCCAGCTCCCGTCGGCTCCCGAGCTGGAGCAGCGGCTTCGAGGGTTGTCGGCCGAGGAGAGCAGTTTGCGGGCCCGGCTCGTGAACGCCCAGCGGCAGATGGACGCCCAGTCCGCCGCCAGCGAGGCGGCAACGTCGGCGCTGCCGTCCGTCGCGACACCACCCTCGGTGCCGATCTCTGCGCGGCGCACGAGCGGCGTACCGAGTAGTTCGAGGCCGTCGTCTCATGCCACAACGGGTGCGAGCGGCACGACCAAGCGGCCGTCGTCGCACGCGATCACCGGCGCCAGCGGGGCGTCGTCCCGACCTGCCGCCCACACGAGGACCGGCGCCAGCGGGACCTCGTCCCGACCCGCCGCCCACACGACGACTGGCGCCAGCGGCACCGCCTCGCGACCCGCCGCGCACACGACGACCGGGGCCAGCGGCACCGGCGGGCAGCGTGGCGCCAAGGAGCAGGAAGGCAACGGCGATGACTGACCCCGGCCGTTTCGAGCTGACGGGTACCGTAGCGACGCCCACCTCCACGCGGCACCGGGCCCGGCGCCGCAGGATCGCCGCCGGCCTGGCCGGTCTGCTCGCGGCGGCTGGGTCGGTCGGCTCCCTCGCCTGGGCGTGGACAACGGACCCGAGTGCATCGGCCGTCGCCGCGCCACCGCCGCGTGCAACACCCGATCCGCATTCCGAGGCCCTGGTTCGTCAGATCGCGGCTGACGAACAGCGTCTGCGTCGACTTCGGGCGTCGGTTGCGACGGCAGAAGGGCGTGCCCGTTCGACGCGCCCGACGGCCGCCTCGCCCTACTCCGGCACCGCCCGGCGGCCCACCGCTCAGCGGGAGAGCCGCGAGCAGCCGACTGTCCAGCAACCGGCGGCCCAGCAGCAGACCGTCCAGCAGCCCGCGCCGGCTCGACAGCCGGTACACGCCACCACCGGAGCCTCCCATGCTCGTTGACGCCCAGTCCCGCGAGATCGTGGGAAACGTCCAAGCCATGGCCTGCCCGATCACCGTGCGAGCGGTCCGGGGGGCAGAGTCCATCGACGAGCTGTCTGCCGGGGTGCGGCAGGCCTTGGCCGTCTTCACAGACGTACAGGCAGCGTGCACCCGCTTCGATGAGGACAGCCCGTTGATGCGGGCGAACGCGCAGCCCGACCGGTGGAACGCGCTCCCCGCCTACTGTTACGACGCGGTCTCGGAGGCCTACGCGGCCTATCTGGCGACCGGCGGCCGCTTTGACCCCCGCATCCACCGTGACCTCACGCGCTTGGGCTACGCGCGTTCCATGGCCGATGGTGCACCGTCTCCCCGTGAGCTGCCGGCGGCCCTGCCGGCGCAACGCGACGCCTTGCCGGTCTGGCACCCCGACTTCCGTCCTGACAGCCGCGAGATTCTCCTCGGAGAGCATTCGATCGACCTCGGCGGGATCGGCAAGGGCCTCGCGGTGCGGTGGGCGGCGAACCGTTTGCGTGCCCTCGGGATCGGCGCTCTGGTGGAGGCCGGCGGCGACATCTCCTGTCGGGGACAGGCGCCGGAAGGTGGCCCCTGGCGGGTGGCGGTGGAGGATCCGGCAGGAGGCGAGCCGTTGGCGGTGTTGTGCCTGTCGGATCTCGGCTGCGCCACCTCATCCGTGCGGCTCCGGCGCTGGCGTGTCGGCAGCGAGCAGGCGCACCACCTGCTCGACCCCCGTACCGGACGGCCCGGCGGCCCCGGACTGCTCGCCGTGACCGTCCTTCACCCAGACCCAGCCACTGCCGAGGTCTGGAGCAAGACCCTGTTCCTGGCCGGCCGCAACGGCATCGGGGCCATGGCCGAGGAACACCAGCTGCCCGCCCTGTGGGTGGCGGAGAGCGGGCACCTGACGTGCACGCCCTCCATGCGCCCACACCTGCTATGGACAGCGGCATGAGCTCGCCTTCGGTTGCGACCGGCGGCGTCCGCCGGCTGGCCCTGCCCCTCGGTGTCGTGCTCGGCGCACTGCTCTGCGGAGAGCTGCTCGCCGCCCTCAGCGCCTCGGTGTGGCAGAACCGGATGTTCCCGTGGACGGCCACCCGCGGCTTCGGCATCGCCGCCTACGTCGACCTCGCATTCGCCACGGCCGTCGGCCTCTGGCTGCGTCACCCCTGGCAACGACGCCTGCCCGGCCCGACGCCCGGCACCCTGCTGCGGCTGCACGCGACGATGATCGCGGCCGCGGCGATGATCACCGCGGCGCACATCGGCGCGGTGCTCGCCGACGGATTCGCGCACGTCGGGTTCGTCGGTGCCCTGCTCCCCGGCCGGTCCGGCTACCGCCCGCTGGGCATGGCGTGCGGCACCGTGGGTCTTTACCTCGCTGTCCTGGTCGGGGCGACGGCCTGGTTGTCCGGGCTGCTGGTCGGCCGGTTCTGGCTGCCGATTCATCGCCTGGCGTACGGCGCCTTCTTCTTGATTTGGGTGCACGGGGTGCTGACCGGCAGTGACGTGCCGGCGCTCCGCGTGCTGTACGTCGCGAGCGGCCTTCTCGTCGTCCTGCTGGCGGTCTCACGCCGGCTCGTCACGGATCCGTTGCACCCGGCTGTAGTGCGGTGAGCGTTTCTTCCGTCCCTCCGATCGCTGGGCTCGGGGAGCCGGGAGCCGTCCTCCTGGCGGGTCCGTCGGCCGAAGCCGGGCCCGAGGCTCTCCGGGCTCACCTCGAGCGCCTCGGCTCCCTGCCGCCTGTGTCCGAGCTGACCGTCGAGGAGATCGCGGCCAGCGGCCTGCGCGGGCGGGGCGGCGCAGACTTCCCTGTCGCTCGCAAGATGCAGGCGGTACGGGATGCCGTCGCCCGCACCGGACGACCGCCGGTCGTCGTCGTCAACGGGAGCGAGAGCGAGCCGGCGAGCCGCAAGGACGAGGTGCTGCTCGCGTTCCGCCCGCATCTCGTGCTCGACGGCGCAGCCGCTGCCGCCCGGTTGCTCGGTGCCGACGAGGTGGTCGTCCACGTGCACAGCGCCTCGGCCGCGGCGCAGCGCCTGAGCGCCGCGCTGGACGAGCGGGCCGCTGCCCGGCTCCTCGACCCCGGTTGGCGCCTGAGCCGCGGCCCGGGGTCGTACACGTCGGGTGAGTCGACTGCCGTGATCCAGTTTCTGGAGGGTGGCCCGGCGCGTCCGCGCTCGAACCGCTTGCCGGTCGCGGTGCGCGGGCTGCACGACGCCCCGACGTTGCTCCACAACGCCGAGACCTTCGCTCAGCTGGCCTTGCTGGCGCGAGCCGGGCGGGCGGCCTGGCGCCGCGACGGACCTCCGGACGGCTCGTTCCTGGTCACGCTCGATGGGGATGTGCGGGAGCCCGGTCGGGTGGTCGAGGTGGCTGGCACGGCGACGCTTGGCGAGCTGCTGAACGGGCCGGGTGGGGTATCAGGCGGGGCCGCCGTCCTCATCGGTGGGTTCGCCGGCAGATGGCTCGATGCTCGGCGCGTGTCGGACCTCCCGCTCGGCCGCACTGCCATGGCCGAGGCCGGTGTTCCCCTCGGGTGCGGCCTCGTCGCCGTCCTGCCGCCGGATGCGTGTGGCGTGGCGCAGACGGCCGGGCTGGTGCGCTGGCTCGCCGGGCAGAGCGCCGGACAGTGCGGCCCCTGCGTGTTCGGTCTGCCGTCGTTGGCGGAGCTGATCGAGCGACTGGCCCGCGGCCGGCCGCGCCGCCGAGACGACGTGGAGCTGCGCCGCCTCTCGTCCTCCATCGTCGCCCGCGGCGCGTGTCGGCATCCCGATGGCGTGCTCGCCCTCGTCGCGAGCATGCTGGAGGTGTTCCTGGTGGACGTGACTCGCCACGCCGCCGGGACGCCCTGCCGGAAGGTTCACGCAACGCCGTGGCTCCGGCTGCCGGACGAGGTGCGGGGGGTGGCATGAGCCCGAGAAGCGACGGTCACCTGACCATCCACATCGATCTGGCGCGCTGCCGGGGTCACGGGATCTGCGCCCTGCTGTTGGCCGACCACGTCGACCTCGACGATTGGGGATACGCCGTCCTCAACGAGGAGAGTGCTGACTCCCGTAGGGCCACGCGCCGCGCGCGGCGCGCCAGTCGGGCATGCCCGCAGGGAGCGATTTCTGTCGGTCCGGTATCCAACGAGCCCGGACGGCTGGAGGCATGAGTCCGACACCGCAGCGGCGGCGACGTGGGACGTGGTGGCTCGGACCCGCCATCCTCGCCGTTCTCGGTGCTGCAGTCGGGGTCTGCCTCGTCGTCCGGACTTCGGTCGGCGAAACCGGGCTCCCCACAGCGCTTCAGGTCGGGGGACCCACCGCCGTCGCGGCGGACCGACAGCAGTTGGCCAATCCCCAGGCGGCCTCCGGGGCCGCATCCTCGGGGGCCGCATCCTCCGGGGGGCCGGACACGGCCACCCCGCCGAGCTCGCCGACGCTGCCGTCGGCCCCGGACGCCGGTTCGAACTCTGTGGGGAGTCCCGCCGAGTCGGGAGCCTCCACCCTTCCCGTGGCGCCCGGAGGCCCGCTCGACCAGCGTGCCGCACCGGCGGTGCCGATCCCCTCCGCGCCCGCCGCGGTGGTTTCGCGGCGTCAGCCCGTGTTGTCGGGCGACGGACCACAAGCGACCGAGCCTGCCGAACCCCCGGGTAGTAGCGGAACGGACGATTGACGTGCGCACACCGACGAGGTCGTCGATCGCTGCCGAATCGAGCCGCCGGGAGGGAAGCCGTCTCGACGGTGACTCCGGGACGACCGTCCCCGCTCCCCGGCATCCGATGGGCGACCGGCTCGCCGAGGGCCACCGTCGCCGGAGGCGGTTCGGGACGGCCGCCCGGCTGGCGGCGTTCCAGGGTCTGATCCTGGCCTTCATCCTCGCGGTCGTCGTCCTGGGACTCGTGCGCGAATTCTCGGCTCAGAGTCACACGTCGGCGTCCCGGCAACTGACCTCCGAGGCGCAGGCGTTCGCAGCGCAGGCCCAGAGCCGTCCCAAGACGCAGGGACTGCCGGAGTTCACTCGCGACTATCTTGCCGCCCGGACCCTGCCGGACAACCAAGTGGACGTCGTGATCCTGCCCGGTGCGAAGCTGCTCGGAAGCGCCGGGTCGGGTGCGCTGCTGGCCAGCGGCGCGCTGGAGCCGTGGGTGAAGGCCGCACCGGCTCGGAGTGTTCTGCGCACCCAGACCGTGGCCGGGCGTCCCCTGGAGCTGCTCGTCGCACCGCTGATGGACGGGGACACCGCCACCGGCGTGCTCGTCACTGCTCTGGACCGCTCTCGGCTCCTGGCCGACGAGCGGCGGGTGCTCCACCTCGCAGTCGGTGAGGCGCTGGTCGCACTGATCGCGGCGAGCGCTGCCGGCTACCTGTTGTTGCGTCGGCTGCTCACGACAGTCGGGCGCGTCACGACCACGGCCGCCGGACTGGGCAGGGGCCATCTGGACCGTCGGCTGGGCGACCAGCGCTACGGTGACGAGGTGGGCGAGCTGGCAGCCACTTTCGACGTGATGGCCGATCACATCGCTGCCGCCATCGTCGCGCAGCGTCGGCTGCTGTCGGACGTTTCCCACCAGCTGCGCACCCCGCTCACGGTGGCTCGGGGGCACCTCGAGGTCCTTGGTCGGACCGGAGCGGGGGACCCGAAGGAGGTCGAGGAGACGCTGTCGGTGGTCGTCGACGAGCTCGACCACATGGGCTCGCTGGTCGAGCGGCTGCTGATGCTCGGCGCGGCGCTGGAGCCCGACTTCCTGGAGACCGCGCCGCTCGACCTGCGGACTCTTCTGGCGGACCTGGTCGAATCCGCTCACGTTCTCGGGGACCGCGACTGGTCTCTCGGCCCGGTTCCGGACCTGACGCTGGTCGCCGACGGCACCAAGCTGCGCGGAGCATTGTTGAACCTGCTCGACAACGCAGCGCGTGTCACGAAACCGGGCGACGCGATCGCCGTGACCTGCGTGCGGCAGGAGGACAGCAGTCTCGTCGTGTTGGTTGATGATTCGGGGCCCGGCATCACGCCGGAACAGCGGGCCATGACGCTCACCCGGTTCCGTCGACCGATCTCGCTGGCTGGCCACAACAGCGGCCTCGGGCTGGCGATTGTCAAGGCGGTGGTGGAGGCGCACGGCGGGCGACTGTTCCTCGACAACGGCCCTCTGGGAGGGTGTCGGGTCAGGGTCCTGCTGCCGCCGGACCTGATCGTGGAACCGTCGTGAGCCCATGCAGCTGCTGATCGTCGAGGACGACCCCCGGATCGCGTCCTTCCTGATGAAGGGGCTGCGTGCGGAAGGGCATTCGGTGCTGACGGCCGCGAGCGCCGAGGACGCCGACGATCTGCTGCTGTCGGGCCGGGATGTACCCGACCTGATGCTGCTCGACCTCTCGCTGCCCGGCGGGGACGGTGCGGACCTGCTGCGGCGGGTGCGTCGGCGGGGCAGCAGCCTGCCGGTCATCGTGGTGACGGCCCGTGCCGAGGTGGCCAGCCGGGTGCGTGGACTCGACGCCGGGGCCAACGACTACGTCACCAAGCCCTTCGCGTTCGAGGAGTTGCTGGCCAGGATCCGCGCCGTGTGGCGTTCGGCGTCCCAGCCGACGGCGAGCGAACTTGTCGTCGAGGACCTGCGGTTGGATCTGCTGACGAAGGTGGTGACGCGAGCCGGCCGGCGGACCGAGCTTGCGCCACGGGAGTGGGCTCTTCTCGAGCTGTTCATGCGCCACCCGACCCAGGTTCTGAGCCGGGCCCGCATCCTCGGCAGCGTCTGGCATTACGACCTTGACCCCGGCAGCAACGTGGTCGACGTGTACGTCGGCTACCTGCGGAAGAAGATCAACCTGCCGGGCTGCGTACCGCTGCTACACACGGTTCGCGGAGCCGGCTACCGCCTCGTTCGCCCCTGATCGTGAGACACGCTGTCACCTCAAGGCGTCGCCATGGCTGTCGCGGCGTCGAGTCCGGCCCAGACCAGTCTTGCGCGACGCTCTCCAATCCATCCAACAATCGGGGCACTCGGTCGACGAGGGTTGGATCAACGAGTCGGGCCAGGTGTTGGTCGCTCGTCGGGCTAGCCACCGCCGGGGAGCGGGCATACGTTGCGGGTCACGCTGGCCGAGGAGGTCCATGGTGGGACGCACGGGTTATGCCGCTCTGCGCGAAGGCGGGCTGAATTGGAATAGCCTTCCGTTGCGGTTGTTCACGGGTGGCAATGCGAAGTTCTGGAATCCGGCTGATATCGATTTCAGCCAGGATCGTGCCGACTGGGAGCGACTGAGCGAGCCGGAACGTGAGATCGCCACCGTGCTGTGTGCCCAGTTCATCGCGGGCGAGGAGTCGGTGACTCAGGACATCCAGCCGTTCATGCGCGCGATGCGCTCGGAAGGCCGGCTTGCCGATGAGATGTATTTGACACAGTTCGCGTTTGAGGAGGCGAAGCACGTCGAGGTCTTTCGACGCTGGCTCGATGCGGTCGGGGTCACCCGTGATCTCAGTGGCTATGTCACCAATCCTGCTTATCAGCGGATGTTCGGGGAGGAGTTGCCGGCATCGCTTGATGCCCTGGCGACCGATCCGTCGCCGGCTGCCCAGGTGCGTGCTTCGGTGACTTATAACCATGTCGTGGAAGGGATGATGGCGCTCACCGGCTACTACGCCTGGCACAAGATCTGTGTTGAGCGGGGCATCTTGCCGGGAATGCAGGAGCTGGTTCGGCGCATCGGAGACGATGAACGGCGTCATATGGCGTGGGGAACGTTCACGTGCCGCCGCCACGTCGCAGGAGATGACGCGAACTGGAGCGTGTTCGAGAGCCGGATGACGGAGCTGATCCCGACGGCGGTGCAGAACACGGTGGAGTTCTTCGCCCCGTTCGCGACCGGGCAGGTGCCGTTCGGTCTCGATCCCGACGAGTTCACCGCGTACGCGACGGACAAGGGACTGCGCCGGATGGGCACCATCGGCAGCGCCAGGAACCGGCCGGTCGGTGAAATCGACCTCGACTACGCCCCGGTCGAGCTGGAGGAGGCATTCGCCGTCGAGGACGCCAAGGAGTTGGCCATAGCCGCCACAGCTTCATAGACCCGCCTGAACCCACGGCTTTGGTTGGCGGGGCAAACTGCCGTTCTCGTTGTCCCAGGCCAACGCCTTCGGCACCCGCCCCAGCCGGGACAGCAGCAGCCAGTGCCCGGCCAGCAGATCCGGCGAACCGCACCGGGTCTGCTGAAGGCGCTCAAGCCCCGGGCGAGTACCCCGACGAGTTGCAGCGCCAAGCGGACTGTGTTCGAGACCAGGGACCGGACCAGCGAGGCGCGTGGTCCGCTGGTCCGGCTCGCCAAGCAGTTCGGGGTGAACGTCGGGTGTACGAGGATCCCAGCCGCCGTTGAGCCCGGGCAGTTGCCGAGCTGCGAGGCTTGGTTGTCCACAGCTTGTTCTCACCGGCTTGTCACGTTCTGTACAGCTACGTAGTGTCACCTCTTGACCGGTTTTGACGGCGTGTGTCGGGGGTTTCGGTGACGCTTCGTGCTGATGACGCGCGTCTCGACCCGGCTGCGGTTGCGTTGGCGGAGGTCGAGGACCAGCTGCGTCAGCTGATCCGGAGCCGTGGCATTGACCCGGCGCGGGATGCGGGCACCGCCCGTCGATTGGTGCAGGAGGCGCTCGACGACTACGGCGAGCGGACGCTCGGCGGTGTCCTGCCGACGATCGCGGATCCGGAGGGTGCCGCGACCGCGCTGTACGACCGGGTCGCCGGCGCAGGCCCGTTGCAGCGGTACCTGGACGATCCCGAGATCGAGGAGATCTGGATCAATGAGCGGCTGACGGACGGGTCGAGGGGTTCCGGCGGAAAGCACCTTTGGCAGTGGCTGGAGCCGCTGCGTCGCTGACGGTCGTCGCGTCCTGCGCCGCCCCGGTCGTGCGACCGGGTTAGGTGCGTACCGATTGCTGCCGCTGCGCTGCCACCGGGTCTTGCAGCGGCGGGAGGTAGACGGTCCGGGCTTCGGCCGCCGTCCGCATCGCGGAGATGCCCTGATCGACGCTCAGCAGTTCGGTGGTCTTGATCGTTTTGGTAGCTCCGCCCGCCGTCGCGCCCATGGAGAACGCCGCCGCCGCCTCGGCCGTCGGGAAGTCGGCGAGCACGATGAGGTCGTAGTCGCCGAGCGTGTAGAAGCACGATGTGATGCTGCCGCCGCACTTGTCCACGAGTGGAGTGATGCGATCGACGACGTTGGCCTGTTGTGACACCTGGGTCGCCCAGGACTCGCTCGTGTAGGTCACCTGGAACAGATAGCTGCCCATTTCGTTCTCCAATCAACGGTAGGTAGGCCGTCGATTCGGCCCGGAGGACGAGCGCGTCGTTTGCCCAAGAACGCTCGTGTACTCACGGACGTGACTTTCTCGGCCAGGAGGGGCGGACCATATGCCCCGCCTGACGCCGTTGGCTAGACCACTTCGACCTGCCACGTCCGACGGTCACGTTCAGGTCTTTGCGACCGGGGGCAACACGGTCCGGCAGAACTGGTTCTCTCCGGGCAACGGAGCCATCGGCGGCTGGGTTTCGTTCTGACCCTTACCCGCGAACGGCATGAGCCGCCCCTCACTGCGCGGCAAGCAGGTCCGTACTGGAACTCCTCGAGCGGTAAGCCAGCAAGAGCTTCAGCGTCGAGCAGGTGCCTACATCAAGTGCCACCGCGCATCCCGACCTCAGCGACGCTGGCCTCGCCCACTTCGTCGCCGACGAAGTTCTGGCCGGTGCTAGCTGGGTTGACGCAACCCCCTGAGTCGCCGGTCAGCAGAGATCAACGGTTGAGCTGCTGTGTATTGCCTGCATGTCTCGGAGCGCGCTCTCGACCTCGCTGATCTCGCTGGTGGGGCACCACGTAGTCGGCACTGCGGGAGCTCGCTGGAGCTCGCCCTGGAGGTCCCCGATGATCCGTTCCGGTTCGTGGACCTTGTGCCGGCGCTCGCCAGCCCGCTGTTGAGCCTCCGCCCCTTCTCGGCACCGGTCTCAGGAGGCCATCCAGACGAGCTCGAGCTGGATGTTGTCGGGGTCCCGGAACACCACCACGGAGTAGGGGATCGGGTCCGTCGTGTCGATCACCCCGCTGTGCGCGACCCCCTGGTCGCCCAGCCAAGACGCCCAGGCGTCGAGGTCGGCGCGGGTCGGCACGTTGATCGCGAGATGATCGAGGCCGGTACGCCGCTCGTCGGCCGCCTCGCCGCCGTTCGCCTCGTGATGGTGCAGGCCGACCAGGAAGGCGCCGGAGGGGTGCTGCAGGAGCACCGCGTACCCGGTCTCGGGGGCACCGTAGTGCGGGAAGGTGACCGGCAGCCGCTGCAACCCCAGCACCCGCCCGTACCAGGCGGCGCTAGCCTCGACGTCCGTGACCGTGGGTGAGAAGTGGTGCACGGTCCCGAGTGCCGGGGGTTCCGTGGGGTGCGACACGTCGACCTCCCTGATGAGGCGCCCAGTGTCGTGACGGCCGCTGGGCCGGTCAAGGGTGCGCGTTGACTCACCAAAGATGCGCGCCTGGGTGGGTTCGTTGACTCATCGGAAAGTGCGCGCGTGGCGCGCGCCTTCCGGGGTTGGGTTGTGGTCACCAGTAGGCCCTGATGATGGGACTGACGTTGGGCCAGCGCAGAGCGGTGACCAAGGCGATCGCGGCCCGTTATGAGCGGGCGAGCCGGGTGGAGAAGGGCCGGATCCTCGACGAGTTGTGCGCGACGACGGGTTGGCATCGCAGCCATGCCCGCAAGGCGCTCGCGGCGGCGCTGCACCCGAAGGTGGTGCGACCGCGGCGGGCTCGGCCACCGATGTACGGGCCGTCGGTCGTGGCGGCGCTGCGGTTTTGCTGGGCGGTGCTGGGTGCACCGACGGGGAAGCGCCTTGCGCCGGTGATGGGCGAGCTTGTGGCCCGGCTGCGCCGCTTCGGTGAGCTCGAGATCAGCGATGCGGTGGCCGTGCTGCTGGTGGCGATGTCGCCGGACGATGGACCGGCGGCTGGCGCCGGCCCGGGCCGCGATGACGCTGCGAGGCCGGAGTCACACCAAGCCCGGGTCGCTGCTCAGGGACGCGATCCCGATCAGGACCTGGGCGCAGTGGGACGACGCGGTCCCCGGCTTCGTGGAGATCGACCTGGTCGGCCACGAGGGCGGCAACGCGATCGGCGACCACGCCTACACCCTGACGGTGACCGACATCGCGACGGGCTGGACCGAGAACCGGTCGGTGCCGAACAAGGCCCGGAAGTGGGTACTCGCCGCGCTCGAGGAGATCAGCTTGATCATGCCGTTCCCGATCGTGGGTGTGGACAGCGACAACGGCAGCGAGTTCATCAACCACCACCTACTCACCTGGTGCGAGCAGCGCAGGATCACCTTCACCCGGTCCCGGCCCGGTAACTGCAACGACGGCGCGCACGTGGAGCAGAAGAACTGGGCGGTGGTGCGGACCGTGGTGGGCTACCACCGCTACGACACCGCCGCCGAGCTGGTGCTGCTGAACAGGATCTGGGTGCTGCAGTCGCAGCTGACGAACTACTTCCTGGCTCAGCAGAAGCTCACGTCCAAGGTCCGCGACGGCGCGAAGGTCACCAAGACCTACGACGTCGCGGCCACCCCGCACCGGCGGGCCGAACGGCACACCACGGTCCGCGCCGAAGACAAAACGATGATGGCCGTCACCTACGACGCGTTGAACCCGGCCGCGATCGCCCGGACCATCGCGGCCCTGACCGCCGAGCTGATCACCCTGACCACCAGCAAGGCCGCCGCCCGGCTCAGACCCGCCGTTCCGGCGACTCTCGAAACCGGGTCGACCCGACAGGCAGCCTCGTGAGCCGGCCACGCCGTCAACGACTCGTTGACGAGGCGCAGGGCTGCTACTACGCCGACGACCCCGCCGGCCGGCCGCAATGCACCCTGACCGCCACCGCGCGCCTGGGCGCCGTGGCCCTGTGCCCGTCCTGCCTGGCCAACCGGTCAACCCTGGGCAAAGGCCAGACGCCCATTCCGCTGCTACCAGGCCCACAGTTCGACGTCGTCAGCTGGCTCGCCACCGCGAACGATCAGGCCAACACCGCCGAACGCACCCTGCTCGCCGCCATCACCAGAGCCCGCCAAACCGGACTGTCCTGGACCGCCATCGGCACCCAGCTCGGCATCTCCCGCCAAGCCGCCCAGCAACGCTTCACGCGCGCATCCGCTCACGAGTCAACGAAGTACCCCCCGCGCGCATCTTGACGTGAGTCACCAGGGGGCACAGGGTCCCGGGTCGATCGCGGAGGTGACTCCTAGGCAGGTAGTTCGAGCTTCATCACCAGCTTCACCGCCCGGACCGAGGCCATCCCGGCAGCGAACAGAAGCGTCCCCAGAGACAGCAGGGCGAGGCCCAGAAG
>DATITC010000093.1:0-10283 GCA_035468175.1 Frankiaceae bacterium | reverse complement strand
GTCGGCTCGCCGGCGAAGCCCTGCCGAACGGGATCCGCGTCGTCGACTACGGCATCCGCGGCATGCACCTGGCCTACGATCTGCTCGACGGCGTCGAACGGCTGATCCTGCTCGACGCGCTGCCGCGCGGCGGACGACCCGGCGACGTCGTCCTGTTGGAGGTCGGTCCGGACGATGTGGGGCAACTGGTCGGGGTCGGGGAGATCGACGCCCACGGCATGGCACCGCTGGCCGTCCTGGCCAGCCTCGACCGGCTCGGTGGGGAACTGCCACCGACGCTCGTGGTCGGCTGCGAGCCACTCGACGTCCGCGAGTCCATGGGGCTCACGCCGCCGGTCGCCGCCGCCGTCGAGGTCGCCGTCGCGGCCGTCCATCGGTTGCTCACCGAACCCGATCATCTGCCCTCCGCCACCGGCGGTTCCCACCAGCACAGGAGGTCCACCCCATGAGGAACATCGGGATCGTCACCACCCTGCTGCTCAGCGGCGCCGCGGTCGGCGCGCTGGTCCTCGGCTACCAGAGCCTGCCGGACATCCGTCGCTACCTCCGGATGCGGGCCATGTAGGTCCCCTCACCGGTTCGTCGGCGATCAGACGAGCGTGATCAGACCGAGGCGCGATCAGACCAGAAGGAGTACGTGTGCACGAGATCAGCTATTGCGAGGGCGTCCTCGACGCCGTGCTGCGTCGGGCGAACGGCCGCCCGGTCAGCCGGATCGGCGTCCGGGCCGGCACGTTGCACCGACTGGTTCCCGCCGCGTTCGAGCAGTCGTTCCAGCTGGTGGCCGGGGGAACCATCGCCGAAGGGGCGAGCACCGAAGTGGTCCCCGTCCCCGCCACGGCCGTCTGCCGCGCCTGCACGCACCGGACCGACACCGCCGGTCCCATCGTGAGCTGTCCGTCCTGCGGCGGCTTCGAGGTCGACCTCGAAGGCGGCACCGAGCTGGTCCTCGCCTGGGTCGAGTACGCGGAACCGGTTGCCGCTCCACACCCACGTCGTGAGCGGACGGCGGCACTGATCCCCGAGCACACGCACGAGGGGGCCTGACATGTGCCTCGCCATCCCCGGCGAAGTCGTCGAGCTCCCCGACACCCGCGGTCTGGCCGGGGATCCGGCCGGACCACCCGGCGCCGATCAGCTGGCCCTCGTCGACGTCCTCGGCGTCCGTCGGCGCATCAACATCGGGCTGCTGGAGGACGAGGAGCTGCACGTCGGCGACTGGATCCTGATTCACGTCGGGTTCGCCATGTCGAAGATCGACGAGCGGGAGGCCGCCGAGGCGCTGGCGATGCTCGAGCTCATGGGGCAGGCGTTCACCGACGAGCTGGACGCCGTCGCGGGATCGAGCATCGAATGACCACTCCGGTCTGGCTTCACCTGGAGCGGCCGACCGCGGCGTGCGAGGTCCGGGAGGGCTGCATCACCTGCGGCGACGTAGCCGTCGAGCTCGTTGTCGTGCACATCGACGGCGTCGATGCCCACTGCCGGGACGACGAGGGCCGGGCCGAGATCGTCGCCACCGAGCTGGTGGGGCAGGTCGAGGTCGGCGATCACCTGCTGGTGCACGCCGGCGTCGCGCTCGAGCGACTGGAGGTCGCGTCGTGACCGCGCTGCGCTTCGCCGACGAGTACCGCAACCCTGACCTCGCCCAGGCCGTCGGCACGAAGATCGCCGAGCTCTGCGAACCGGGCCGGGACTACAAGTTCATGGAGGTCTGCGGCGGCCACACGCACACGATCTACCGGTACGGCGTGCAGGATCACCTGCCCGACAACGTCGAGCTCGTGCACGGTCCGGGCTGCCCGGTGTGCGTCATCCCGATGGGCCGGGTCGACGACGGAATCGCCCTCGCCGAGCAGGAGGTCGAGAGCCCGAACGGTGGGACGTCGAAGGTCATCCTGACCTGCTTCGGCGACATGATGCGGGTGCCGGGCGGCAACGGCTCGTTCCTCGATGCGAACGCCCGCGGCGCGGACATCCGGATGGTCTACTCACCGCTCGACGCGCTGCGGATCGCCCGGCAGAACCCGGACCGGCAGGTCGTCTTCTACGCCATCGGGTTCGAGACGACCGCTCCGTCGACCGCCCTCACCGTGCTGCGGGCGAAGGCCGAGGGCATCCGCAACTTCTCGGTCTTCTGCAACCACGTGACGATCATCCCGGCGATCAAAGCGATCCTGGACTCCCCCGACCTGCGGCTCGACGCCTTCATCGGTCCCGGCCACGTCTCGACCGTCATCGGCTGCCGGCCCTACGACTTCATCGCTCGACAGCACCGCAAGCCGCTGGTCTGCTCGGGGTTCGAGCCGCTGGACATGCTGCAGTCGATCTACATGATCATGCAGCAGCTCTCCGAAGGCCGCTCCGAGGTCGAGAACCAGTACGGCCGGGTGGTCCCGTGGGACGGCAACCCGACCGCATTGAAGGTGCTGTCCGACGTCTTCTCGCTACGGCCCTACTTCGAGTGGCGCGGGCTCGGCTCCATCGCCTCGTCGGCGCTGCAACTCTCCGAGCGGTACGCCGACTTCGACGCCGAGCGCCGCTTCTCCGTCCCGGGCGTGCGGGTGGCGGATCCCAAGGCGTGCCAGTGCGGGGAGGTGCTGAAGGGCGTACTCCGCCCCTGGGAGTGCAAGGTCTTCGGCACCGCCTGCACTCCGGAGACCCCGATCGGTACCTGCATGGTCTCGTCCGAAGGTGCCTGCGCCGCCTACTACAACTACGGGCGCTACGCGAAGCAGCGCATCCACCTCGAAGTCTGATCGGCGGTCTGCCCTCGCATGCCCAGAGAACTGACCGAAGACCTCGTCGGCTCGCGCATCGAAGCGATGCGCCGACGCCGGCCGCGCTTCCGCGACGAGCGGATCACGATGGCCCACGGCGCCGGCGGCAAGGCGAGCCGGGCGCTCGTCGAAGGGCTCGTCCTGCCGCACCTGGAGAACCCGGCGCTCGCCCAGCTGTCCGACGCGGCGCTGCTCACCGTGGGAGGCGTGCGGCTGGCGTTCACGACCGACTCGTTCGTCGTCTCCCCCATCCGCTTTCCCGGCGGGTCGATCGGCGAGCTCGCGGTCAACGGGACCGTCAACGACCTCGCCGTGTCCGGCGCCCGACCCGTGGCGCTGTCGGCTGCGCTGATCCTCGAGGAGGGCCTACCGGCCGACGTCCTGGAAGCCGAGATCATCGCGATGGGCTCGGCGGCACGTGCGGCCGAGGTCCCGATCACCACCGGCGACACCAAGGTGGTCGAGCGCGGCAAGTGCGACTCGATGTACATCACGACGGCCGGGGTCGGGCTGCTCGCCGACGATGTGGTGCTCGCCCCGGAGCTCGTCCGACCCGGCGACAAGGTGCTGGTCAGCGGGACGATCGGCGACCACGGCGTGGCGATCCTGCTGGCTCGTGGCGACCTCGACATCGAAGCCGACGTGCAGAGCGACACCGCTCCGCTGTGGCCCCTCGTCGAGCGGATGCTCGCCGCCGCCGGCGCGGGCGTGCACTGCATGCGGGATGCGACCCGGGGCGGGGTGGCCACCGTGCTGAACGAGATCGCGCTCGCCGCCGAGGTGGGCGTCGTCATCGCCGAGGACCGGGTGCCGCAGCTTCCCGCCGTCGTCGGCGCCGGTGAGATCCTCGGCATCGACCCGCTCTACGTCGCGAACGAGGGCAAGTTCGTCGCCTTCGTCGCCGCCGAGCAGGCGGACGCCGCACTGGAGGCCCTGCGCTCGCAGCCGGGTGGTGAGCAGGCGGCGATCATCGGCGAGGTGCGCGAGGAGCCGCCCGGCCGCGTCCTCGGACGGACCGCGTTCGGCGGCCACCGCATGATCGACGTCCTGGTCGGGGACCCGTTGCCGCGGATCTGCTGATCCGGCATTGCCGACTCGCCGCCGTCAACCGGCGAGCGCGACCTGCACGAGCTCCCACAGCACGTCGTAGACCGTGGTCTGCGCCTCCTGGATGCGGTGCACGGAGGGGGACGGGACGACGAACAGGTGGTCCAGCCCGGCGTCGCGCATCTTCCCGCCGTCGTAGCCGGCCAGCCCGACGGTGAGCAGTCCGCGGCCACGCGCCTCGGCGAAGGCGCGTAGGACGTTGGCGGAGCCTCCGCTGGTCGACAGCCCGAACGCCATATCGGCCGGTCGGGCGAAGGCGGCCAGCTGACGCGCGAAGACGACCTCGAAGCTCACGTCGTTGGCGAGCGCGGTCATCACCGCGACGTCGTTCGGAAGGGCGATCGCGGGCAGGGGACGCCCGCCCGCGCCGGGTGAGCAGAACAGGGTCGCCACGGCCTGGGCGTCCGTGCTGCTGCCTCCGTTGCCGAAGCAGTACAAGCGCCCGCCCGCGGCGAAGCGAGACGCCATCGCCTCGGCGCAGGCGGCGAGCTCGCCCGCCAGATCGCCGGCCAACTGCTCGCGCAACGCGACGATCTCTCGCGCCTTCTCCGCGGTCGAGCGGCGCACCTGCTCGAGCAGCGCCTCATCGGCGGGCCCCTCATCGTCCGGCACCTGGTCGGCGGGCCCTCCATCGTCCGGCACCTGGTCGGCAGGGGCGAGGAAGGGATAGAGGGCGTCTAGATCGTGAGAGCGGGTGTCGTGAGAACGGGTGTCACGAGCCCGCGTGTCGTCGGACCGGGTGTCATCGGACCGGGTGCTCACGCCGCATGCTCCTGTTGCTCGAGGAAGACGTGCACCAGCTCCCACAGCACGTGGTAGGTGGTCACGTGTACCTCTTTGACTACCTGCGGGTCGGTCGACCGGGTGGTCAGCAGGTGGTCGATCGTTCCGTCTGCGCGGAGCGCTCCCCCGTCGCCGGCGCTCAGCGCGACGGTGAGCAGCCCGAGCTCCTTCGCCGCGGCGAACGCACGGCGGATCGCCGCCGAGCCCGGGTCGTCGGTGATGCCGAGAGCGATGTCACCGCGGCGCCCGAACAGCCGCACCGAGTCCGCAAACGCGTCGGCTGGATCGGCCGCGGAGGCGGTACCGGACAGGCCGACCGGGTCGGCAGACAGCGAAAGCGCCGGTAGCGCGCGTTTGCCGACGATCACCGGGTGCAGGAACTCGACGGCCACGTGCGCCGCGTCGGCAGCCGGCCCGCCGCTACCGAAGGCCAACAGGGTGCCCCCCGACGCGAACCGGTCGGCCATGCCGCGGCAGGCGCGGGCCACGTCGGCCGCGTCCTCGACGAGCGCCAACCCAGGTTCGCGCCGACGGGCGAAGGCCTCGGCCACGGCGGGCAACAGGTCGGGCATGCGCACCCCCAGCCGGAACGGTGCGGTCGACCCTTCCGGCCGTCGCGAGCATCCCGCCCGGACGGTGAGCAGACAACCCCGGCCAGACCGCACTCGCCACCGGATCCTCAGCCGGATCGGATCAGTTCGGTCACCGGCTAACTGTCAGGCTAGTCATCGGCTAGACTTCGCGCTAAAGTGGCGTTATGAGGAGCATGCCGTTGTCGGAGGCGAAGGACAAGCTGTCCGGGCTGGTCGAGGACGTCGATACCACCCACGAGATCGTCACGATCACCCGGCACGGCCGGCCCGCGGCAGTGCTGATGTCGGCCGACGATCTGGACTCGCTGCACGAGACGCTGCACTGGCTGTCCCGGCCCGGTCTTCGCGAGACGCTGGCCGAGGCCGACGCGGCGATTGCCGCCGGTGAGACGGTCGGCAGCGGTGAGCTGCGGCGGTCCCTGGGCCTGCCCGAGACCTGAGTGGGTTCCCGGGTCGAATGGACCCCGCCGGCGCGTCGGGACATGGCCCGGCTGCCGCCGAAAGTGGCGCTGGCGGTGCTGACCTATGTCGATCACCGGCTGGCCGAGAACCCGGAGCGGCTCAGCAAGCCGCTGGGCGGTGGGCTCGCGGACCTGCGCAGCGCCCGCAACGGCGACTACCGCGTCCTGTTCCGCCTCGACGAGCAGCCGCCCGTGCTCTGGATCGTTCACGTCGACCACCGCGCCCACGCCTACCGGCCGCGCTGAGCCTGCCCGGAAGTAGCTCGAGCGCCAGTCGCCGACTTGCTGGAGCGAAAGCGTCGTGCGGCCAACCTCGACGAATCGCGGCTCGGTCCGCTGCTTTCTCGCGGTCCCCGACCCACAGTCCTCGACCTACAGATCGGGTCCCTGCGAGCGAACCCGCTCGACCGCCTGCATCGCGTCCCGCAGCTGGGCGAGCCAGTCGTCGGCGTGTTCCCCGACGAGCCGGACGCACCACGCGAGGGCGTCGCTACGGCTCCGGGCAACACCCGCATCGACGAGCGTGTCCAGGACCTGCCGCTCCGGCTGACGGAGCCGGGTCATGACCGGCACCGACAAGGTGGTGAACGACAGGGTCGTGCCGCCGGCCTTCGCACCCCAGGCGATCCGCCGGCCGTACCGGTGCTCGGCCTCGCGAGCGACCCGCATGCGGTCCTCACGGGTCTCCTCCCGGAACCGGGAGATGCGGCCGGTCTCGGCCGCTCCCTGCGCCCCCGGCTCTTCGCCCTCGACTGCCGGTGGTTCCAGCGTCACGGTGATGAGTATTTCGTCGCGGTCCACCGAGACCTCCGGCGGCGTCGCGACCCACTCGTCCGGCAGCCTGCCGCGCAGCCAGGCGGTCGCGTCCTCGGCGACCTGGGCGTCGGACCGGTCCACTCCTCGCGGGCGCTCCTGTGTCTTCATGGGTCACTCCTCTGTACGGCGTTGCAGCAATTACACAGTTACAGCGCTTCGGATGCAAGCCTCAGTTCAGTCCGGACCCCACGCCCCGCGGCGACCGGCACCGCGACCTTTTCCTGACCGGTCGGCGGTCCCAGCCGCCTCCGTCGCCGCCCACGGTCGATCCACCGGCCAGCATTGATCGACCGTGGGCGAGAACGGGCACGAGGTCCCGGGCGCGCAAGGAAGGCGGCCGCACTCAGGCGGGCAGCCGCACCGCCAGGCGTTCCCGCACCTCGGCGGCGTCGGTGAGCGGTCGCTCGCAGGCGAAGTGCCGGCAGACGTAGACCGCCGCGTCCGGTCGGTCCTCGGTCAGCGGGCCGGCAGTCACGACCACCGCGCCGGGTGACGTGCCCAACCGGGCCAGCCGCACCAGGTCGGGACGGCCCACGACGGCGACCTCGGCCGGACCCGCGAGCATCGCTTCGGCGACAGCCGCCGCCTCCCCGGCGAAGCGCACGTTCTCCCGGAACAACGGCGCCACCTTCGCGATGGCGGTTTCGGCAGCCTCCCGGTGCCGCCTCGACCCGGTCAGCGCGGCGTAGGTGAGCAGCGCGCCGCAGACCAGGGAGGACCCCGACGGCGTCGCCCCATCCATGACGTCCTGGGGCCGGCGGACCAACGCCTCCGCGTCGTCCGCGGTGTCGTAGAAGCCGCCGCTGCCGTCCGGGAAGCGCGTGAGCGCCACCTCGAGCAGCCCCTCGGCGGCGGTCAACCAGGAGAGATCTCCGGTGACCTGATGCACGGCGAGCCACGCTGCGGCCACGGCGCCGTAGTCCTCGAGCACCCCGGCGGGGACACCGACGACGCCGTCCCGGCTGGCGCGGCGCAGCCGTCCGTCCACCAGGTGCCGGTCGCGCACCAGCTCCGCAGCCCGCACCGCCGCCTCGACCCAGGCCGGCTCGTCGAACAGCGCCCCGGCCTCGACCAGCGCTGCGACCGCGAGCCCGTTCCAGGCTGCGACCACCTTGTCGTCCCGGGACGGCTGCGACCGCTGCGCGCGGGCCGCGAACAGCCGGGCACGCACCGAGGCCAGCCGCTCCGGGTCGATCGGGTCGATCAGCAGCTGCAGCACCGAGGTGCCGTGCTCGAAGGTGCCGTCGGCGGTGACGTCGAACAGCCGGGCGGCCCAGCCACCGTCGTCCTCGCCGAGCACCTCGACCAGCTGCTGCGGCGTCCAGACGTAGGTGAGGCCCTCGACCCCGTGGCCGGCGTCGTCAATTGTGTCGGCATCGAGCGCGCTGGCGAACCCGCCCTCTGCCGTGCGCAGGTCACGCAGCAGGAACTCGGCGGTTTCCCGGACGACCCTCGCGGCCAGCGCCGACCCGGTCTGCCGCCACAGATGCAGGTAGTCGCGCAGCAGCAAGCCGTTGTCGTAGAGCATCTTCTCGAAGTGCGGGACGATCCAGCTCGCGTCGACGCTGTAGCGCGCGAAGCCCCCACCGAGCTGGTCGTAGATGCCTCCCCGGGCCATCGCCTCGCAGGTGCGCTCGACCATGGCCAGGGCGGCGGTGTTCCCGGTGCGGGCGTGGGCCCGCAGCAGGAACTCGAGCACCGAGGACGGCGGGAACTTCGGGGCGCTACCGAAGCCGCCGAGTCGGCCGTCGTAGGTCCGGCCGAGGGCCTCGATCCCAGCGTCGAGCAGCTCGGCGCTGGGCGCGTGCCCGGCCGTGCGCGGTCCGCCGAAGTGCTCGTGCAGCTGCCGGACGATGTCGGCACCGCCGGCCAGCACCTTCTCCCGGTCCCCTTCCCAGGCGCGGGTGACGGACGAGAGCAGACGCCGAAAGGGGATCTGGGGGAAGTAGGTGCCGCAGAAGAACGGCTCGCCCTTCGGCGTGAGGAAGCAGGTCATCGGCCAGCCGCCCGAGCCGGTCATCGCCTGGGTGGCCTCCATGTACACCGCGTCGACGTCGGGGCGCTCCTCCCGGTCGACTTTCACGCACACGAAACTCTCGTTCATCATGTTTGCGGTGTAGTCGTCCTCGAAGGACTCGTGTGCCATCACATGGCACCAGTGGCAGGCGGCGTAGCCGACCGAGAGCAGGACGGGCACGTTCCGGCGCCGTGCCTCGGCGAACGCGTCCTCGCCCCACTCGCGCCAGTCGACCGGGTTGTCGCGGTGCTGCTGCAGGTAAGGGGAAGTGGAGGCGGCCAGGCGGTTCGGCATACCGCCATCCTTCCCGTCCCAGCAGGCCCAGCCCTCGTTCGCTCACCGGATCCGGCCGATCCGTACGCCGTTGCCCCGCGTGCTGATTCCAGGTACTAGAACCTCCGGACACAGCCCGCCGGGACCTTCGGGCCGAAACTGGCGAATCGCCGGTAAACCCGGGACCCGGGCTTCCGGGACGGCCTGTCTGTTGCTAGCTTCGCGACTAGTTGCGACTTCAACAGCCACTGCTCGGAGGCCTTTTCATGGACCAGCCCGCCCCCAGCCGCCGGACCGTCCTGGCGAGCGCCGGGATCGTCGCCGGCGGGATCGCCGGCAGCTCGCTGCTCACCGCGTGCGGAAGCGGTTCGTCGAGCAGCGGATCCGCCTCCGCACCAGCCGGCGGTGCGGCCGGCGGTGCGGCCGGGGTCACCGCTTTGAGCTCGATCCCGGACGGCTCGACCGTGGCGGTGGAGAACCCGAACGGCGGCACGGTCCTGCTCACCCGCAACGGGAACACGGTGACCGGGCTGAGCGCGAAGTGCACGCACCAGGGCTGCACGGTTTCTCCTCAGGGCAGCGTCCTGCAATGCCCGTGCCACGGTTCGGAGTTCCAGCCCGGCACCGGGGCCGTGCTCAACGGACCCGCGAGCGACCCCCTGCCGAAGGTCGCCGTCACCGTGGCCAACGGCCAGGTCACGGTCGCCTGACCAGTTTTGCCTGATCAGTTCGGTCTGAGCATTGGAGGCGGTGCCCGATGACCACCCTCACGGCCCTCCCGGAGAGCGTCCGCGGCCTACCGCTCCACGTCCTCGTCGTGCACGCGGTCGTTGTGCTGGTTCCCCTGTCGGCGATCGGCGCACTGCTCAGCGCCGTGTGGCCGGCGGTCCGTCGACAGTTCGGCTCGCTCGCCGTGGTCGGCGCGGCGGTGGCGACGGTCCTGGTGCCGATCGCCACCGGGAGCGGGAAGAGCTTCGCGCGGCACCTCGGGGCGGAGGAGCTCGTCCGCGGTCACCGCACCTGGGCAAGCCGCATGCTGCCGACCATGATCGTCCTGCTGGTCGCCGTCCTGGCCCTGGTCGTCGTGGACATCCTCACGAGGAGCGCCGAGGTCGCAGCGATGGACGCGGTGCCCGCGCGGGTCGGCGGAGGACCGGCCGAGGCAGCCGACTCCCCAGTACACCGCGCGGCCGCGCCGCTGACGGTCGTCGACCGCCGGGTCGCCGCCGCCATGCCCGCCGGCCTGCGTTCCGCCGCCGCCGCCGGCCGACTGCGCACGGTGAACGGTGTGCTCGCGGTCGTGGTCGTCGTCGCGGCGCTGATCGCGCTCTACGTCGTGCTGCAGACCGGCGAGAGCGGGGCCCGGGCCGTCTGGGGCGGCCGCTGAGGCCGACAGCTCAGCGCGGGGGTGCCGGCTGGAACACCGGTGTCTCGGGCGGAGGCACCCCACCGG
>DATITC010000092.1:0-2595 GCA_035468175.1 Frankiaceae bacterium | reverse complement strand
CAGGTGCTCATCACCAACAGCACCGACAAGCGCGCGACCTACCACGTCCGAGTCCTGTTCACCTCGGCCGACGGCCGGATCATCAGCGACGACGTCGCCTCGGCGAAGCGGCTGGCGCCCGGGAGCACGGCCCCCCTGGTCCCGGTGAACGCCGTGGATCGGGCGTCCGGTGACGTGCTCTGCCGGTTGGGCAGCGTCAGCCGGTTCTGAAGCACTCGTCCACATCTCCCGTCCATTCGGGCCGAGGACGTTGAGGAGGACATGACGATCCCCTCCCCGCTCACCGCCGCCCAGGCGCTGACCGCCTGGCGGGCCGACCCGGTGATGCTCGTGTTCGCCGTCGCCGTGGGCATGGCCTATCTGGCCGCGGTGCGGCGGGTCCGGCGGGAAGGCGGCTCGTGGAGGCGGCGGCGGACGGTTGCCTTCCTGGCCGGCCTCGTGGTCCTGCTGCTCGCCACCTGCAGCTGGATCGGCGTCTACGCGCCGGTGCTGCTGTGGGTGTTCACGACGCAGGTGCTCATCCTCCTGCTGATCCCTCCGGTGCTGCTTGCGATGGGGCGGCCGTTCGAGCTCGTCCCTACCGTCCTCGGCCGGGAGGTGACCGGCTCCCAGCTGCTCCGGCGGCTCGACAACCCCCTGATCGGGCCCGCTCTGCTGCCGCTGTTGACGGCCCTGCTCTTCTTCACACCGCTGCTCGACGCGGCCCTGGGCCACGCCGCCGTCGGCTCGGCAGTGCGGGTCACGTTGCTGTTCGCCGGTCTGGTGCTCGCCGTCCCGCTCGTGGGTGGGGGTGTGTCCCGGCCGAGCCTCGCGATCGCCGCGGCGATCTTCGTCGGCTTCCTCGAGCTGCTCGCGGACGCTGTTCCCGGCATCATGCTGCGACTGGCGCCTGCACCGCTCAGCTCCGTGCTGACCGCGCAGCACCGTCCCTGGGGGCCGTCCCCGTTGATCGACCAGCACCTGGCGGGGTCGACGCTCTGGGTGGTCGCCGAGGTCGTCGACCTGCCCTTCCTGGCCGTGCTGGTGCTGCAATGGATCCGGGCCGATGCCCGCGAGGCAGCGGCTGTCGATGCCCGGCTGGACGCGATCGAGGCCACGAGCCCGCCGGCCGGCGACAGTGCTTCCCCCGACAGTGCCGCCCCCGACAGTGCCGCCCCCGACCGCCCCGCCGCCGAACAGCCCGACCGGGTCCGTCCCTGGTGGGAGACGGACGGGCGGGTGTTCGGCACGGATCGGGCGGCCCGCTACCGCAGCTGACCGGAACCTCCTCAGCGTCAGAAGGAGCTGGGCGAGGTGTCCAGGGTCGTGCGGTCGAGGCTGGCGAGCAGGTCGAACTGAGGGCCCGTCTTCGGGAGCTCGTACCGGAAGAAGTACCGCGCCGCGGCCCGCTTGCCCTCGTAGAAGTCGCCGGGCTGCTCGGCAGCCGCCAGCCGCTGCTCCAGCCACATCCAGGCCATCACCACATGCCCGACCGCCTCGAGGTAAATGGAGGCGTTGGCCAGCGCCGTCTCCGCATCGCCGGAACCCCACAGCTGCATCGTCACCTCCGCAATCCGCTGCACGGCGAGCTGGAGGGCCGTGCCCATCTCGGCCACCTCGTCGCCGGCGTCGGACGCCCGCTGCACCGTCGCTCCGATCGTCTCGATCAGCAGCCGGAGGCCGGCGCCCTGCTGCATCACGACCTTGCGTCCCAGCAGGTCCATCCCCTGGATGCCGTGGGTGCCCTCGTGGATCGGGTTCAGCCGGTTGTCCCGGTAGAGCTGCTCGACGTCGTACTCGCGGGTGTACCCGTAGCCGCCGTGCACCTGGATGGCGAGGCTGTTCGCCTCCAGACACCACTGCGACGGCCAGCTCTTGGCGACCGGCGTCAGCATCTCGAGCAGCAGGTGCGCCTGCCGCCGCTCGTCCTCGGTCTCCGCGGTCCGCTCGTCGTCGAGCAACCGGGCGCAATACAGGATCAGGCCGAGCGCCGCCTCGACGTAGGACTTCTGGGCCAGCAGCATCCGCTTCACGTCGGCGTGCTCGATGATCGGCACCTGCGGCGCCGTCGGGTCCTTGGCCGCAACGGGCCGCCCCTGCGGACGGGTGCGGGCGTACTCGACCGACTTGAGGTATCCGGTGTAGCCGAGAGCGGTCGCGCCCGCCCCGACGCCGATGCGGGCCTCGTTCATCATGTGGAACATGTAGGAGAGGCCGCAGTGCGGTTCGCCGACGAGGTAGCCGACAGCACCCGCTTCCCCGCCCGGCCGGTACTTGCCCTCGCCGAAGTTCAGCATCGTGTTGGTGGTGCCGCGATAGCCCATCTTGTGGTTCAGACCGGCCAGCACCACGTCGTTGCGCTCACCGAGCGAGCTGTCCGGGTTGATCAGCACCTTCGGCACGACGAACAGCGAGATGCCCTTCACCCCGGGCGGTCCGCCGGGGATCTTCGCAAGCACCAGGTGGATGATGTTCTCGGACAGGTCGTGCTCGCCCGCCGAGATCCACATCTTGTTGCCGAACACGCGGTAGGTGCCGTCCGGCCGACCGTCGACGAGCTGGGGCTCGGCCCGGGTGGTGATGTCCGATAACGACGAACCGGCCTGCGGCTCGGAC
>DATITC010000091.1:0-5827 GCA_035468175.1 Frankiaceae bacterium | reverse complement strand
ATAGCCCTGCTGCTGCTGCTCGTAGCCCTGCGGCTGGCCGTAGCCCTGCGGCTGCCCATAGCCCTGCGGCTGTCCGTAGCCCTGCGGCTGGCCGTACGCCGGCTGCTGCTGCCCGTACCCCTGGGCCTGCCCGTACCCCTGGGCCTGCCCGTACCCCTGGGCCTGGCCGTACCCCTGCTGCTGCTGCTGGCCGTAGCCCTGCTGTTGCGCGTTCGGGCCCTGCACGTAACCGTGCTCCTGCCCGTAGCTCGGCTCCTGCCCGTACGCCGGCTGCCCCAGATCCGAGGTCTTCTCGAGGGGGCCTCCCGGCTGACTGCCTTCGGTCGGAGGCGTGTACGTCGGGTGGGCGATCCGGGTCGCGTTGGGGTCTTCGTCGTCAGCAGCCACAAAGATCTCCGATGAGTGATGATCGTTCTCAGGTGTGAGAAGCGTAGCCGTGAGGATTCGATGTGACGCTGACGTCGGCCGCCGATCGAGCGTTCCGTACCTCCATTCGGCCCAAACAGGGCCCCTGACCACGATTTTCACGCCGAGTGGGGACTTCGGCGCGCCGGTGAGCGCACTTCCGGCCGGATGAGGTGTAGGAAGTATCCGCAGCCGGGGCGTAGCAGCCTCCGGTGCTGGCCGGGCGGCCTGCCAGGACCAGCGAGATCGAGATACCGGGATGGATTCGTTCCGCAAGAACACGGCTGTCCCCGATAACAAGGAGGCGATGTCCGCGTGGCCCTGCCGTCACTGACTCCCGAGCAGCGCGCTGCAGCACTGGAGAAGGCCGCCATCGCGCGCAAGCAGCGCGCCGAGGTCAAGGAGCGCTTGAAGCACTCCGGGGCCAGCCTCGAGTCCGTCCTCGCCGACGCCGAGAAGGACGAGATCATCGGCAAGATGAAGGTCTCGGCCGTCCTCGAGGCCCTGCCCGGCGTGGGCAAGGTGCGTGCGAACAAGATCATGGAGCGTCTCGAGATCAGCCCGACCCGGCGCGTCCGCGGACTCGGTGCCAAGCAGCGCGCCGCGCTGGTGGCCGAGTTCAGCACCAGCAACGCCTGATCCGCTCGTACGACGTTCGATCCTCGAGTCGGTGGCGTCCCGCCTGACGGTGCTGTCCGGACCCTCCGGGGTCGGCAAGGGCAGCGTTGTCCAGGCGGTGCGCCGCCGGCACCCGGACATCTGGGTTTCGATCAGCGCGACGACCCGGTCGCCGCGTCCAGGTGAGCGCCACGGGGTCGAGTACTTCTTCGTCGACAAGGACGAATTCCGTCGCATGCGCACGGCCGACGAGCTGCTCGAGTCCGCGTGCTACGCGGGCAATTGCTACGGCACGCCCCGCGCCGCTGTCGCGGAGCAGCTCGAGCAGGGGGTGCCGGCACTGCTCGAGATCGAGCTGCAGGGCGCGAGGCAGATCCGGGATTCCATGCCCGAGGCTCAACTGGTCTTCTTGGCTCCGCCGTCGTGGCGGGAGTTGGAGCGTCGGCTCAGCGCCCGGGCGACGGAGCCGGTGCACGTCGTCCGCCAACGGCTCGAGGTCGCACGAGACGAGTTGGCCGCAGAGGGCGAGTTCGACGCCGTGGTGATCAACGACGAGATCGAAGCGGCCGCGGACCGACTGGTAGCGTTGATGCTCGACTAGTCATTTTCTTTGTTCCGTGCCGCGGATGCGTGTGCCACTGGCCCGCATCGGTACGGAGCAGCTTTTCGGAGGTTCACTCGTGGGCAGCACCCCAGCCGCACCAATTGGCATCACCAACCCGCCCATCGATGAGCTCCTGGCCGTAGCCGACGCCAAGTACAAGCTCGTGATCTTCGCTGCCAAGCGCGCGAGACAGATCAACGCGTACTACAGCCAGCTGGGCGAGGGTCTGCTCGAGTACGTCGGTCCGCTGGTCGAGACCACAAGCCCGCAGGAAAAGCCGCTGTCGATCGCGCTGCGTGAGATCAACTCCGGGCTTCTCACCGCCGAGCAGCTGGCCGAGCCGCCAGCTTCTGCCTGACCTCTTCCGCGTCCTAGCGAGCAGGTGAACCGGTGAGCGAGCCGGTTCGGAAGCCTTTCGTCGTCCTGGGCGTCGCCGGCGGGATCGCGGCGTACAAGGCGGCCGAGGTCCTCCGCAACTTGACCGAAAGCGGTCACCGCGTGCGCGTCGTCCCGACGGAGGCTGCGCTGCATTTCGTCGGCGCGGCCACTTGGGCCGCACTGTCCGGCGAACCGGCCGCCTCCGACGTCTGGACCGATGTCGAAGCCGTTCCCCATGTGCGGCTCGGCCGCGAGGCCGACCTCGTCCTGGTGGTGCCGGCAACCGCCGATCTGTTGGCGCGGGCCGCGGCCGGACGGGCGGACGATCTGCTGACCTCCACCCTGCTCACGGCGCGATGTCCGGTGGTCTTCGCCCCGGCCATGCACACGGAGATGTGGGACCACCCGGCGACCGTCGAGAACGTGGCGACGTTGCGTCGTCGCGGCAACGTCGTGATCGAACCGGCGGTCGGGCGTCTCACCGGCGTCGACACCGGAAAGGGGCGGCTACCGGACCCCGACGAGATTGCCTTCGTGGCGCGGTCGATCCTGGGCCGCGGCAAGCACGATCTCGATCTGGAGGGCCGTCGCGTCGTCGTGTCGGCGGGTGGCACGCGCGAACCGCTGGACCCGGTGCGCTTCCTCGGGAACAGGTCGAGCGGACGGCAGGGCTACGCCCTGGCCCGCGCCGCGGTGGCGCGCGGCGCGCAGGTGGTCGTGGTCAGTGCCAACGTCGCCCTCGCCGACCCTGCCGGCGCCGAGGTGGTGCGAGTCGGTACCGCCGAACAGATGCGCGAGGCCGTGTTCGCGGCGGCGGAGCGGGCGGACGCGGTGGTCATGGCGGCTGCGGTCGCCGACTTCCGACCGGCGGGTCGGCAGCAATACAAGATCAAGAAGCAGGACGGCGAGCCGGCGCCGCTGGAGCTCGCCCGCAACCCCGACATCCTCGCTGAGCTCTGCGACCCCAGCCGGCGCGCCGGACGATCACCGCAAGTGCTCGTCGGCTTTGCCGCGGAGACCGGAAGCCCGGATCGCAGCGTCCTCGACCACGGGCGGGACAAGCTTCGCAGCAAGGGTGCTGATCTGCTCGTCGTGAACGAGGTGGGGGAGTCCGCAGGCTTCGAGGTCGCGCACAACGCCGCCGTCGTGCTAGCGGCGGACGGCAGTTCGACCGAGGTGCCCGCGACGACGAAGGACCTGGTGTCGCACCGTGTCTGGGACCTGGTCGTCGAACGGCTACCCGTCCGCTGACTGATTCTCCTAGCCGTCGAACTTGACGGTTCTGGTGGAGAATTTGGAGCCGGTCAACCAAGGGCTTGGCCCTCTCGCTACACTGGGCACCGATTCAACCATTTTCGCGACCGCCGGGAGCACCGTGGCCAGCCGCCTCTTCACATCCGAGTCCGTAACCGAGGGTCACCCCGACAAGATCGCCGACCAGATCAGCGACTCGATCCTCGACGCCATGATCAAGGACGACCCGCGCAGCCGGGTCGCCGTCGAGACGATGCTGACCACCGGCCAGGTGCACGTCGCGGGTGAGGTGACCACGAGCACCTACGTCGAGGTCGCTGACATCGTCCGCAAGACCGTCCTCGAGATCGGCTACGACTCGTCGAAGAAGGGCTTCGACGGCGCCTCCTGTGGCGTCAGCGTGTCCATCGGCGCTCAGTCCGCCGACATCGCTCAGGGCGTGGATGACGCCTTCGAGTCGCGTACCGAGTCCTCCGAGGACGACCTCGACAAGCAGGGCGCCGGCGACCAGGGCCTGATGTTCGGCTTCGCCTGCGACGAGACGCCCGAGCTCATGCCGTTGCCGATCGCGCTCGCGCACCGACTGGCCGCCGGCCTGTCCCGGGTGCGCAAGGAAGGCGTCGTCGGGTACCTGCGTCCCGACGGCAAGACCCAGGTGACCATCGAGTACGACGGTGACAAGCCGGTCCGTCTGGACACCGTGGTCGTCTCCAGCCAGCACGCCGCTGACATCGACATCGACACCCTGCTGACCCCGGATGTCCGCGAGCACGTCGTGGAGCCGGAGATCGCCAAGCTCGGCCTCGACACCAGCGGCTACCGCCTCCTGGTCAACCCGACCGGTCGGTTCGAGATCGGTGGCCCGATGGGTGACGCCGGCTTGACCGGCCGCAAGATCATCGTCGACACCTACGGCGGCATGGCCCGTCACGGTGGCGGTGCGTTCAGCGGCAAGGACCCGTCCAAGGTCGACCGCTCCGCGGCCTACGCGATGCGCTGGGTGGCGAAGAACGTCGTCGCCGCCGGCCTCGCCACCCGCTGCGAGGTCCAGGTCGCCTACGCCATTGGCAAGGCGCATCCCGTCGGTCTGTTCGTGCAGACCTTCGGCACCGGCACGGTCCCGGACATGCAGATCCAGGACGCCGTCCTCGCGGTGTTCGACCTCCGCCCGGCCGCCATCGTCCGTGACCTCGACCTGCTGCGTCCGATCTACGCGCAGACCGCGGCGTACGGCCACTTCGGTCGCCCCGAAATGGACTTCACCTGGGAGGCCACGACCCGCGTCGAGGCGCTGCAGAAGGCCGTCAAGGGCTGATCTGCCTGCTCCACACGAGAGCCGCCGACGCAATCACGTCGGCGGCTTTCGTCGTTCGCACGCGTTCCCAGGATGGGGGACGATCAGCCCGGTGCGTCCAGGGCCGATCCAAGATCGGTTTGGGCGAAGTCATCACCTTGGAAGAGCAGCGGCTCCCCGGTGGCTCGGGCGAGCGCGTAGGCGAAGCAGTCTCCTAGGTTGAGGCGCGCCGAATGGCCACTTCCCCTACCGAAGTCGCGGTAGGCCTGACGTGCGATCTTCCCGTGTTCGGCAGTGAGCGGCTCGATCACCACGCCAGCGGCGTCGAGTAGATCGTCCAGCCGTCGGCTCAGCACGGGGTCGTTATTGCGATCGACGACCGCGGCGGTCTCAACGTAGTTGCCCGCCGACATCCGTGTAACGGATGCTCGGGCAAGTGCCTCAACAAATCGAGCTGCGTCCGGTTCCTCCTTGAGAACCGCGATGATCGCGGAGCTGTCGACGATCACAGCGGAAGTCCGCTGTCGTCGTAGAGCAGATCCCCGTGGTCCGTCGAGCGGTAGGGCTCCACCCAGTGACGGGCCGCGTCGTGCGCAATCTCGGAGAGTCGCGCCCTTCGAAGGGCCGTCCGGTCATGGTCTTGGCTCTGCAGTCGATCCAGACGTTCTCGGACTGCAACGGTGACCGCCCTCGTAACGCTCTCACCGGTCGCGGCGGCGAGGCGGCGCGCCAGCTCCGCGGCCTCGGCGTTCTTGATGTTCAGGCTCATGACGCCAGAATAGCTCCAATGGTGGAACCATAGCTCCACCTTTCCACCATCCCCCGGGGTCGAGATCGCGGCAGGAGCGACCCGGCCACGCGAGCGGCGCGCCTGCCGACGAAGGCGTTCGAGGCAGTGCGACGGTGCCTTGCCGCTCCGCCCGGCCCGATTTCTTGTCGGACCCTGCTGCTTGAATCGAACTCATGTTCGATAGACGGGTGTTCGAGGGTGTTCCTGGGGTGGAGTCGGCGCGGGCGGCGTTGGAGGTGGAGGTCGGTCGGCTCGGCCGGGCCGACGTGCTGACGGTGATGACGGGTTGCGAGCGGTTGATCCGGTTGTTTCAGGCGGTGTTCGCGGAGGCCATGGCGGTCGCGGCGGGGCCGAAGCCGGTGGCGGTGCCGGTGTCGGAGGGTTCGGCGATGTCGGTCGAGCCGGTGGACGAGGCCGGGGAAGAGGCCGCGGCGGCGCTCGGCGGGAGCCGGACCTTTCAGCTGAATCGGGTGGACACGGCTCG
>DATITC010000090.1:0-2579 GCA_035468175.1 Frankiaceae bacterium | reverse complement strand
CCCTTCCGGTCGGAGTCCATCGCCCGGCCGACGAAGGTCGCGTCGGCCCCGAGCGCCAGTGACACCGGGGTGAACGGGTGGTCCAGCGATCCCATGGGCGTGGACTTGGTGACCTTCCCGACCTCGGACGTGGGGGAGTACTGCCCCTTGGTGAGGCCGTAGATCCGGTTGTTGAACAGCAGGATCGTCACGTTCACGTTGCGGCGCAGCGTGTGGATGAGGTGGTTGCCGCCGATGGACAGCGCGTCGCCGTCGCCGGTGACGACCCAGACCGACAGGTCGGGGCGCGAGGCGGCCAGACCGGTCGCGATCGCGGGGGCACGCCCGTGGATCGAGTGCATGCCGTACGTGTTCAGGTAGTACGGGAACCGCGAGGAGCAGCCGATCCCCGACACGATGACCATGTCCTCGCGGGCGATGCCGAGGCTCGGCAGAAAGCTCTGGACGGCGTTGAGGATGACGTAGTCACCGCACCCGGGGCACCAGCGCACCTCCTGATCGGTCTTGAAGTCCTTGGCCTTCAGGGCGGTCTGCTTCTCGCCGGCCAGTTCGACCGACCGGGCGATCGCCTCGTCGATGGGACCGGCAACGGGCATGCCCAGGTCGGTGCTCACAGCGCCTCTCCGTTCGCGACGGCGGCCACCGGAGCGGCTGACCGGTCGATGACCTCTTGGATCACGGCCGCGAGTTCGGCGGCCCGGAAGGGCAACCCGCGGACCTGTGTGTGGCTCTCGACGTCGACCAGGTACCTGGCCCGGAGCAGCAGGGCCAGTTGACCCAGGTTCATCTCGGGGCAGACGACCCGGTCGTAGCGCGCCAGGATCTCGCCGAGGTCGGCCGGCATCGGGTTGAGGTGCCGCAGGTGGATCTGCGCGATCGACCGGCCCGACGTCCGGATCCGCCGGCAGGCGGACCCGATCGGCCCGTAGGTGGAACCCCAGCCGATGACGGCGACCCGTGCGTCGCCGTCCGGGTCGTCCACCTCCGTCGGCGGCAGGCTCGCGGCGATGCCGTCGATCTTCGCCTGCCGGGTCCGGACCATGAAGTCGTGGTTGGCCGGGTCGTAGGAGATGTTGCCGGTCAGGTCGGCCTTCTCGAGCCCACCGACGCGGTGCTGCAGCCCCGCGGTCCCCGGAACGGCCCAAGCGCGGGCCAGCGTCTCCGGGTCGCGCTCGTAGGGCAGGAACTCGCCGTCCGGGCCGTTGGGCTCGGTGGCGAACCGGACGCTCAGGTCGGGCAGGTCCTCGCTGCTCGGCACCGCCCACGGCTCGGAGCCGTTGGCGAGGTAGCCGTCGGACAGCAGGATCACTGGGGTGCGGTAGGTGAGCGCGATCCGGGTCGCCTCGAGCGCGGCGTCGAAGCAGTCACCGGGGGAGCGCGGGGCGATGACCGGAACCGGCGCCTCGCCGTTGCGGCCGAACATGGCCTGCAGCAGGTCGGACTGCTCGGTCTTCGTCGGCAGACCGGTCGAGGGCCCGCCGCGCTGGACGTCGACGATGACGAGGGGCAGCTCGATCATGACGGCGAGCCCGATGGCCTCCGACTTCAGCGAGATGCCCGGCCCGGACGTCGTCGTCACGCCGAGGGCGCCACCGAACGAGGCGCCGAGCGCCGCGCCGATTCCGGCGATCTCGTCCTCGGCCTGGAAGGTGCGGACGCCGAACGCCTTGTGCTTGGACAGCTCGTGCAGGATGTCCGACGCCGGCGTGATCGGGTACGCGCCGAGGAACACCGGCAGTCCGGAGCGCTGCCCCGCCGCCACCAGCCCGAGGCTCAGTGCCTGGTTGCCCGAGATGTTGCGGTAGACCCCCGGTGCCATCGGCGCCGGCTTGATCTCGTAGGAGACCGCGAACGCCTCGGTGGTCTCGCCGTAGTTGAAGCCGGCCCGGAAGGCGGCGATGTTGGCCGCCGCGATCTCGGGCTTCTTGCGGAACTGGCGCTCGAGGAAGCGGATCGTGCCCTCGGTCGGCCGGTGATACATCCAGGAGAGCAGGCCGAGGGTGAACATGTTCTTGCTCCGCTCGGCCTCCTTCTTGCCCAGCCCGGACTTGGCGAGCGCGTCGGTGGTCATGCTCGTGAGCGGCACGCTGACCAGCTGCCAGCCCTCGAGCGAGCCGTCCTCGAGCGGATTGCTCGCGTAGCCGACCTTCGCGAGGTTCCGGGGGCTGAACTGGTCGGAATCGGCGATCAGCAGACCTCCGCCGGGCAGGTCGGCGAGGTTGGCCTTCAGCGCCGCCGGGTTCATCACGACCAGCACGTCGGGTGCGTCACCCGGCGTCATGATGTCGTGGTCGGCGAAGTGCAGCTGGAAGGAGCTGACACCCGGGAGGGTGCCCGTCGGCGCCCGGATCTCGGCCGGGAAGTTCGGCAACGTCGACAGGTCGTTGCCGAAGGACGCCGTCTCGCTGGTGAAGCGGTTTCCGGTCAGCTGCATGCCGTCGCCTGAGTCGCCGGCGAGCCGGATGACGACGCGGTCGAGTTCGACCACGCTCTTGACCAGGGTGCCGGGTGCCGCGCTGGGCGGGGTGCTGCCACTCATCAGTGCTCTACCTCCACCGGCCGAGGTTACGTGCGTGTGT
>DATITC010000089.1:0-9016 GCA_035468175.1 Frankiaceae bacterium | reverse complement strand
AACAGCTGATTACGATCGACCGGACGGAACTCAAGCGCCACCCGACGAGCCTCTCGCCATCACCAAGATCACCGCAGTAGCGACACCCCAAATTGAGACAGGCTCCTGTGACCGGCGCAAGCCCGCACAGCTCGGCAAAGGCCCGCCGGTCTCTCACCCAGCGGCCCGCCGCTCCCTCACCCAGCGGCCCGCCGCTCCGCCCACCGGGCGAAGCTCCGCAACGACGGCAGGATCGCCCGCGCCATCACAGGCCGCGTGAGGGTGAAGCCGACCAGCCCGAACGTCCCCAGCGGCACCTCGATCCACTCCACCCAGTGGAAGCGGCTGCGGCCGTCCGGCAGGGCCTCGACCTCGAAAACACCATCGCCCCGCACCACGCGCCCGAGGTGATGGACCTGAACCCGCTTCGGCCGCTCCCAGCCCGTGATCTCCATCGGGTCGTCGAAGCCGACCGGGCCGGCGGCGGTCCGCGCCAGGATGCGGGAACCGACAGAACGACCGTCGCCAGAGCTGACCCGGACGTTCGTGCCGGCCATCCACTCGTGCTGGCCGGTCCAGTCGGTCAGGGCGTCGAACACCACCTCCGGCGGGGCGTCGATGTCCACCGACAGCGCCAGTTCAGCCATGATCCGCCTCCTTGTCGAGCGACACCGACGGCGGCCGTCCGTCGACGATTGAGGTCGCCGTTTGGCGGCCGGCCGGCTCGCCATCGGACCCATCGTGCAGCTGCTCCCCCGGGCCCGTCGACTCATAGACCGCACGGGGCAGCTGCCGGGCGAGACGATCGAGCAAGCGGTCGACGTCGACCTTCCGGTAGCCGAGACCCGCGGGGATGTGCATCGCGACGAGATCGTCCGCGGTGAGCGGACCGTCCTGTCTCTCGGCTGGGCGGCGATCCGGCTCGACCACCGACATGCGGTCCCCCGGCCGGGTCGCCCACCGGTACACACCGCCGAGGATTCCGGCGGCGAGCAGCAGCTCGACGATCAGCACCATGGCAAGCATGGTGCCAGCATTCGGCTGGGACGCACCTGAGCACCGGCACCTGAGCACCGGCGGCTGAGCACAGGAGGCTCCGGACGGGCGGTCGAACCCCGCCGGTCCGCCCAGCGGGTAGAAGTGGAGCAGTGGACCTCCGTCTCGGCTCGCGCCGCTTCAGGCCCGACGAGATCGCCCTGATGGCCATCGTCAACCGCACACCCGACTCGTTCTTCGACCGAGGCGCGACCTACGGCGAAGCGGAGGCTCTCGACGCCGTCGACCGGGCCGTCGCGGAAGGCGCGGACATCGTCGACATCGGCGGCGTCAAAGCCGCCCCCGGCCACGACGTCGACGCGGGCGAGGAGACCCGCCGGGTCGCGATGTTCGTCGGCACCGTGCGCAGCCGGTATCCGAACCTGGTGCTCAGCGTCGACACCTACCGCGCGGAGGTCGGGCGGGTTGTCGCCGCGGAAGGCGCCGACCTGCTCAACGACGCCTGGGGTGGCACCGACCCACGGCTGGCCGAGGTGGCCGCCGAGTTCGGGCTCGGGCTGGTCTGCACGCACGCCGGCCATCTCCCGCCGCGGACCCGGCCGCACCGCATCGCCTACGAGGACGTCGTTGCGGACGTCCTCACCACCATCACCGGGCTGGCCGAGCGGGCGGTGGACGTCGGGGTGCGGCGGGACGGCGTCGTGATCGATCCCGGCCACGACTTCGGCAAGAACACCCGCCACTCGTTGGAGATCACGCGGCGGTTGGGCGAGCTGACGATGACCGACTGGCCGGTCCTCGTGGCGATGAGCAACAAGGACTTCCTCGGCGAGGCCCTGGACCTGGAGCTCGGCGACCGGTTGGAGGCGACGCTGGCGGTCACCGCGGTCGCGGCCTGGCTGGGGGCGCGGATGGTCCGCACCCATGCGGTCCGCCCTGCCCGGCGCGTCCTGGACACGATTCGTGCGGTGCGGGGCGACGCGGAACCTCGCGTCAGCCGCCGCGGACTCGCCTGAGCCGGACTCGCCTGAGCGCGGACTCGCCGGAGCGTCACCGTTCGAGCCTCACTCGCCCTCGGCGAGCTCCTCGGCGTCGGCGGCCTGCTGCTCGGTACCGGCTCCCCGCTCGGTGCTAGCTCCCCGCTCGACCAGGTCGAGGGCCTCGTCGACCGACGTCACCCAGCTGACCGCGTCCCGGGCGCTCGCTCGGGCGAACCCCTGCTCGACGAGCACGTCGACCTGGTGGCGGAGCGCGGTGAACAATCCCTGCGGATCGAGGACAACCACCGGCTTGACGTGCAGCCGCAGGACCCGGCCGACCCAGATTTCCAGCAGCTCCTCCAGCGTGCCCAGGCCGCCTGCCAGCGCCACGAAGGCGTCGGCGCGCTCGTCCATCAACGCCTTGCGCTCCCGCATCGTCCGGGTGACGAGCAACTCGTCCGCGCCCCGGTCCCCGACCTCGAGCTCGAGCAGCGCCTCCGGGATGACACCGAGCGTGTGGCGGCCCTCGGCTCGGACGGCCCGCGCGACCGCGCCCATGCTGGACACGCTTCCGCCCCCGCTGACCAGTGAGTGGCCGCGGCGGGCCAGGGCCGTTCCGAGCTGGTCGGCCAGGGCGATGTAGCCGTCGTCGATGCTGCTGCTCGAGGAGCAGTAGACGCAGATGCGCACGAAGGAGGTCAGCCCTCCATCGCGTCGAACCCGCTCCCGGCCCGCCCCACGCGGTGGTGACTCTCCTGGATCACGGAGACGACCTCGTCCAGATCGTCGGTCAGCGTGATCAGGTCGAGGTCTTCGGCCGAGATGCACCCGGAGGGAACGACGGCGGTCCGGATCCAGTCGAGCAGTCCCTGCCAGTAGGCGACGCCCACCAGAACCACGGGGAAGCGCGTGACCTTGCCGGTCTGCACGAGCGTCAGCGCTTCGAACAACTCGTCGAGCGTGCCGAACCCGCCCGGCAGGATGACGAATGCCTGCGCGTACTTGACGAACATCGTCTTGCGGGCGAAGAAGTAGCGGAAGTTGAGGCCGAGGTCGACCCATTCGTTCAGGAACTGCTCGAACGGAAGCTCGATGCCGAGCCCGACGGACAGGCCGCCGGTCTCCTGGCAGCCTCGGTTCACCGCCTCCATCACGCCCGGGCCGCCGCCGGTGATCACGGCGTAGCCGGCCGACGCCAACAGCCCGCCGAGCGTCATGGCCTGCGCGTAGTCGTCGGAATCCCGCGAAGTCCGAGCTGATCCGAACACGGTCACCGCGGCCGGGAGCTCGGCGAGCAGACCGAAGCCCTCGACGAACTCGGACTGGATACGGAGAACACGCCACGGGTCGGTGTGCACCCAGTCGGACGGACCCCTGGTGTCCAGCAGCCGCTGGTCGGTGGTCGACGGCTGCACCTGGTCCCGGCGCAACGTGACGGGACCTCGTTGCCGTTCGGGTGGCCCGTTCTTGCGGCTGGTCGGACCCTGCGCAGCATCGGCAATGCGATCGGGGTCGATAGGTGAGCTCACGGAAACCACCGTACGAGCGCGGGGTACCCCGGAGGCATCCGACAGGCGAACAACGAGAGCTGGGCAGCTCCCCGGACCTGGTGGTCCCGGAACTGCCCAGCGCGTCCTGCGGTGGCGGTCAGCCGGCGAACTGCTCGATGACGGCGCTGCAGAAAGCCTTCAGGTCGTCGGGCTTGCGGCTCGAGATGAGCGTGTTCGGGCCGGAGGTGTCGACGACGACCTCCTCGTCCACCCATTCGGCACCGGCGTTGCGGAGGTCCGTCTGCAGGCTCGGCCAGCTCGTCATCCGACGACCGCGGACCACGTCGGCCTCGACGAGCGTCCACGGTGCGTGGCAGATGGAGGCGACCGGTCGGCCGCTGTCGAAGAAGGACTTGGCGAAGCTGACCGCAGCCGGGTTCGTCCGCAGGTTGTCGGGGTTGGCGACGCCGCCCGGCAGCACAAGGCCGTCGAAGCCGTCGGACCCGGCGTCGACGGTGGCGTCGACCGGGAAGGTGTCCGCCTTATCGAGGTGGTTCAACGCCTGGACCTCACCGGTCTGCGTGGAGACCAGCACCGGCTGGCCGCCCGCGTCCTGCACCGCCTTCCAGGGCTCGGTCAGCTCGACCTGCTCGATGCCCTCGGGGGCGACGAGGAAGGCGATGCGCTTACCAGACAGTTCCTGGGCCATGAGGACTCCTGTGTTCGCGGATGGTGGCTGACTCCTGCGTACCCGGGCCAACTACCGACATCCGCGTCGGGGGCGCCCGCTGGCGAACGCTGCCCGGAACCACGGGAACCGGCCCGTCCGGCCCTCGGTGATCTCTCCCGGCAGCGTTCCGCTGGCACGCGCGGACGCGGGTCTCGGCCCACCCACGGAGGTCCGTTTCGTGGGGATTTGCACGATGACGAGTGACCTAATCCGCCCCGGGCACACGGCTAGTTGCTTCTGCAACAGAAGCCGCGGCCGACGGGATGGTTCAACGGTCAACTTCTGTTGCATACTCACAGCAGATGTTGAACGTGCAACTAGCTAGCACCAGGAGTCATGCATGAGCGAACAAGTCAAGGTCGCCGTCATCTATTACTCGGCCACGGGCAGCGTGTACCAGCTGGCCGAGGCCGTCCGCCAGGGCGCCGAGAAGGCCGGAGCCGAGGTTCGCGTCCGCAAGGTGCAGGAACTCGCCCCCCGCGAGGCCATCGAGTCGAACGAGGGCTGGTCGAAGCACGCCCTCGAGACCCAGGACGTCCCGGAGGCGACCGCGGACGACATGCTGTGGGCCGACGCCGTCATCTTCGGCACCCCGACCCGCTACGGCAACGTCGCCGCTCAGCTGAAGCAGTTCCTCGACACCCTCGGCCCGCAGTGGTCGCAGGGCCAGCTGGCCAACAAGATCTACTCGGGCTTCACCTCGACCGGCACCGCCCACGGTGGCCAGGAGTCGACGCTGCTCGCGCTCTACAACACGATGTACCACTTCGGCGGCTTCATCGTCCCGCCGGGCTACACCGACCCGATCAAGTTCGAGGAAGGCAACCCCTACGGCGCCTCGCACGTCAGCGCCAACGGTGCCAACCCCCCCGGTGACATGGAGCTCGCGTCCGCGACCTACTCCGGCCAGCGGGTGGCCGAGGTCGCCGCACAGTTCAAGCGCGGCGCCGAGCAGATCTGACGCCTCACCCGGCCGGAGGCACCCCTCCCCCGCAACCGCCCCCGTCGCCTCCCCGGCCGACGAGGGCGGTTGGCGTCCGGGATCGGCCGCCAATCGATCGCCAATCCGATCAGCCCGAACTCCCTTCGTTTGCGCACGGCCCACGGGGCTAGGTTTCATGTATGGCGCAGACGAAGGATGAGCAGCGAGTTCTGGATGCGGTCGCGAAGCAGCTGCTGATCGGTGGGAAGTGGACGGACGGCTCCGGCGAGCCGATGACGGTCGAGGACCCGGCCACCGGGGAGCCGCTCTGTCAGATCGCCAACGCGACGGCCGAAGACGCGATGGCTGCCCTGGCCGCGGCCAGCGAGGCGCAGCACAGCTGGAAGGCTGTGGCACCCCGCGAGCGCAGTGACATCCTTCGGCGCGCGTACCAGATGATGATCGACCGGCAGGACGACCTTGCCCTCCTCATGACCATGGAGATGGGCAAGACCCTCGCCGAGAGCAAGGGCGAGATCATCTACGCCGCCGAGTTCCTGCGCTGGTTCTCCGAGGAGGCCGTGCGGGTCAACGGCCGGTGGTCAAACGAGCCGAACGGCCAGGGTCGCCTCCTGACCATGAAGCAGCCGGTCGGCCCGTGCTTGCTCATCACGCCGTGGAACTTCCCCGCCGCCATGGGCACCCGGAAGATCGGCCCCGCCATCGCCGCCGGCTGCACCATGATCGTCAAGCCCGCGAGCGCCACCCCGCTCACGATGCTGGCGCTCGGTCAGATCTTCCTCGAGTGCGGCCTGCCCGAGGGCGTGCTGTCGATCATCACCTCGAGCTCGACCGGCAAGATCATGAAGCCGCTCATCCAGGACCAGCGCCTCCGCAAGCTCTCCTTCACCGGTTCCACCGAGGTCGGGCGGCTACTCATGGAGCAGGCGGCGCAGACGCTGCTCAAGCTCTCGATGGAACTCGGCGGCAACGCGCCGTACATCGTGTTCGAGGACGCCGACCTCGACAAGGCGGTCGAGCAGGCCGTGGTCGCCAAGATGCGGAACATGGGCGAGTCCTGCGTAGCCGCCAACCGCTTCCACGTGCACGAGTCGATCGCCGAGGAGTTCACCACCCGGTTGGCGGACAAGATCGGCGCGCTGAAGGTCGGCCGCGGCACCGAGGTTGGCATCGACGTCGGTCCGCTCATCGACGCTGACCAGCAGGGCAAGGTCGCCGAACTCGTCGATGACGCCATCGAGAAGGGCGCGACCGTTCGCGCCGGCGGCTCGAAGGGCGAGGGCGCCGGCTACTTCTACCAGCCGACCGTGTTGGGCGACGTCCCGAAGAACGCGCGCGTGCTCTCCGAGGAGATCTTCGGCCCGGTGGCCCCGGTCGCGACGTTCTCGACCGAGCAGGAGGCGCTGGACGCGGCCAACAGCAGCGAGTTCGGGCTCGTCGCCTACGTCTTCACCCGCGACTTCTCCCGCGCGCTGCGCGTCCTCGAAGGGCTCGAGGTCGGCATGGCCGGCCTCAACAAGGGCCTCGTCTCGAACCCTGCCGCGCCGTTCGGTGGCGTGAAGCAGTCCGGCTTCGGCCGCGAGGGCGGCTTCGAAGGCATCGAGGAGTACCTCGAGACGAAGTACATCGGCATCGACCTGTAGCAGCGGGCGGGACCGTCGCCGGAGCGGGCCGAACCGTCGCCGGAGCGGCCGTATCCGCCTGATCCAGAGGATCCGCATTGCGCGAGCGTCGGCGTGGCCGACAATGAGCTTGTGACGCTTCTGACCCCTTCCCCGGAGCAGCAGCTCCCGCCCCAGGCAACAGCACCCACGAAGGACCAGCAGACGGCAGCTCGGCCGCCGGACGGACCGCTCGTCGGCCGCCGAGCCACGATCCAGGCGGACCTGCCATTGCGCTACATCGGCGCTGCCGCCTCGTTCGGCTGCGCAGCCATCCATTTCGCGGTCATGCCCGAGCACTGGCTCGAGTGGAAGATGGCCGGCCTGTTCTTCGGCGTCCTGGCGTGGGTGCAGGTCGCCTACTCGGTGGCGCTTCTGACCTCCCGGCGGCGGCTCGTCGTCGAGGCGGGCCTCGTGGTCCAGCTCGGCACCATCGGCGTGTGGGCCCTCAGCCGGACCGCCGGCATGCCGTTCGGGCCGCAGGCCGGGCAGGCGGAGCCGGCGTCGTTCATCGACGTCGTCAGCACCATGCTGGAGGTGGTCGTGGCCGTGGCCGCGGTGCTGCTGCTGATGCGGCGGGTACCGCAGATCCGGCTGCGCGCGCCGGTCGCCCTCGCCGGCGTCGGTGTGCTGATCGCTGGTGTCGTCGGCACGACGACCGCTTCCCTGGTCCCGTCCATCGGCGGACACCAGCACGCCCACGGCGAGCTCGCCGGTCACAGCCACGCCGTCGCCTCCGGGGACATCCCGGCGGGTTGGGTGGCCGGCTGCCACAGCCACGCGGCCACCACCGGCGGCGTCGCCGACCTTGCCGACGTCGGGCACGCCGCAGGCAACTGCACGGACGCCCAGGTCACGTCAGCGCAGCGGGCCGCCGCGGAGCTCTTGGCCGCCGACACCACCGCGGCTGTCGCCAACCGCTACCCGACGCTGCAGGCCGCCGAGCGGGCGGGTTACCAGGTCGTCAACCAGACCGGGCCGCTGGTGCACGTCGCCAACCACGTGTTCCAGAACGACGGCCGGATGCTGGACCCGCAGCGCGTGGAGTCGCTGGTCTACGTCAGCTACGGCCGCATCTCGATGCTGCTGGGCGCGATGTACATCGCCGAGCCGGCGCAGCCGCAGGGGCCGCTGATCGGGGGGGCACTGACCTCGTGGCACATCCACACGAACCTCTGCGTCGACCCGGTCCGCGGCACAGCGCTGAACCCGGGCCGGAACGGGGCTTGCGCCCCCGGTTCAGCGGTCGGACCGACGCTGCAGATGCTGCACGTCTGGACCATCCCGTATCAGGGCGGTCCGTTCGCCGACATCAGCACTCCGGCGCTGATCACCGCGGTGACCAGTGAGCTGCAGCGCCGTGCGGCCCCGGTTCAGCGCAGCTGAGTCAGCTCGTCTGGGTGGTGGAGGTAAGGACGACCCGAGCGACCAACTCGGGGTCGTCCCACATCGGCAGGTGGCCGCAGCCGGGCAGCAGCCCGACCCGGGCGTTCGGCAGCACCTCGCGCACGCGAGCCCGCTGCCGTGGTGGGAGCAGCCGGTCCTTCGCGCCCCAGGCGAGGGTGACCGGGACATCGAGCCCGCCGGGCGGCGGCGCGTAGCGGCCCTGCTCCAGGGCGGCCAACGTCCCGTCCCACCCGGTCGCCGCGGCCAACGCCTCCCAAGCGGCGCAGGCGTCCTCGGCCGGCCACCGCCACGGACGCGCCGCCAACGAGGAGAGCGTGAGCGTCCGCACCGCGGCGGGCCCCAGAACCCGTCGAGTCCGCGGGGAAATGCCGCGTCCGTCCGGCGACAGGCGCTCCGCCAGGCCCCGAGCCAGCTTGAGCATCGCGACCGCGCGTCGCTGATCGGCATCGCTGGCGAACCCGGCCGGTGACAGACCCAACACCGTCCGCGCCAACCCCATCCTGGCGAGCTCGAGCGAGACCCACCCTCCGAGAGACGAGCCGGCGAGATGCACGGTCTCCAGCCCCTGCTGATCCATCCAGGTCGCCACCGCGCGTGCGAGGGCCGGTGCGTCCGGGGTCTCGGTCGCCGGCAGCCCCGGCGAGGTGCCGAAACCGGGCAGGTCGACCGCGTACACCTCGTGATGCGCGGACAGCGGCTCGATCAGCGTTGTCCACGCGGCTCGGGTGTCGCCGATGCCGTGGATGAGCACGAGCGGATCGCCCGCGCCGGCGCGGCTGAACTGGAGGCCGCTCATCGCGTGAGGAAGCTCGTGAGCAACGCGGCCCCCG
>DATITC010000088.1:0-11388 GCA_035468175.1 Frankiaceae bacterium | reverse complement strand
ACTAACGGACGGCTCGGCGTCGGCCGGACCCTCCGGTCACCGTCGCCCGTTCACCCACGGCCCACCAACCGCTCGTACCAGCGCACCGCGGAGGCGTCGGTCAAGCGGGCCACCTGGTCGATGATCACCCGCAGCCTCGCTCCGTCGTCCCGAGCGTCCCGCCATGGCGCCTGCAGGATCGGCTCCAGGGGCTCGGGCGCGGCGTCGCGAATGGCCGTCACCAACGCGACCAGCAGCTCCCGCTCACGCGACTGAGCCGACGCCACGCCCGAGCGGTTCATCACCCACCGCGCCGTCACGGCCTTCAGCACCGCGCACTCCGCGCGCTCGTCAGCCTGCACCACCAGGTCGGCGTCGTACCGGCTCAACGACCCCGTGCCGTACCGCTCGCGGGTGGCGAGCGTGGCAGCGAGTGAGAACCGAGCCGTGAGCTCACTGGTCATCGACTTGAGCGCGACGAGACCGGCCTGGCTCGCCGAAGCCCGGCCACGCACCCACCACGGAGCGGCGCGCAGCCGCTCGACGGCGTCGAGGTCGCCGGCACCGTAGAGCTCCCGCCCTACGTCCACCACGGCCTGCGCCTCGGCCGGGTCGTCGAGGACGGCCAAGTCGACGAAACCGGCGTGGATGCCGTCCTCGAGGTCGTGCACCGAGTAGGCCACGTCGTCCGCCCAGTCCATGACCTGCGCTTCGAGACACCGGCGGCCGTCCGGTGCCCCGGTTCGCATCCAGGTGAAGGCCTCGACATCGTCGGCGTACACGCCGTACTTCCGGCTGTCCGGCCGACGCGGCCAGGGGTACTTGCTGACGGCGTCGAGCGTCGCCCGGCTCAAGTTCAACCCGGCGCCGGCGATCTTGCTCTCCAACCGCACCAGCTCACGGAAGCTCTGCGCGTTGCCCTCGAAGCCACCGCATTCCTGCGCCACCCGGTCCAACGCCTTCTCACCGTTGTGCCCGAACGGCGGGTGCCCGAGGTCATGGGCGAGACCGGCGGCGTCCACGAGATCGGGGTCGGCGCCCAGCGCGGCTCCGATCTCCCGGCCGACCTGCGCGACCTCGAGCGTGTGGGTCAGCCGCGTGCGAGGGAAGTCGTCGACTCCGACCCCGACGACCTGGGTCTTGCCGGCCAGCCGACGCAGCGCGCTGGAGTGCAGCACCCGGGCCCGGTCGCGTTCGAAGGTGCCCCGCGGCGCCTCGTTCAGCTTGCGCGGCTCGCCTGCCCAACGAGCCCGATCGTGTGGCGAGTAGCCGTGCTCGTCCTGATCGCTCATGCTCCGCACGAGCCTAGGCGCCCACGCCGGTCAGACCGCACCCGGGCGGTTCTTCGGTGGTGTCGCGTTCCCAAAGATCCGGTAGAAGAGGTACGCCGCGGTCTCCCGGGAGATGTAGCGGACCTCGGTGGTCCGGTCGTGCACCGACGGTCCGCTGTGCGTCGGCGAGGTCAGCGTGCGGATGCCGACGTCGCGGAACATCTGCCGGGCCCGCAGGCTGTGCCAGGGGTCGGTAACGAGCGTCGCCGCATGCCAGCCGTGGCTGTTGAACACCTCAGCGGCGGCGGTCAGCGAGTTCAGCGTGTCGGTTCCCTGCTCGACCGGAAGGATCGCCGACGCCGGGATGCCGTACCTCGCCAGATAGATCTGGCCGGCACCGGCTTCGCTGTACCGGTCGCCCTGGGCCCGGCCGCCGACGGTGACGATTCGCGGCGCCACCCCGGCCTTGTACAGCCGGGCGGCGTGGTCGAGACGCGCGGCGAGAATGGCCGACGGCCGCCCGTTGTACTGGGCGGAGCCGAGCACGACGATCGCGTCGGTCTGGGCTCGGCTGTCGGTCCGGCCGGCGTGCCAGACCCGAAACGCCGTGGTCCCGACGATCAACACCACCAGCAGCAGCAGGCCGACGACGACGCGCAGCAGCCAGCGGCCGACCCCGGCCCGCCGGCGACTGAGGCCCCTACCGGAGGCCCGCACACCCTGTCTGTGGCCGGGGCGGGGGACCTTGGATCCCGACCGGTGCGAGCCCCGACGCGAGTCGACGCCGGTCAGCGTGAATCGCTGCCGGCTGCGTCGGACAGCAGGGCGGCGCGGCCGGCTTCGAGCCGCGCGACCGGCACCCGGAACGGGGAGCAGGAGACGTAGTCCAGGCCGATCTCGTGGAAGAAGTGCACCGAATCGGGGTCGCCGCCGTGCTCACCGCAGATCCCGAGCTTGAGGTCGGGTCGCGCGGCCCGGCCTTCCTCGGTGGCGATCCGCACGAGCCGGCCGACCCCGTCGCGGTCAAGGGACTCGAAGGGTGAAACGCCGAAGATGCCGAGGTCGAGGTAGCGGTTGAAGAACGCCGCTTCGACGTCGTCCCGCGAGAAACCCCAGCCCATCTGGGTCAGATCGTTGGTGCCGAAGGAGAAGAACTGCGCCGCCTCGGCGATCTGCCCGGCCGTCATCGCGGCCCGCGGAACCTCGATCATGGTGCCGATCAGCGTCGTCACCTTCTGGCCCGTCTCCTCGGCGACGTCGGCGACGATCTTCTCCGCCTCCTCACGCACGAACTCCAGCTCCTGCACCGCGGCGACCAGGGGCACCATGATCTCGGGCCGCGGGTCCTTGCCGTTTTTCTTGCATTCGGCGGCCGCCTCGGCGATGGCGCGCACCTGCATGCCGAAGAGTCCCGGGATCACCAGGCCGAGGCGTACGCCGCGAAGCCCGAGCATCGGGTTCGACTCGTGCAACCGGCGGACGGCGTTGAGCAGCAGCTGGTCCTTGCCGTCTGTGCCGTCTGGCCCGTCTGGCCCGTCTGGCCCGTCTGCGCCACCGCTCTCGCCCATGGCCTCGGCCACCGCGACCCGGACCGAGATCTCCTCCAGCGACGGCAGGAACTCGTGCAAGGGGGGGTCGATGAGCCGCACGGTCACCGGCATCCCGTCCATCGCGGTGAAGATGGCGACGAAATCCTCGCGCTGCAGCGGCCTCAGAGCGTCGAGGGCCTGCGCGACGCCCTCGTCCCCCTCGGCGAGGATCAGGTCCTCGACCAGCTGACGCCGGTCGCCGAGGAACATGTGCTCGGTGCGGCACAGGCCGACGCCCTCGGCGCCGAAGCGGCGGGCGCGGGCCGAGTCGCTCTCGTTGTCGGCGTTGGTGCGGACCCCCAGCCCGCGCTTCTCGTCGGCGTGGGTGATGAGCCGGTGGACGCTGCGCACCAGGTCGACGGCGGCCTCGTCGCCGGTACCCGCTACGTCGTCGTCAGCCCGCTGAGTGCCGCTGATCTCGCCCTCGAAGTACTGCACGACGGCCGACGGCACGACGGGAACTTCACCGCGGTAGATCGCGCCGGTGCTGCCGTCGATGGAGAGGAGATCCCCCTCGTGCAGCGGGTCCCCGCCGTCGTCCGGAGTGAGCGTCCCCGCCTTCAGGTCGACGGTGATGCCGGCGCCGGACACACAGGTCTTGCCCATGCCGCGGGCGACGACGGCGGCGTGCGACGTGCGGCCGCCGAGTTCGGTAAGGATGCCCTTCGCCGCGATCATGCCGGGCAGGTCGTCGGGGGTGGTCTCCCGGCGGACGAGGATGACGTCCTCACCGCGGGCCGCGGCCTCCTTGGCCTTGACCGAGTCGAACACGATCTTGCCGACGGCGGCACCGGGTGAGGCGTTGGCACCCTTGGCGATCTGGTCGCGCTCCGCGTCGGAGTCGAACCGCGGGAACATCAGCTGGGCGAGCTGCGCGCCGGTCACGCGGGTGAGCGCCTCGTCCAGATCGATCAGGCCCTCGTCGACGAGCTGCGTGGCGATCCGGAAGGCCGCGCCCGCAGTGCGCTTGCCGACCCGGGTTTGGAGCATCCAGAGCTTGCCGCGCTCGATCGTGAACTCGATGTCGCACAGGTCGAGGTAGTGCTGCTCCAGCGTCGACATGATGTCCATCAGCTGGTCGTACGACGGTTTGTCGAGGCCCTCGAGGTCGGCCAGGGGCACCGTGTTGCGGATGCCGGCCACCACGTCCTCGCCCTGGGCGTTCTGCAGGTAGTCGCCGTAGACGCCCTGGTCACCGCTGCCCGGGTCACGGGTGAAGGCCACGCCCGTGCCCGAATCCATGCTCAGGTTGCCGAAGACCATCGCCACCACGCTGACCGCGGTACCGAGATCGTTCGGGATGCGCTCCTGCCGCCGGTAGAGCCGGGCGCGCTCGCCGTTCCAGGAGTCGAAGACGGCACGGATGGCGAGGTCGAGCTGCTCCCGCGGATCCTGCGGGAAGTCCCGGTGGGTGACGTCGCGGATGACCGCCTTGTACTTGCCGACGACGAACCGCCAGTCGTTCTCGTCGAGATCGAGGTCGTCCTTGGTCCCCTTCTCCGACTTGACCTCGTCCAGCGCCTCGGAGAACCGCGCACCGTCCACGCCGAGCACGGTCTCGCCGAACATCGCCAGCAGCCGGCGGTAGGAATCCCAGGCGAACCGCTCGCTGCCGCTCTGCCTGGCCAGGCCCTCGACCGATTCATCGTTCAGGCCCAGGTTGAGGACGGTGTCCATCATCCCGGGCATCGAGAACTTGGCCCCGGAGCGGACCGAGACGAGCAGCGGGTCGGCCGGGTCCCCGAGCTTCTTGCCCATCGCCTTCTCGAGGCTGTCGAGGTGCTCGGCGACCTCGTCCCGGAGCTCCGCCGGCTCGTCGCCGCTCTCGAGGTAGGCGCGGCAAGCGCTGGTGGAGATGACGAACCCGGGCGGGACCGGCAGCCCGAGGTTGGTCATCTCGGCGAGGTTGGCTCCCTTGCCGCCGAGCTGATCCTTCATGTCGCGGTTGCCTTCGGCGAAGTCGTAGACCAGCTTGTCAGCCATCACTCGCTCCTCGGCACTGCGTCCTCGACGGAACCGTGCGCTCAGGCTACCGACGTCGCGTCTCCCCGGGTCGGCGAAGACCTCTTGAACGCGTCGAAGACAGCGGGTTACTTTCGGGCCGACGGACAGGAGGACCGCCGTGAGCTCCCTGAGCGCGACCTACCTCGTCTACGCGGTTGTTGCCCTCCCGCTCGTCGGTGCGGCGACGTGGTCCGTCTACCGGCAGGGTGCGCCCGTCCTGCTCGACGTCGTCGACGCCGACGAGATGCTGGTCGCCGCGATTCATCGCCTCGCGTCGGTGGGCTACGGCCTGCTCGGCCTGGGGTTCGCGGCGGCGCTCGCACCGAGCGGCGCCGAGGTGCGGGCGGGCGCGGTCAGCGCCGTGGTCTACGCCTGGGCAGCACTTCTCCTCGTGCTCGGAATCGCGCACCTGCTGACGGTGGCGGTGTTCCTGCGGGTACGGCATGCACGGAAGGAACGCGACCTCGGTCCGCCCCGGTGGTATGCGGGGCCCGGGCAGGTCGGCCCCGCCGGCTCGCCGCAGCCCATGTTCTCGGCGCCACCGCCGTTCCTCCCGCCCTACCCGCCACCGATGCGCAGCGTTGCTCCGGCTCCGGCCCCGCCGGCCTTCGCCCCGCCGTGGTGCACGCCCCTACCGCCGACCTTCGACCCCTGGTCGCCACCCCGCCGCTGACGTCTGTGGACGGCCGCGGACCTTCCCCAGATCCGCTTCCGGCGGTCTCGGACGTGCCCTGATCCCGCGAACCTGCACGGGTGCCGCACGAACTCGTGGACCCCGAGTCAGCCGTCCAGTACGGCATCTTCAGCCGCCGCCAGGCACTCAATGCCGGCTACAACCCCGCCGGGGTGTCCCTCCGAGTGCGTCGCGGCGAGTGGCTGGTGTCTCGCGGCGTGCTTCGCGCGAGCGGGCGTGACTCCCAGGAGGGTGATGCCCTGCTCACGGCGGTTCTGCAGGCGGGTCCACGCGCGGTCGCCAGTCATTTGAGCGCTGCCGCCGTTCTGGGGTGGGATCTGCTGGAGCCGCCCGACCAGCCTCCATCACGGCGCCGCGGGACCAGCAGAGCTGCTCCTCACCGGGCGCCCACGTGTACCGGCGCCCGCTCGCGGCGGACGAGATCACCTGCGTCGGGGTGCTGCCGTTGACTACTCCCGATCGAACGGCGATCGACGTGGCAGCAGCGGCGCCGACGGTCGAGGCGGTGGCCGCGATCGACTCGGCGCTTCGGCTTCAGCAGGTGTCGCGGACCGGTCTTCACTCGGCATTGCTTCGGCGACGGACCATGCCCGGCTATCCGGCCGCGGCAACGGCTGTCGACCTCGTGGACGAAACGAGCGGCAGCGTTCCCGAGACCATCGCCCGCCTGGTCTTCCGCTCCGCCGACCTCCCCGTCCCGGTCTGTCAATACGAGGTCACCGCGGACGGGGTCTGGATCGCCCGGGTCGAGTTCGCCTGGCCAGAAGCGCGTCTGGTTGTGGAGATCGACGGTTTCGCGTGGCACAGCTCGAAGGTCGCCATGCAGAAGGACTACGAGCGGTCCCGCCGCCTCTTCCATGCCGGTTGGGATGTTCTGCGCTTCACCGCTGACGACCTCCGCACCGGGCCCGTCGCTGTCGCCGCCGAGGTCCGGCAGGCACTCGAAGCTCGTGGTTTTGCAGGAACACACATCTAGGCCGATCTTCTTGATCGAATGCCGGAATTTGTCCGGTTTTATGCATGATCAATCCGGGGAGATGTGTGTTCCTTTCAACCCACCCTGCTTCAGCAAGCGCCGAGACGCTCCGAGAGGAAGCCGCGGACAGCGTCCAGGCCGATGCGCTCCTGGATCATGGTGTCGCGGGAGCGAATCGTGACCGCCTGGTCCTGCAGTGAGTCGAAGTCGACGGTGATGCAGAAGGGCGTCCCGATCTCGTCCTGTCGCCGGTAGCGCCGGCCGATGGCGCCGGCGTCGTCGAAGTCGACGTTCCACTCCTTGCGGAGCATCGCCGCGAGGTCGCGGGCCATCGGCGACAGGTCGGAGTTGCGCGAGAGCGGCAACACCGCCGCCTTGACCGGAGCCAAGCGCGGGTCGAGGCGCAGCACGGTGCGCCGGTCGACGCCGCCCTTGGTGTTCGGCGCCTCGTCCTCGGCGTAGGCGTCGAGCAAGAAGGTCAGCGTGCACCGGTCGACGCCGGCGGCCGGTTCGATCACGTACGGCGTCCAGCGCTCCCCGGTCGCCTGGTCGTAGTACGAGAGGTCGGCGCCGGACTTCTCGGCGTGCACCGTGAGGTCGTAGTCAGTGCGGTTCGCGACGCCCTCAAGCTCACCCCACTCGAGGCCCTGGAAGTTGAACTTGTACTCCACGTCGACGGTGCGCTTCGAGTAGTGCGACAGCTTGTCCTTGGGGTGCTCGTAGAGCCGCAGGTTCTCCGGCGTGATCCCGAGGTCGAGGTACCACTGGTGCCGGGTGTCGATCCAATACTGGTGCCATTCCTCGTCGCTGCCGGGCTGGACGAAGAACTCCATCTCCATCTGCTCGAACTCACGGGTGCGGAAGATGAAGTTGCCGGGGGTGATCTCGTTGCGAAACGACTTGCCGATCTGCCCGATGCCGAACGGCGGCTTCTTCCGCGCCGACGACATGACGTTGGCGAAGTTGATGAAGATGCCCTGCGCCGTCTCCGGCCGCAGGTAGGCGAGGCCGCTCTCGTCCTCCACCGGGCCGAGGTAGGTCTTGAGCAGTCCGTTGAACATCCGCGGCTCGGTCCACGCGCCCTTGGTGCCGCAGTTCGGGCAGGCGATCTCGGCGAGTGGCTTGCCCTTGGACTCCTCGAGGTGGTCGGCCCGGAACCGGCGGTGGCAGGACTGGCACTCGACCAACGGGTCCACGAAGGCGTTCACGTGGCCCGAGGTCTCCCAGACCTCACGGGCGAGGATCACCGATGAGTCGAGCCCGACGATGTCGTCGCGGCCCTGCACCATCGACTTCCACCACTGGCGCTTGACGTTGTTCTTGAGCTCGACGCCGAGCGGCCCGTAGTCCCATGAGGCGCGAAGCCCGCCGTAGATCTCGCTCGACGGGAAGACCAGACCCCGGCGCTTGCTGAGACTGACGATCGATTCCATGCGGTCGGCGCTGGCCATGCGTGAACTCCATCCGGCTGGCGGTCGGCGGTTGCGGCCACCGCTACCGGCGCGCCCGGGGCACTCAGGTCGCGGCTGACCCGTCCAGACTATGCATGAGCTCGTAGGCGCCCGGTTCGTCCTCGGCCAGCGCCAGCAGCGGCACCGCCTCGACCCGCACGTCGTAGTTGGACAGCGCCCGGCGCCACGCACCCACCCCGTCCCACTCGCTGACCAGCACCCAGCGAGCCGGGTCGTCGGCGGCCTGCCCGACGCGCGCGAACCGGAAGCCAGGTCGGGTGGACATGGCCGCCACCGCCCGCTCGGCCCGGCCGGCGAACGACAGGGCCTCGGACTCGGGCACGATGAATCGGGTCACGACGAGCACGAGGACGACATTGTCACGAAAGAAGCAACCGCCCCGCCGGAGCGCACCGCGCCGGCAAGCCCCCCGAGCCCGGCAATCCGGTCGAAGCGGCAACCCCGCGCACGCCGGGTCGCGGCCGAGCGCCGCGGCGAAGGGCCGCCCGCTGCCACAGGGCAGCAGTTTCTTCACCCCGGGCGCCTCGCCGACCCGGAGAAGGATCGAACAGGCCAGCGCACCCGTCCTGGTTCTCTTCCACCGGATGCCGCGGCCAGTTTTCGCGGCCCTGCCGCTGCTGCTCCTGGTGCTCGGCGCCTTCGTCCCCGTGCTGCCGCTGGCGCTGGTCTTCCTGGTGCTCGCGCTGCTGCTGCTCGGCTGGCTGGCGTACCTGTCCTGGCCGCGGACCGAGGGTCCTCAGAAGGCGATGCGCCTGGCCGTGCCGTTGCTCGTCGTGGCGATCGCGGTGCTACGGATCAGCCGGGGCTGACCCGCGACGACTGAAGCCCCTGTCGCGTCAGGCGGTCGGGCGCCAGACCTGCAGCTGCTGGCGGCCGAACTGCGTGCACGCGGCCGTCGAGGCCGCCCAGACGTCGAGCGAGCGGCCGTCCACGGCGGCGCCCCGATCGGCGGCGGTGACAACACCCACGCTCTCTACGCGGAGCTTGGTTCCGATCGGGAAGACGTCGGTGTCGACGGAGACGAGCCCGGGCCCGTCTGGTCGACCGCTGGCCGTCCGCCCCGAACCCGTGTGACACGTGACGGTGAAGGTGCCGAGGGCCTTTTCGGGTGCGGCTGCCACGGTCGGAGCCGCGGCAGCCGGAGGCGGCGAATGGAGCGCACCGATGGGCTTGGTGTCGTTCGCGCAGCCGACGCCGGTGGCGCCGAGGGCGACGGCCAGCACGAGCAGGAGGCCCCCTCGACGCATGTCGGTCACCGTTGCCCCGTAGGCCTTGGACCGGAAGTCAGGAAGAGCCGCGGGGCAAGGAGCACATATCGCATATTCCCGGTCAAGGCCTACCGACACGGGCCGCGGTTCAGGGCCGGCGGCCCGGCAACCACCCGCCGAGGCGCGCGGCGAGCCCGGGGTTGGGCGCCGCGTTGCCGAAGCGACGGTCTCGCCGGGCGAAGTCCTCGCATGCCTGCCACAGCGACAGCCGGTCGAAGTCGGGCCACAGCGTCTCGGTGAAGGCGAGCTCCGCGTAGGCGGACTGCCACAGCAGGAAGTTGGATATGCGCTGCTCGCCGCTGGTGCGCAGGAAGAGGTCGACGTCGGGCATGTCGGGCTCGTCGAGGTAGCCGGCCAGCATCTTCTCGGAGATCTTGTCCGGGTCGATCCGGCCTGCCGCCACCTCCCGGGCCAGGGCGGAGACGGCGTCGACGATCTCCGCGCGGCCGCCGTAGTTCACGCACATCACCAGGGTCAGCCGGTCGTTGTCGGCGGTCTGCCGCTCGACCTCCTCCAGCCGCTTGATGACGCTGCGCCAGAGCCGCGGCCGACGCCCGGCCCAGCGAACCCGCACCCCGAGTTCGTCCATGTCGTCCGCGCGGCGGCGGAACACGCCCTCGGTGAAGCGCATGAGAAAGGCGACTTCCTCGGGCGAGCGCTTCCAGTTCTCGGTGGAGAACGCGTAGGCGGAGAGCCACTGCACGCCGAGTTCGATCGCCCCCTCGACGCAGTCGAACAGGGCGTCCTCACCGGCCTCGTGCCCCTCGGTGCGCGGCAGCCCGCGTTCCTTGGCCCAACGTCCGTTGCCGTCCATGACGAGGGCGACGTGCTTCGGTACCAACTCGGTCGGGATCGACGGTGGGCGGGCACCGGAGGGGTGCGGTCGCGGTTGGCGGTAGGGCGGTTTCACGAGATCGGCTCCGGCCGGGTCGCGACGGCCGGCGCCTCCCGCTCGACCAGCGGCAGCGAGCGCAGGCCGCGCTCGAGGTGCCATTGCAGGTGGGCGGCGACGATCCCGCTGACGTCCCGGCGCGTCCGCCGCTCGCTGGCGTCAGCAGTCGTCCACTCCCCGTCGCGAAGCGCGAGCAGCAGCTCGACCGCCGCCGGCCCCAGCAGCACGCTGCCCGGCGTACGGCACGCGCTGCAGACGACGCCGCCGGCCGCGATCTGCATGGCGGTGTGCTCGCCACGGATGCCGCAGCGGGCGCAGGCACCGAGCGCCATGCCGTAGCCGGCGTTCTCCAACGCCCGAAGCAGGAACGCGTCGAGCACCAGCGGCGGGTCGTGGCTGCCGTCGGAGAGCGTGCGCAGGGCGCCGACCGTGAGCAGGAACAGCCGGAGCGACGGCTCACGCTCCTCCGCGGTCAGCCGTTCTGCCGCTTCCAGCAGCGCCGACGCGGTCGTGTGCCGCGAGTAGTCGACTGCCATCCGGGCGCCGTAGGGCGCGATCGTCTCCGCCTGCGTGACGATGTCCAGCGAGCGACCCTCGTAGAGCTGCAGGTCGACGTGCGTGCCGGGCTCCAGCCGGGCGCCGAACTTCGACTTGGTCCGCCGCACGCCCTTCGCGACGGCCCGCACCCGCCCGGTGCGGCGGGTCAGCAGGGTGATGATGCGGTCGGCCTCGCCGAGACGCTGGGTGCGGAGCACCACGGCGTCATCGCGATAGACGGGCACAGCTCATTGTGCCGCCTGGCTCCGACATCGGGGCACGCGACGTGCGCGGTCGCCCGGTCGCCCGGTCGCTCAGTTGCTCAGTTGCTCAGTTGCCCGGTTGCTCAGTTGCCCCGTGCTCGTTGCCCCGTGCTCGTTGCCCCGTTGCTCAGAAGCCCAGCCGGCGCAACTGCCGCGGGTCCCGCTGCCACTCCTTCGCGATCTTGATGTGCAGGTCGAGGTAGACCGGGTTGCCGAGCAGCGCCTCGATCGAGCGGCGGGCCTTTGACCCGACCGTCTTCAGCCGGGACCCCTTGTGCCCGATGACGATGCCCTTCTGGCTCTCACGCTCCAGGAACAGGTGCGCGTAGATGTCGATGAGCCCGTCGCTCCGGCCCTCACGCGGCACCATCTCCTCGACGACGACCGCGATCGAGTGCGGCAGCTCGTCCCGGACCCCCTCGAGGGCCGCCTCGCGGATCAGC
>DATITC010000087.1:0-9074 GCA_035468175.1 Frankiaceae bacterium | reverse complement strand
ACGCTCGTTCGCCTCGGTCGCCCCCCGCTACCTCGAGGGACAGCAGTGCGTGCCCGCGAGCGTGGACGCCCCGGGCGAGACGATCGAGCGTCCCCAGGTCGTGCTGGTGTCCAACAATCCCTACCACTTGGCCACGCTGCGTTCGCTGGGACGCCGGTTCAGCCTCAACTCGGGCCTGCTGGGGGTGGTCGTGATCAAGCGCCCCGCCGACGTGCCAACGACGCCGGACCTGCTACCGCGAATGCGCCGGGAGCTGCGGCGGGAGGGCAGCACGGGATCGCCCAGCGCCGGCGTCGTGACCTGGGCCGCCGACCGGGTCGAACTGCAGGGCCAGGTCGCGCGCCTTCCGGCTGGGATCGACGGCGAACCGGTGATGCTGCAGCTGCCGCTCCGGTGCGAGATCCGGCCGGCGGCGCTGCGGGTGCTGCTGCCGGCCGACCGCCCGGAAATCCGGCTCTTCGCCAGTAACGATGGTGACCGGGTGACGACACGCTCGTCGGCTTCGGCCTGAAGGACTGGCTCGAGCTGGCCGCGGCGAAGCCGCCGGTGCCGCCGCGCACGGTCGGGCTGGTCCGCTACGGCTACCGGCGGTTGCGCGACCTCGCCGACGGCGCCGCTGCCGAGACCGAGTTCGGCCGACGTCTGGCGAGCGGCGGCGCTCGGGCTGGATGGAACCTCCCGCCCCCGGCGCATCCTGTTCGGCGGCGGGGTGCAGCCGTGGCTGCGGGCCGTGGTGCAGCGGTGGGCTCGGTTCCGGCTCGGCGCCGGCTGCACCTTCAGCACTGTCGAGGTGGACGTGCGAGCCCCGCGCTGGCTGTCCCGGTTTCTCACCGAGGTGCATCCGGCGGTCACGGCCGCCGGGTTGACCCGGGCGGTGCTTCGAGCAGCGGGTTGCATCGGCCAAGGACGCGGTGCAGGCCGCCGCGGGCGAGTCCCGCGAGCAGCTCATCCACTCCTCGAGCTTGGGCAGGAACTCCTCGATCAACCGCGGGCGACGGGCTGGCTGTCCTCGGCCGCCGGCGGCCCGGTCGGCCACATAGCGACCGACGGTGTGGTGCGAGCAACCGGCGAGCTCGGCGGCATCGCGCAACGACCCGGTCAGGTCGAACGCTTCCAAGATTTCCATGATCTCCCCTGCAGACTTCACGGTGTCCCTTCTCGGGGGCGACGGCGCTTCAGCACCGCCAAGCGCACCCGAGAAGGGGCCTCAGCCGCCGAAAGCGGCGAGGCGAACGACGTCGTGTCGGGCAGATCGGTGTGCTTGGTGGCACGGGCTTGAGCTAGTCCCGAACCTGGACATCAGTCGTTGGACTGGAGCAACTAGGGACTTGCAAGATCGGAGCCCGATCGCCGGTGGCTGCGTGCGTGCAGATCAAGCTGAGGAGGCTGAGGTGGCACTGTCGGAAGACCTGTCGCGACTGTCGGTACGGGCGAAGCAGGCCGAGGACCGAGTTGCCGCGACGAAGACCGAGGCGCGGGGCCGAGTCGAGCAGGACGTCGAGAAGGCGCGGCAGCGGACCCAGGAAGCTGCGGACCAGCTCCGGACACGTCACGAGCAGGCGACGGAACGTACGCAGGCGTGGGGTGAGGACATCCGGCGGTCGTGGAGCGACCACGTCCGGCAGGTCCGTGAACGGATCGACGCCCGGAAGGCGCATCTCGACGCGAAGGTCGCGGCACACGAGGTGCAGGCGGCCGTGGACTACGCCGAGTTCGCTATCGACGTCGCCTACACGGCGATTGAAGAGGCGGAGTACGCCGTGCTCGACGCAGTGCTCGCCACGATGGATGCGGACGCCTCGACGAGCCAGGGTCCCGCCTGACGGACGTCACGAGGCTTCGGTCAGGCACTGCTCAGCACGGCGGTCGGAGGGACAAGTGGCGCGAGCCACGCCCGCGACTGGACGAGAGGCTCGCCCCCGCCCCGGGTGATTGGTCCTCGGGCAAGGGGGTTACTGCGATGATGCCGCGCAACAGGGATCCCGCTTCGCTACGAGCCTGGCAGGAGCCACCAGGTACTGGTGGCTCCTGCTCGTCAGTGGCTGCGCGTGGATGCTGCTGTCACCCGCCATCCTGCAGTTCAATCTGACCTCGGTCGGGTCGATCGCGATCCTTACCGGAGTCGTGCTCTGCCTAGTGGCGGGCACGGAGTTCACCATGACCGCGGTCGCACCGACGTGGAAGGCCGCGCACGCACTGCTCGGGATCGTCTTCCTGGCGGGCGGGGTCACCGCTTTCGGGTGGCCGGGGGCGACCTTCGTCGTGCTCGCCCGGCTCTTCGCCTTGGTATCTGATTCTCTTCGGGACCTTCGAGATCGTCGACTCGTTGGTGAACCGGTGGGAGCTGTGGTGGCTGCGGTTGCTCGCCGGGGGTCGCGTCGATCGCAATCGCCTTCTGGGCCGTGCAGTCGCTCACTCGGTCTGCGGCGCTGCTCGTGTTCTGGGTCGGGATCGGCGGCCCTGATGCGCGGGGTGACCCAAGTGTTCCTGGCGTTCGAGTGGCGGCACGTGCACAAGGAAGCCGAGCGCGCGTCGACGCCGCGGTAACGAGAGCACGTGGACGCCATGCAGTCCACATTTGCACTTGCCTCTTGACGACGGGCTCGTCGGCACTGATACTAAGTCACAGAACCGATCGCACAGTCAGTCCTCGGCAAGGCATCAACCAAGCGGGCGGCCCGAGGGAGTCGGGCCGAGCCCCAGGGAGGCAGGGAGGCCAATTCAACGTCGAGGAGGAGCAGGGGTGTCGACAGTGCCACCGAAGACCGGATCACAAGATCACGTCGCCGAACCGATCGGCACGATCCAAGGAGGAAGCATGTTGTTCTCGGAGAAGCTCGCCGCGCTCGAGCAGCGGGTTGCATCGGCCAAGGACGCGGTGCAGGCCGCCGCGGGCGAGTCCCGCGCGCAGCTCAAGCAGCGGCTCGACCAGGCGCAGGTCGACGCCGAACGGGTCGCGAAGAACGCACCGCAGCACGCGCACGAGGTCGCGGACACCGCGAGCGGCAAGTGGGCGCAGCTGCGGGCGGACGTCGCAGCCAAGACCGAAGAGATCAAGTCCACGATCGACAAGCGGAACCAGCAGCTGGACGTCAAGGCCGCCGCGATGGAGGCAGCCCGGGCTGAGGACGAGGCGGCGCAGGCGCTCGACTTCGCCGACTGGGCCGTCGTCAACGCGTACCTCGCGGTGCTGGACGCCATCGACGCGCGGGTCAACGCGGACGCGCTCGCCGAGACGGCGGATGCCTGACCTCGCCGCACCGCAGCAGGAACACCGAGACAGTCCAACAGGTACCAGCGGCTGCTCCAAGCGGTCGCCTCGAGAGCCGTCGACAGGCCTGGCAGGACGCCAGGCGACGAGGGAGGTTGCAGTGACAAACAATGTCGGAACGCGGGACCCAGCGAAGGAGACCATGCGGACCGGGGCGCGTGAGACCTCGGCCTTTTCCTGGACCTACCTTCTCATCGGGGTGCTGTGGGTCCTCTACGGCGCCTTCGTGCTCTCCTACCGAGCCGGCAGCGTCGCGGCCGTGGCCTCGTTCGTCGGGGTGGCGTTCATCCTCGGCGGCAGCGCGGAGCTGGCCGTGGCCTCGCGCGCCGGCAGCTGGCGCTGGCTGGTCATCGGGTTCGGAATCGCGGGCATCGCCGCCGGCGTCGGCACGTTCGCGTGGCCAGGTATCACCGTCTACGTGGTGTCGGTGCTCGTCGCGTGGTACCTGATCGTGTTCGGCGTCATCCACATCGTCAGCGCGCTGGCCAACGCCAAGCTCCCGATGTGGTGGACCGGGCTGCTGCTTGGGATCGCCGAGCTGGTGCTCGGCGTCTGGGCGGTGCACTCCTGGCAGGCCTCGGTGCTGACGCTCATGACCCTGGTGGGCGTGTGGGCGATCTTCCGCGGCGTCCACGAGATCTCCGCCGCCTTCCTGCTGCGCGACGTCGGCAAGCGCATGAAGGCACTCGCCGCGCGCTGATCCCTGATCCCAGCGCCAGCAGCGGCACGAGAAGTGCACCGGCCCTGCCCTTAAGCGGCGGGGCCGCTGCGCGTCGTTCCGAGTGCCGCCGCACCGCCTGGCCGTGGACCTCGACGCCGGCCTCCGGCCTGGGCCGCGGCCACCCCGGACGGTTCCCGTCCGGGCGAGCCCCGCGTTTACCCCCCAATGGGCTGGACTGCCAAGGAGACGAGACGAAATGAGTCGGGACGCGGGTCTGCGGGGTCACCCTCATCGCCCACCACACCTTCGACCGGAGCCGAACCCGGCGCTCGTCGAGCAGGCCAAACAGCGAGCGCAGAGCCTCCAGAACCGACTCGCCGACCGAATCACCGCGTTCGCCGGGTCGATGTCATTCGTCTACATCCACATCGTCTGGTTCGGCTGCTGGATCGGGTTCGGCGTCGAGCACTACCCATACGGACTGCTGACGATGATCGTCTCGCTCGAGGCGATCTTCCTCTCGACCTTCGTGATGATCAGTCAGAACAGGGCGGACGCCAAGCGTCAGGCGCTGGCTGACCAGCAATGGCAAATGGTGAAGGTAGAGGACATACAGAACCAGGAGCTCCTCGAGCTCTCGCACCAGATCCTCGAACTGACACAGGCCATCCACGCAGGGCACGGCGGCGCGGCCGGCCGGTGAGCTCCTCCGAGGAGGCACGCGGGCAAGGGACGAAACTCGACCGTCAGTTCCGATCTGCCGAGTTGCCTAGATGATCAATTCCAAGGGGTGTCAGTGGTCGTAGGCCCAGTAGTGACCGTTTGACGAGCTGCCCGTGCGTGGTCGTTGTGCCAGATGGCGGTGGTCAGGGCAAGGATGCGTTGCAGGACCCGGACGAGGACCCCGCGGGGGGTTCGGCCTCCGCGGTGTTCGCGGGCCAGCGAGAGCACGTGCCAGCCCCAGCCGCCCAGCGCGACAAACAATCCGGGGTCGACCAGCTCGTCCCCACCGTGGTCATATTCGGCGTCGCCGAGCACCTCGGACAGCCGCCATTGACTGCCGGCCATTTCCGGCCAGGGCAGTGGGACGCGTGCTTGAGCTGGACGGTCGGAGAGGTTGACGACGATGACGTGGCGGCGGGTGTCCGCCCGCCAGCACCAGGCGAGCAGGTTGTGGTGGGTGGGGTTGTCCGGCCAGCCGGTGCAGTCGAGCACCCGCCACTCGCCGGAGCGCATGCCAGCACCGTGCACCGCGGCGAGCAGCTGGTGGTGGAAGCCGCGGAGCTCGGGGTCCGTCGGTTCGTCTACTCGCCGGGCGAGGAAGACCGGCGAGCGGACCCGGCGCCCCTCGAACTGGCCTTCGTGCCACAGCGTCGCGCCGGGCAACGTCGAGATCACCACCGCGGCCGCCCGCTCCTTGTCTCGCGGCATGCTCGTGGCGGCGCGCGGCTCGTCATGGTTTTCCAGGAAGCGGACCAGGCGTTGCTGGTAGGCAATGTCGGCGCGCAGGTGGGCGCCCACGGAATCGGGAGCTTCGTGCAGGAGACGGTCGTAGAGCCGCTTGTCGTAGCAGTAGTCGAACCCCTGCTGCTGGAGCGCCCACTCGAGGTCCCAGTACGCCTCCGCGACGAAAAGCATGTCCGGATGCCGCTGTCTGACCCCGGTGATGACCTGTGGCCAGAAATCCGCGGCCGGGGCGGCGCCGACCCGATCGCCCCACGTCTTGGCAAAGATGTCGTTCATGACCAGCATGGCCATGTCGCAGCGCACTCCGTCGCACTGGTCGCCGATCGTGCTCAGGGTGTCGGCGGTGGCCGTCCGCAGCTGCTCGTTGAAGGCGTTCAGCTGGACGACGTCCGGCCACGGTGGGAAGTAGGGGTCCCGCCCCAGGGCCAACACGTTGCCGGCCGCCTCGATGAAGGCGTCCGGCGAGCGCTCCAGGTCTGCCACGTCACCGCGGACAAAGTGTTCCGGATGCTCGCCCACCCAGGGGTGGTCGGGCGCGACGTGGTTGGGCACGTAGTCGAGCAGCAGTCGCAGCCCGCGCCGGGACAGCTCGGCCCGCGCGGCCGCCAGCCCGTCTGGACCGCCGAGCGCGTCATCGACGACGTAGCGGCGGACGCAGTACGGCGACCCGACCACGTCCAGCGGACGAAGGTCGGGGAGGGCTTCCCGAAAGGACGCCTGCAACGCCTGGTTTCCCAGGGCTATCCGCAGCCCGGCGGGGCTGCGCTCCCACACTCCCATCAGCCAGATCGCATCCACGCCGGGTAGCGCCACCTCGTCCCAGGCTTCGGTCGGGACATCGCCCAGGGTCATGCGCCGGCTGTACCGGCGGGCCAGCTCCGTCAGCCAGACGGCGGTGTTGACCTCGTAGATCACCGGCTGAGCGGGCCAGCCGCTCACGGGGCAGCGGCCTCGGCCGGCCGCCGCCCGCGCAGCGCCTCCAGGCCACGGGTGAAGATGTCCTCGGCGCTGAGCGCGTGGAACAGGATGGTGGAGGCGGCCACCAGTCCGGTCCAGCCGGTCTGGTGGCTGGCGCCCACACCGGCGCCGTTATCGCCGTGGAAGTACTCGTAGAACAGCAGCAGATCCCGCCAGTGCGGGTCGGTCTGGAACTTCGGCTGCCCGCCGTGCACCGGCCTGCGGCCGTGCTCGTCTCGCAGGAAGGTGCCGGTCAGCCGGGTGCCGATCTCGCGGGCGACCTCGTAGAGGTTCATCTGCCGGCCGGACCCGGTCGGGCACTCGACGGTGAACGTGTCGCCGTGGAAGGCATACAGGTTGAGCAGGGCGCGCACCAGCAGGATGTTGATCGGAAGCCAGACCGGCCCGCGCCAGTTGGAGTTGCCGCCGAACATGCCGGTGTCGGACTCGGCCGGCAGGTAGGAGACCCGGTACTCCTCGCCGTGCACCCAGAACGAGTACGGGTGCTCGGCGTGGTAGCGAGACAGCGACCGGATGCCGTGCGGGCCGAGGAACTCCTGCTCGTCGAGCATCCGGGCCAGGATCCGGCGCAGCTTGTCCTTGTCAAACAGCGCGAACAGGTGCCGGCCCTCCGCACCCGGCCGGGGACCACCCTCGGTGGAAGCAGCGGACACGGTGGCCAGCACCGCCGGATGCCGCTCGAGGAATTCCCGCGCGCCGGCGACCAGCTCCGGGAACCGCTCGGCCACCTCGCCGCCGATCACCGACGTCGCGGCGAGCGGAATCAGGCCGACCAGCGAGCGCACCTTCAGCCGGGTGGCGCTGCCGTCGGGCAACCGCAGCAGGTCGTAGAAGAACCCGTCGTCCTCGTCCCACAGGCTGTCCTGGCCGGTGCCGATCCGGTTCATGGCGACCGCGATCCAGCCGAAGTGCTCGATGAGGGTCTGGGCCTGCTCGACGTACACCGAGTTGTATGCCGCCAGCTCGATCGCGATCTCGAGCATGGTCTGGCAGTACAGCGCCATCCAGGCGGTGCCGTCGGCCTGGTCGAGGTGGCCGCCGGTGGGCAGCGGCGCGCTACGGTCGAACACGCCGATGTTGTCCAACCCGAGAAAGCCGCCCTGAAACACATTGCGGCCATCCGGGTCCTTGCGATTGAGCCACCACGTGAAGTTCTTCATCAGCTTCTGGAAGGAGTTCTCCAGGAACTGTCGGTCCGCGCGGCCGGTGAGCTGGTTTTCCAGCTCGTAGATATACAGCGTGGCCCAGGCGTGCACCGGCGGGTTGACGTCGCCGAAATTCCACTCATACGCCGGGATCTGCCCGTTCGGGTGCAGGTAGAGGCGGCGCAGCAGCAGGTCCAGCTGCCCCTTGGCGAAGCCGATGTCCACCATCGACAGCGCGATCGTGTGGAAGGCCAGGTCCCAGGCCGCAAACCACGGGTATTCCCACTTATCCGGCATCGACAGAACGTCGTCGCAGACCATGTGGAACCAGCCGCTGTTGCGGATGCGCGGGTCGGCGGCCAACGGGTCGAGCCCGTGCTCGGCCAGCCAGCGCTCGATGTCGAAGTAGTAGTGCTGCTTGCTCCACAACATGCCGGCCAGCGCTTGGCGCACCACGCGCCGCTCGCCCTCGCTCATCCCGGCCGGCATGCTGGCGTCGTAGAACTCGTCGGCCTCCGCCCGGCGCCGGGAGATGACCGCGTCGAAGCCGGATCCAAACGGAGCGCGCTCCCCGTCGAGCGCGCCCGCGAGCTCGGTGTCGGTCAGCCGCAGCCGCACCGCCGCGCTTGCGCCCGCACCCACCGTGAGTCGGCAGTGGGTCGCGGCCTTGGTTCCGGTACCGGCCGGGTTGACCGCCTCCGTCTCGCCCTGCACCACGTAGCGGTCGATGCCGTCCTTGACGTACGGCGAGTCGTTTGGGCTACCGAAGATCCGCTCGTTGTTCGTCTCGTTGTCGGTGAACAGCAGCGACGCCTCCTGGTCGCAGTACAGAAAGCGCCGGCCGAGCGCCTCGTGCTCGGCGGCGATCACTGCCATCCCCCGCCCGCCCGGCACCCGCTGCAGCCGGGGCGGGGCGCTGGCGCCCGCCCACGACCAGGTGTGCCGGAACCACAGCGTCGGCAGCAGGTGCAGACTCGCCTCCTGCGGGCCCCGGTTGTGCACCGTCACCTGGACCAGCACGTCCTCCGGGGACGCCTTGGCGTACTCGACGAACACGTCGAAATAGCGATCGTCGTCGAAGACACCGGTGTCGAGCAGCTCGTATTCAAACTCGCCGCGGCCGCGCGCCCGGTTGGTGGCCGCCAGGTCGGTGTACGGGTAGGCCGCCTGCGGGTACTTGTAGAGGAACTTCATGTACGAGTGGGTGGGCGTGCTATCCAGGTAGAAGTAGTACTCTTTGACGTCTTCGCCGTGGTTTCCTTCGGCGTTGGTCAGCCCAAACATCCGCTCCTTGAGGATCGGGTCACGGCCGTTCCACAGTGCCAGCGCAAAGCACAGCCTCCCCTTGTCATCGCTGAGCCCCGCGATGCCGTCCTCACCCCAGCGATAGGCCCGTGACCGGGCCTGCTCGTGCGTGAAGTATGACCAAGCGTCGCCATTTTCGCTGTAGTCCTCGCGGACAGTCCCCCACTGCCGCTCGCTTAGGTATGGACCCCACCGCCGCCATGCCACCCCCTGCTCGTCGGCCTCCACCAGCCGCTGCTGCTCGGCG
>DATITC010000086.1:0-5414 GCA_035468175.1 Frankiaceae bacterium | reverse complement strand
GGACGGAAGAAGCCATGCCCTACTCATCGCGAATGGCGCTTCGCCGAGACTGGGAGAAAGCTGTGAGCCACATATGAGCGGCCGCAGCGGCTGACTACTGGGGCGCAGCGGCCGCCGAATCGAGGTCCGGGAACCCGATGACGACGACCACCCCGGGGAGCTCGCCGTCCATCAGCTGCGGGGCGGCGCCGTGGACCAGGAAGCGGCCCGAGAAGGGTTCCAACGTGGCGTCGATCCGTCGGAGGCGACCCAGCGATGAGGATTGCGCGTTCGGAACGTCTGCATCTCGACCAGAGAGCTTGGTCGGGAGGGAGGCCGGCGTGCGCGAGAAGCACAGCGACGCGTCCGACTTCGCCATCCGCGGACCGATCTTCCGCGCTGACCTGCCCGGGCTCTGCCATCGCGTCTGCGATCTCCTGGCTGATCGCGCGGGGACGGAGGTGAGCTGCGACGTGGCTTCGGTTCCCTCCGATGCGGTGACCGTCGAGGCCCTGGCCCTCCTGCAACTGGCGGCGCGACGCCGCGGTTGCCGCATTCGGCTGCAGGGGGCCTCGGAGCAGCTTCGGGGGCTGGTCGCGTTCCTCGGGCTCAGAGACGTGCTGTCCGAGGAGTCGGTCAGCCGTCCAGCCTCGGCGGCAGATTGAACAGCGGGAACAGCGCCTCGGTGTCGAGGAAGAACGTCATCTCGGCCACCCCGCCGTCCCGGATGTCCACGACCTGCAGCGCCCACGGCTCGTAGCCGCCGTCGGGGCTCGGCTTGTACTGGCCGAACGCCGGCAGCCCGTTCGCGGACGTCGTCGGCACGAGCCGGGAGCCCTTGCATCCGATCCCCGGGCCGAACCACCAGGCGAACACGTCCTCCCGGCCGGAGAGCCAGAGGTCGAACGGCGGCATGGACTGGGTGGCGTCCTCGTGGATCAGTGACGTGAGCGCCGTGATGTCGTAGGCCTCGAAGGCACGCACGTAGCGGAGCAGCAGCGCCTGGTTCGCCTCGTCCAACTCGCCGGGGCGCTCATCCTGGCTTGGCCGGGTCGCGCCGAGCGTCGCGCGCGCTCGCTGCAGCGCGCTGTTGACCGACGCCACGCTCGTCTCGAGCAGCTCCGCGGCTTCGCTCGCCTTCCACTGCAGGACCTCGCAGAGGATGAGCACCGCTCGCTGCCGCGGGGGGAGGTGTTGAAGAGCAGCGACGAAGGCCAACCGGACGGAGTCACGGGCTGCGGCGGTCTCCGCCGGGTCCCCGTCCCCGGAGATGAGCAGGCTGTCCGGGGCCGGCTCGAGCCACGTGGTCTCCGGCAGCGTGTTCAGGTTCGACTCGATGGGTTCGCGGGCCGGGCCAAGGTCCATCGGCCGCGCGCGCCGCTGCCCGCTGCGGAGCATGTCCAGGCAGACGTTGGTCGCGATCCGGTACAACCAGGACCGCAGCGACGACCGGCCCTCGAATCGGTCGACGGCCTTCCAAGCGCGGATGAACGTCTCCTGCACCGCGTCCTGCGCCTCGAACGGCGACGCAAGCATGCGGTAGCAGTAGGCCTGTAGCTCGAGGCGGTGCTCCTCGAACCGCAGTTCCAGTTCGCCGACCTCGATCGTGGGTGCGCTCACGGTGCTCATGCTAAGAGCAACAACGCTCCGGACAAGCGGCTTCTGAGACACCGATGAGTTATCGGGACGGCCGACGTCTGAGGAGGTGTCCGCTTCCGCCTTGAGGAGTCCCCATGCCCACTCGCACCTCCGCCACCGTCGGCGCCCCCACCTGGGTCGACCTGTCCACCAGCGACGTTGCCAGCGTCCGTTCGTTCTACTGCGACCTGTTCGGGTGGACCGCGGACGAGCCGAACGAGGAGTTCGGCGGCTACTTCATGTTCTCGCGGGACGGAGTCCCGGTCGCCGGCGGCATGGCCAAGCAGTCCGCAGAAGTACCGGACACCTGGTCGATCTACCTCGCCACCGACGACATCGAGAAGACGCTGGCTGCCGCGACGGCGGAGGGTGGCACCGTCGTCGTGCCGGCCATGCGCGTCGGGGACACCGGGACGATGGCATTCGTGATCGACCCCGCCGGTGCCGCCATCGGCGTCTGGCAGCCGCAGGACTTCTTCGGTTTCGCGACCTACGCCGAGACCGGCGCCCCGAGCTGGTGGGAGCTGCTGACCAAGGACTACGCGACCGCGCTCTCGTTCTACCGCGACGTCTTCGGCTGGGACACCGCTGTCATGGGCGACACGGACGAGTTCCGCTACTCGGTGGCGATGGACGGCGAGAACCAGTCTGCCGGGGTCATGGACGCGGCCGCGTTCCTGCCCGAGGGCGTGCCGTCGCACTGGTCGGTCTACTTCGCGGTGGACGACGCGGACGCCGCGCTGGCGAGGGTGCAGGAGCTGGGCGGCACGGTGGTCGCGCCGGCCGAGGACACCCCGTACGGGCGCTTGGCCACCGCGGCCGACCCCGGGGGAGCGCAGTTCAAGCTCGTGGCGCCGAACGCCGCGATGCCGGCTCGCTGAGCCGCTGCCGTCCACCCATCGCGCCGGGTCCCCATAACCCTCCGGGGGTATGGTGGACTCGAGCGGTGGAGGGCACGTGGCGAACGGATACACCGGTGACAAGGACCAGTACCTGAAGCGCTTGCGACGGGTCGAAGGTCAGGTGCGCGGTCTGCAGCGCATGGTCGAGGACGACTCGTACTGCATAGACATCCTCACGCAGGTCGCCGCCGCCACGAAGGCGTTGCAGGCTGTCGCCCTCGGGCTGCTCGAGGACCACATGGCGCACTGCGTTGCCGATGCGATCGCCGAGGGCGGGGACGCCGCCGACCAGAAGCTCCGAGAGGCGAGTGACGCCATCGCCCGCCTGGTCCGCTCGTGAGTGAGCGGGATAGGGCGTGACCACTACCGGAGCGCGGCCACCGTCGTCCGCGGCGCAGGAGGAACTGCGCCGCGTCGACCTGGCCGTGGGCGGAATGACCTGTGCCGCCTGCGCGATGCGCGTGGAGAAGCGGCTCAACAAGCTCGAGGGCGTCGAGGCGTCCGTCAATTTCGCCACCGAGAAGGCTTCGGTGCTCGCACCCGCAGGGACACCGGACGATGCGCTCATCACCGCCGTCGAGCGCGCCGGCTATACCGCCCGGCGGCCCGACCCGGTCGGCTCCGACGATCATCCGGACGAGGAGCGCACCGCCGCCCTGCGTCGTCGGTTGATCGTCTCGGCCGTCCTGAGCGTGCCCGTCATCCTGCTTGCGATGGTGCCTCCGCTCCAGTTCCGTGGATGGCAGTGGGTCTCCCTGGTCCTCGCGACCCCAGTGGCGCTGTGGGGGGCCTGGCCCTTCCACCGAGCCGCCGCGGTCAACCTGCGTCACGGCGCGACGACGATGGACACGCTGGTGTCGATCGGCGTCACCGCCGCGTACGGCTGGTCGCTGTACGCGTTGTTCTTCGGCTCCGCCGGGGAGCTCGGGATGCGGCACGGCTTCGAGCTGCGGGTCGGAGGAGACGCGGGTGGGGCGACCTACTTCGAGGTGGCCGCCGGCGTCACCACGTTTCTGCTGGCCGGGCGTTTGGCCGAGGTGCGCTCCCGGCGCGCTGCCGGCGCCGCCCTGCGCGCCCTGCTGGAGCTCGGCGCCAAGGATGTTCCTGTGCTGCGCAACGGCATGGAGGTTCGCGTCCCCGTCGAGAAGTTGCGGGTCGGCGATCAGTTCGTCGTCCGCCCCGGCGACAAGATTGCGACCGACGGCGTCGTCGTCGAGGGCCGGTCGGCGGTCGACGCCTCCCTCGTCACCGGTGAATCCGTGCCGGTCGAGGTCTCGACAGGCTCGGAGGTGCTCGGCGCGACCGTCAACGCCGGCGGGCGGCTCGTCATCCGCGCGACCCGGGTGGGGGCCGAGACCCAGCTGGCCCAGATGGCCCGGCTGGTCGAGGAGGCCCAATCCGGCAAGGCTCAGGTTCAGCGTCTCGCCGACCGAGTGTCGGCGGTCTTCGTTCCGGTCGTGCTCGCCGTGGCGACCGGAACCCTCGTCGTCAGCCTGATCGCCGGGCACGGGTCGGCGGCCGCGCTCTCCGCGGCGGTGGCGGTGCTCATCGTCGCCTGCCCCTGCGCGCTCGGCCTGGCGACGCCGACGGCGCTGCTGGTCGGGACGGGTCGCGGGGCCCAGCTCGGCATCCTGGTCCGCGGGCCCGAGGTGCTCGAGGCGACGCGCACCGTCGACACGATCGTCCTGGACAAGACCGGGACCGTGACCACCGGCACCGTCGAGCTGCGGGAGGTCGTGCCCGCCGCGGGTGTCGACGCGGCCCTGCTGGTGCGGCTGGTCGGCGCGTTGGAGGCGAGCTCGGAGCACCCGTTGGGCCGGGCGATCGCTGCTGCCCGTCCCGCCGAGGAGACCGCCGCGCGGGTCGAGGAGTTCGGATCGGTCGAGGGTCTGGGGGTACGCGGGCGCGTCGACGGTCGCGCCGTTACCGTCGGACGGCCGGCGTTCCTCGAGCAGGCCGGGGTGCCGCTGCCGGCGGCGCTCGCGTCAATTCGTGAGCAGCGCGAAGCGGCCGGGACGACCGTGGTCGCGGCCGCCCTCGATGGTGTTGTGGCCGGCCTGTTCGTCCTCGCCGATGCGGTCAAGCCCACCAGCGCCGAGGCAGTCGCTTCGTTGCGGTCGCTGGGACTGCGTCCGCTGCTGCTCACCGGCGACAACGAGCGGGTCGCCCGGGCCGTGGCAGCCGAGGTCGGCATCGACGAGGTCATCGCCGAGGTGCTGCCGCAGGGCAAGGTCGACGTGGTCGCACGGCTGCAGGCGGAAGGTCGTCGGGTGGCCATGGTCGGAGACGGGGTCAACGACGCTGCCGCGCTCGCCCGGGCCGATCTCGGGCTGGCCATCGGTACCGGTTCGGACGTCGCGATCGAAGCGTCGGATCTGACGCTCGTGCGCGGCGACCTGCGAGTGGCGGCCGATGCGATCCGCCTCGCCCGGCGCACGCTCGCGATCATCCGCGGCAACCTGTTCTGGGCCTTCGCCTACAACGTCGCGGCGATCCCGCTGGCAGCAGCGGGCCTGCTCAACCCGATGATCGCCGGTGGCGCGATGGCGTTCTCCAGCGTCTTCGTGGTGACCAACAGCCTGCGGCTGCGGGGCTTTCGGCCGCTCGCCTGACCGTCGGATTGTCGACCGCCTGACCGCCTGACCGCCTGACCGCCTGACCGCTGGGGTCGCTTTCTGTCGGACCCTCCTGCTTGAATCGAACATGTGATCGAACAGACGCGGCGGGAGTTGACGGCGGCGGCTGCGGCTGAGCTGTCTGGGCTGCCGGCGTCGGTGCTGGCGGAGGAGATGCGGCAGCTGCGCGACGTTGAGCTGGCCGCGGTGGCGCAGCGGCTGCGCCGGTTGGAGGTGTTCGACCGGATCGCGGGCTATGTCGACGACGGGCAGATCAGCA
>DATITC010000085.1:0-4616 GCA_035468175.1 Frankiaceae bacterium | reverse complement strand
GATGGCGGACCGCGAGTCCGAGGGGTCCCGCGACCTCAAGTGGGTCGCCCGCCGTCCGCCTCGATCGGCACGTTGATCGACGAGGAACCGAGCCCGCTGCCCGTTGGCACGCTGAAGCAGTCGTGGCGGGACAGCTTCGGTTCACGTGACGGGTTCGGCGCCCCGCGGGCACACCGGCGCCGTGCCGTCCGGCGGCTGACCGGGATCACGATGCTCACCGTCGCGCTGCTCTCCGTGTTGGCCGCCTGTGGGCTGCTCGCCGTATCCTGCCAGCCGAACGACGTCGGGTTCGCCGCGGCCGACGTCGTCGTCACCAACCACAGCACGACGACCGCCGACTACGTCGTCGCCGTGGAGTTCTCGAACGCGATCGGCCACCGGGCCGGGACCGGCTACGTCACCGTGGACGACGTCGACCCGGGCGCGTCGAGCCCGTCGTTGCTCGCGTCGAGCTTCAAGCCCGCGCCGGAAGGTGGCTACAGCTGCCACCTCGCCCAGGTCACGCGACTCACCTACTGACTCGGTGTGACGGGCCGCTGCCGGCCCGGCACAGGCTCAGATCGGCTGGCGCGGCGTCGGAACCGTCAGCCGGTGCTTCCGGTCGAACGGCCCGATCAACCCGATCGCCAAGCCGACCACCATCCCGGGTACCGCCAGCCGCAGCGAGGTGCGTCCCACACCGCGGCGTTCGATGACTGATAGGAGCACGACGGCCCCCTTCCTGACGGTCGACCGCGATGTCGACGCTGTCTCGGGTATCGAACGCCCCGCGGGTTGACAGAAGGTGATCGGAGCCTGGATTTCCGCTGATCTTCACGCGGCGATCCGGCACCCGACTCGATACCGCCGACGTATCGTGGTTTTCCGGCAACGGCAGGCCTTAAGGCGTCAGCCTTTCGACGATCGGAGACCCAGCATGGCGTCCTTGACCCAGAAGTTGTCCGAGTTCGCCCGCAGCCCAAAGGGCCGCCAGCTCGCGGAGAAGGCCAAGAACGCGGCCAACAAGCCCGAGAACCGGGCGAAGATCGAGCAGCTGCGCGCGCGGTTCGCAAAGAAGACGTAACCCCCCGACAGGACTCGTCCGGCCCCGCCGCGTCGAGCAGCAGACCCCCGGCCCGGCTGCTCAGGCGGCGGGGCTGCCGCTTTCGCGGGACCGGAGATCGGCGGACCACTTCTCCTCGATACGGCCGTACTTCCAGACGGCGACGGCCACCGCCCAGGTGGCCACGAACAGTCCCACGATCGCGTAACCGACGTAGTTCAGGTCCAGGTTCGCGATGCCGGCCAGCGGTCCGGTGGTGATGCCGACCTTCTCGGTCAGGATCGAGACCAGCTCGATGGTGCCGATGACGAAGGCGACCGCGACCGACAGCCCGGTGATCGTGATGTTGTAGTACACCTTGCGCACCGGCTTCGAGAACGCCCAGCCGTAGGCGAAGTTCATGAAGCAGCCGTCGACCGTGTCGAGCAGGCTCATCCCCGCAGCGAACAGGATCGGCAGGACGAGGATCGCGTACCAGGGCAGAGCGAACGCCGCCGCGCCGCCCGCCAGCACCAGCAGGCCGACCTCGGTCGCGGTGTCGAAGCCCAGCCCGAACAGCAGTCCGACCGGGTACATGTGCCACGGCTTCCGCACCGCCTTGGTGGCACCGCCGAGGATCCGGTTCATCACCCCGCGGTTGTTGAGCTGGTGCTCCAACGCTGCCTCGTCGAAGGCGCCGTGCCGCATCTCCCGGAACACCTTGAGGATGCCGATGAGCACGATCAGGTTCAGCGCGGCGATGATGTAGAGGAACGTGCCGGACACGGTGGTGCCGATGAGCCCGGTGGTGTGCTGCAGCGTCGACGAGTCGTTCGTCACCTGGCCGGCCAGCGCCTTCACGCCCAGCGAGAGCAGCAGGCAGAGCCCGAACACGATGCTCGAGTGGCCGAGGGAGAACCAGAAGCCGACGCTCACCGGGCGCTTGCCCTCAGCCATCAGCTTGCGAGTGGTGTTGTCGATCGCGGCGATGTGGTCGGCGTCGAAGGCGTGCCGCATGCCGAGGGTGTAGGCGGTCAACCCGAGCCCCGCGCCGAACACCCCGGCGTTCCCGAGGTCGTAGTGGTGCGGTGCGATGACGCCGAGCAGCACGCCCCAGCCGACCAGGTGGAGCAGCAGGATGAACCCGGCCATGCCGGCGAGCGAGGTCCACTCCCGGGTCGTCAGGGTCGATTGCGGTGTCAGGGTCGATTGCGTCGTCAGCGCCGTCAGGGTCGACTGCGCGCGCGCCGCCTGGCCGCTGGGACCGGTGCCCTGCCACGTCGTCATCCGCTACCTCCGCGTCGGTGCGATGCCTTACCGACGACGTTGCCGACCAACTTGGGCCGACGTTAGTGGAGCAACTTCCCTGCTGCAAGGAGTTCGCATCTGCCAGAGCTGTGCCGAGACGGTGCCCACCGCCGGTCCTGACAAGGCGGGCGAGGGGGTCGCGCCCGCGGTCCGTCGTACGTCGGCAGTGGGAGATGTGTTCGACGCCTCTTCGGGATTACCTCATAAACCGTGGGGCACTCTGACCGAGAAGCTGAGCCCACAGCCCGCACCTCACTACATGCTGTGGGCGCCCAGCGACGCGCGCCACAGCTCCCTCTTGCCCTTGGGGATCTGCCATGGACGCTCACACCGAACTTCTTCACCCTCTGCTCACCGGCCTGTCCTCGGACGACCGTAGTGACATCCTTTCGATGATCGAAAGGGCGCACGGCGAGCAGCTGCAGCGCAGGCGCAACCCTCCGCGGCGGGCCCGGCGCGACGCAGACGGAGTCCTCCGTCTGCCGAGCATGTCGGAATGAGCGCCGACTCGCCGCTCGTCGCCGATCTCCAGCGACTGTCCACCCGGTGGGACTCAGACTTCACCATCGCGCGCACTGGCCTGGCGGCCGAGTCAGGTGAAGCCTCGACGGGGCTCGACCCTCGTCTAGGTCCCTTCGCCGACGCCGACGTGGTCCTGCTACGGAAGCACCTCGCCGGGCGTCGGAGGACGCGCAGCCGCTCCGTCCTCTGAGCCACCCACGTCGGCTGGCTGCTCAGCCATGCGGGCGTCAAGGTGAATGGCGGTCGCGCGATACCCGTCGACGACGATCGGTTTTCTCGGCCGGTCAAGCCGGGAGAAGCAGATGCCAGCCGCGAGCAGGGTGAAGGGTCCGTCCTGGCGCCGGCGACCCGCATCCTCGGCTGACCGGCACGTGATCGTGCAGGCGAGCATCGGGGTGGTCACCTCCGACGAGTACGCGACCGACCCCGGGACGCTGTTGCAACATGCAGACATCGCCATGTACGAGGACAAGCGCACCCCGCCCTTGCCGCAGCAGAGACGCCCGTGCCCACGTCGGGTCCGGCGGGCACAGCATCTGTTCGACCGCTCGAGTAGGCCGGCGCGCCGGCCGAGCCCCTGCCGCTCCCGCATGCGGTGTCCCACGCGCACCGGCCTTCACCGGTTCAGGGTTGCCTCAGATCCGCCGCGGGTGAACCATCGCGCCTCGCTCTACGTGAAGCGGATGTGGGAACCACGGCAACCGCCGACGAAGCGCTCATGCGCACGCTGTACGAGCAGCACGCTCCGGCGCTGTTCGGCTTCGTCCTGCGCCTGGTCGAGGGTGACCGGGCGCGCGCGGAGGACGTGGTCCAGGAGGCGCTGCTCCGGGCCTGGCGACACCCGGAGGCGTTGGCCGACGATCGCGGCGACGTCCGTCCGTGGCTGTTCACGGTCGCCCGGCGGCTTGTGATCGATGGTGAGCGCCGCCGGCAGAGCCGACCGAGCGAAGTCGCAGCGCCGGCGCTCGAGGCAGTACCCGCGGAAAACGATGACTTCGAGCGTCTGCTGGAGACCTGGGAGGTCGCGGACGCGTTGAGCGGGCTGAGTCCAGAGCATCGTGCCGTCCTGCTCGAGACGTACTACCGGGGCCGTTCGGTTGCTGAAGCGGCCGAAGTCCTTCACGTGCCCAAGGGCACGGTGAAGTCCCGGGTGTTCTACGCGCTGCGCGCCCTCCGGCTTCGGCTCGAGGAACGGGGGATGACACGATGACCTGCGACGAGAACCGGCTGGAACTCGGCGCTTACGTGCTCGGTGCCCTCAGCCCGGCGGAACGCATGAGCGTCGACGCCCACCTGGCGCACTGCCCCGACTGTCGTGCCGAACTCGCCGGATTGGCCGAGCTGCCGGCGCTGCTGGGACGTCTGTCGGAGCAGGACGCGGCCGACGGCCTCGACGACGAGGTCCCCCCGAACCTGCTGCCGCAACTCCTCGCACAGGTGAGCACCGAACGGCGGCAGCGTCGGCGGACGACGCTTGTCGCGGTCGCCGCGGCGGTCGTGGTCGCAGTCGCCGGCACCGGGTTCGCGGCCACCCAGGTCGTCGGGCACCGGAGCACCGACCAGGTCGTCGCGTCGAGCACGGCCGGGGTGACGACGTCAGCCTCCTTGCGAGGCGCACACGATGGCACGGACATCATCCTGCGGATCTCCGGAGTGCCGGCCGGGCAATGGTGCCGACTGATCGCGGTGGACGACTCCGGGGGCTCGCAGGTGCTGAGCGACTGGCGGGCCGACTACGCCGGAGTCGCGTCGATCACGGCGTCTG
>DATITC010000084.1:0-5133 GCA_035468175.1 Frankiaceae bacterium | reverse complement strand
ACGGCCTAACTGCGCTGATCAGCAACTCGAGAAGATCCCCGCGGACAGATCCCGCTGCTACTACCAGACCGTGTGGCAGGGCCGCCGCGCTGGCGACGTCGTCCTGATCAAGATCTTGCTCTGCACCGGGGTGCGGGTCGCCGAGCTCGTCGCGCTGCGCCTCGACGACGTCAGCCGGGTCGGCTACGAGAAGATCCGAGCGCTGGTGGGCCGTTCACCGAAGTCACCCCGCGGGTGTTGTAGGGCTTCTTCCAGCTGGACTCGAACAGGTGCACCGCGGCGACGCATCGCGTCCATGTGCAGGGCGAGGGTCTCGGCGAACGTGGCCGGGAAGGGACGAGGCGGTCCTTGCCACCCTTGCCGAGGTTGACCCGGACGCGATTGGCGTCGAGGTCGACGTCGACCGTCGTCGTCGGCGCGTGCTGCCAGCGGCTGCTGCCGGCCTCGAATGTCGACCGCGCGATCAGCGCGGGACGTGGTGCCGACGACAGACCTCGACACGGGGAGGACAGTGAGTTCACCCAGGTGCGAGCCTCCCCAGACCGGGTCCCGCACGAGCCGGGAGGCCGGCCCCCGTCCGTCGGGCCGGAAGGGGCGTTGTTGTCGGCAGTGTGGGGTGCTCCCGGACGGCAAACGGTCATCCTCGTGGATCTCGCGGGCGATGTTGTGTGCCCGGGGCCGCCTTCCAGTCGCCGTCCTTGTAGGCCTCGCTGACGCCGATCTTGGTGTCGCGGCCGAGCCGGGCGAAGAAGGCCTCGGGGCGCACGATCTGGAACTCGGGCGCGTCCGCGTCTCCCCCGCCGACGCGGCGACCGTCGGGCAACGTGGCGCGGACGGGGATGACGCCGACGGCACGCTCGAAGATGTGCCGGCCAACGGTGGCCCGCAGTGGCGCCTTCGGCGTGCGGACGATCAAGGGCCAGCGCACGGCTGCGGAGACGGTCATGTCAGACCCCTTCCTGAGGGCGGTGTTGCGGACGGTGAACCAGCGGCAGGCGGCGCAGCCGGAGCCAGCTGCCGTGCAGCCGGATCAGGGTGGAGACCTGTTGTGGCATCAACGGTCTGCGCACCAGTTGACGGGCCAGGGCCGCGCGGCTGGCGCGAACTGGGCGGCCGCGGAAGGTCGCGCTGAACGGGACCGCCCGGTCGTGGTGCAGCGTCACCGTGACCGCGACCAGGTCGGGGTGGAGGGCGAATCGCAGCGCATAGTCGCCGGTGACGTCGAAGAAGGGTGGGACGAAGAACGCCTTCTCCGTGTGGGCGACCCCGGACGCGTCGGGACGCAGCAGGTAGACGTGCCGCTCGCCGTGGGTGTTGTGGACCTCGGCGACGATGCACGCCAACGCGCCTGAGCCGGCGAAGCACCAGAAGACCGACAGCGGTCGAAGACGTGGCACCAGAACGCGGGCGTTGGCCAGCATGACGACGCGCCCGCCCGCACCGAGCCGAATGCCGCTGAGCGACAGGAAGTTCTCGACGTTCGCCTTGATCGGCAGCCGGGCGTCGCCGAGGTGGTCCGCGGCGTTGAAGCCCGCGAAGGGCTTGAGGTACCACGGCTGCTCGGGCACCTCGTCGGGGATGCTCATGCTCATCTCGTTCGGACGAACGGCGACGTCGAGCTCGCCGAAGAGCTTGCGCAACCACGGGTACGTTCGGTCGTTGTGGACGATGAACCCGCTGTCGACCGCATACCCGCTGCCGTCGGGCGCGGTGACATCGTGGGTGTGGGCGTGACCGCCGAGCCTGCTGTCCGCCTCGAACAGGGTGACTTCGTGAGTGCGGGCGAGCAGGTAGGCGGCGGTGAGGCCCGAGACGCCCGCGCCGATGACAGCCACCCAGGGTCGAGCAGATGCCGGGGAGGTGACTGCGGCGGGCTGCGTTCGAGCATGGCTGCGGGGGTCGGGAGCCGTCATCGCGGCTTCGTCTGCGGTCATGCCCGCACCTGGGTCGCCACGGTTGGCTGCTCCTGGCGGGTGCGAAGGCGCCTGGATTCGGTCCGGCTCAGTTGGGTGGCCCACCCATCCCGGCAGTGCAGCAACGCCACGGGCGCGGGGACCGCGAGGGCGCGCGCAGGGTTAATGAGTGCCGGCGGTGCCATCACCGGGGGAGGCGCCGTAGCCGAGCGTGAGCCACCCGAGAACGCGCAGAGAGCGCCGCCGAGTCCTCACACCTTGCCTATCGGCGTCGGGTGACACCTGGTTCGGGGGCTTTATCGCAGCTGCCCTCGTCTAGGGTCCGTCTAGAGCCTGTATAGATATAGGGGTAGCTAACCCTGGTGTTGCTGTCAAAGGTTGGTCTAATGTATGTAGAGAGCTTAGGAGGGGCATGGGGAGAGGAGTCGGCGGTGCTGCGGATCGGCGAGCTGAGCCGTCGCGTCGGCGTGAGCGATCACGTTCTGCGCGCCTGGGAGAGCCGGTACGGGCTGCTGAAACCTGCACGGTCCGCGGGCGGGTTCCGGCTGTACTCCGAGGCCGACGAGAACCGGGTGCGCCGCATGCGGGCCCATCTCGCCGACGGTCTGTCCACCGCCGAGGCAGCGCATGTGGCGGTCGCCGAGGAGCGGGCTGGCAGCATCGCCACAGAAGTCGTCGACGCGGGCGGCCGCACCGGCCTGGTCGACTACGCCGACGTCCTCCGGCAGGCCTTGGCCGAGTTAGACGAACCGGCGGCGCAAGCCCTGCTGGATCGGTTGCTTGCCGACTTCACCGTGGAAACAGTGCTGCGGGACGTGGTGGTCCCCTATCTGCATGAGCTGGGCGAGCGGTGGGAGCGAGGCGCGATCAGCGTGGCTCAGGAGCACTTCGCGAGTCACGTGATCCGCGGGCGTCTGGCGAGCCTGGCCCGGGGGTGGGGGAACGGACGTGGACCGCATGTGCTGCTGGCCTGCCCGCCCGGTGAACTGCATGACCTGGCCCTTTTGGTGTTCGGGATCGTGCTTCACCGCAACGGCTGGCGGGTCAGATACCTCGGCGCGAACACTCCGGTCGAGGACCTGATCCAGGTGACCGACGACATGGGACCGAACCTCGTTGTCCTGACCGCGACCACGCCGGAACGCATCGCTGACGTCGTCCCCGAGCTCTCGCGACTAGCCGAAATGGCACCCCTTGCCCTTGCCGGGGCAGGTGCGACCAAAGACCTTGCCCACAACATCGGTGCGCGTCTGCTCACGGAAGACCCAGTCACCGCAGCCGAACACGTCGACGGCTCCTGAGATGACCAGCGTGATGTGGTTCAGGCGCGACCTGCGGCTCGCCGACAACCCCGCGCTGCTCTCGGCGGTTTCGGACGCCACCGACGCCCGGGTCGTCCCGCTCTTCGTGCTCGACCCCGCGCTGTGGCGTCCTGCCGGCCCGGCCCGCCGCGCCTACCTCACGGCGAGCCTGACCGACCTCGGGAACCGCGTCGGTGGGCTGCTGTTACGTCGCGGCGATCTCGTCGAGGAGGTGGTCGCCGTCGCCCGAGCCGCGCACGCGACCACGGTGCACATCGCCGAGGACTTCGGCCCTTACGGACGGCAGCGCGACCTTGATGTCGAGGCTGCGCTCGCGCGCCACGGCATCGCGCTGGTGCGGACGGGGTCGCCGTATGCCGTCGCGCCGGGTCGAGTCGTCAACAAGAACGGCGATGCCTACCGGGTGTTCACGCCGTTTTCCCGCGCCTGGCGCGAGCACGGCTGGCCCGCGCCACCAATGGCACCTGGGCGCGTCTCGTGGGTGCGACCCCTGAAGAGCGACCATCTCGACGACGCTCCGGCCCCAGCGGACCTTCGCCTGCCCGCCGCCGGGGAGTCGTCCGCGCACCGGCGCTGGCGCGACTTCGTTGGGCAGCGTCTCGACCACTATGGGACCGCCCGCGACCGCGCCGACCTCGACAGCACCTCTCGGATGTCGGTACACCTGAAGTGGGGCGAGATCCACCCCCGCACGCTGCTGGCCGATCTCGGGCAGCAGCGGAGCGAGAGCGCCGCGACGTACCGCACCGAGTTGGCCTGGCGGGAGTTCTTCGCCGACGTCCTCTGGCGGAGCCCTGACTCCGCCCGTCAGTACCTCAAGCCGGAGTTCGCGCGGATGGAATACGACGAACCAGGCGCCGGCTTCGCTGCGTGGCGCGACGGGCTCACCGGCTACCCGATCATCGACGCCGGCATGCGCCAGCTGAGGTCCGAGGGCTGGGTGCACAACCGAATCCGGATGCTTGCCGCCAGCTTCGTGGTCAAGGACCTACACGTCGAGTGGCAGCATGGAGCCCGGCACTTCATGCGGTGGCTGGTCGACGGTGACCTCGCCTCTAACCAGCACGGGTGGCAGTGGACGGCTGGCTGCGGCACCGACGCAGCTCCGTACTTCCGGATCTTCAACCCCACCATCCAAGGCAAGCGATTCGACCCTCACGGCGACTACGTCCGCAGGCACGTGCCCGAGCTCAGAGACATCGGCGCGAAGTCCATCCACGAACCCTGGACCATCGAGGGCGGACCACCACGCGGCTACCCCACTCCGATCGTCGACCACGGTGCCGAACGCCGGGAGTCATTGCGACGTCTCGCGATGCTCCGGGGGTAGCCCCTCAGGGCTGGGTGTTGGGACCGAAGGCCCCGTGCTTGCTGACCGGGGGGAGATGGGTCGACCGGGTAGCTAGTCGGGCTGCAGATGTCCCCCGGATCCGGGACCTGGGCAGGATCACCCTCTACCGGACTGGATCTCGAGCCGAGACCACCGCCGGCCACCCGGTCGCCGGGCCGCTGTTGACCCGCCGGCTCAACACGGTGCTGATCGCCGAGAACTGGGACGAGATGCTGCGGGTGGCGGCGTCGCTGAATGTACGGGCACGGCACCGCGTCGTTGATCGTGGGCAAGCTGTCCTGCGCGGAGACCGGCAGAATACCCTCGCCGCCGCGCTGAAGGAGTACGGGCCGCTGCGTCGTGCCGGCTACGCCGCCCGCTACCTGGCCCGGAAGGACTACCGCCGCAAGATCTCCCAACAGCTCAATAAGGGGCGAGAGCATGCACGCACTGCGCCGCGACGTGTTCTACGCCCACGAAGGCGCCGTACGCCGCCGGCACCTGCAGGCCTAGACCGAGCAGGCCTGGCGTGCGACCGGGTGCTGGCCGAGCCGGCGTTCGTGCCGCT
>DATITC010000083.1:0-42175 GCA_035468175.1 Frankiaceae bacterium | reverse complement strand
CCCCCAAATCGCGGCCGTTCCCGCCCACCGCAGATCCACAGTCGCCCGACGATCTCCCGTGGGCAGCGACCAGCACGATCCAGGCCCGTCAGCACCCCCAAATCGCGGCCGTTCCCGCCCACCGCAGATCCACAGTCGCCCGACGATCTCCCGTGGGCGGCGACCAGCACGAAGACTCAGCGGACCTCAGCGCGGCGTCAGGAGAACCAGCTGAGCAGGAGCCAGGCGATCGGGGCCGTGGGGAGCAGGGAGTCCAGGCGATCCATGATCCCGCCGTGGCCGGGCAGCAGGTCGCCCATGTCCTTGATGCCGATGTCCCGCTTGAGCATCGACTCGCCAAGGTCGCCGACAACCGCCGAGCACACACAGGCGAGCCCGAACAGCAGTCCCTCCCACACGGTGCCGCCATGGAGCAGCAGCGGAACCATGATCCCGCCGGTGAGCATGCAGGTGACCGCTCCCCCGGCCAGGCCTTCCCAGGACTTGCCGGGCGAGATGGTCGGCGCCATCTTGTGCCGGCCGCCGGAGAGCACCCCCGCCGCGTAACCGCCGATGTCGCTGGCCACCGTGACCGCGACAAAGATGGTGACCCGACGAGGTCCGTCGCCAGGGGTGGACAGTAGGGCCGCGAAGCTGGCGAGAAACCCGACGTAGACGACGACGAATGCGGAGGCGGCGAGGTCGCGCAGCGCGGGCGGCGTCGGCTCGAGAACGCGCCACGCCATCGCGACGAACACGGCCAGCAGGGCTCCGACGACCAGCGCCTGGGCACCCCGCGCGTAGGCGACCGCGGGGAGCGCTGGGGCGGCGACGACCAGCGGGATGAGCGGCACCCGCAGTTGCTCGGTCCGCAGAGCCCGGACCAGCTCGTACGTGCCGACGGCCACCGCGGCGCAGATCACGCCGATCCAGATGACGCGGATGGTGTAGACCGACGTCAGGATCAGGGCGGCCAAGGCGACGCCGACACCGATCGCCGCACGAAGGTCACGCCCGGCGCGGCCGGCAGGCGGACTGGCGACGGCGTTCATACCTCGAGGAGCTCGTTCTCCTTGGCCCTGAGCAGCTCGTCGATCTGCCCCACGTAGCCGTGCGTCGTCCCCTCGAGGTCCTTCTCGGCGCGACGGACGTCGTCCTCCCCCGCCTCGCCGTCCTTCTGGATCTTGTTCAGGCGGTCCATCGCGTGCCGGCGGACGCTGCGGACGCTCACCCGGGCTTCTTCCGCCTTGGTGCGCGCCACCTTGACCAGGTCCCGGCGCCGTTGCTCGGAAAGGTCGGGGAAGATGCAGCGGATGATGCTGCCGTCGTTGGACGGGTTCACACCTAGGTCGGAGTCCCGGATCGCCTTCTCCACCGCCGGCAGGGAGCTCTTGTCGTACGGCGAGACGAGCACCATCCGCGGCTCCGGAACGGTGAACGAGGCGAGCTGGTTCACCGGCGTCATCGCGCCGTAGTAGTCGATCACGATGCGCGAGAACATCTGCGGCGTCGCCCGTCCGGTACGGATCGAGGCGAACTCGTCCTTGGCGACCGCGACCGCTTTTTCCATCTTCTCCTCGGCCTCGAGGAGTTCGTCGTCGATCACGCCTGTCCTTCCTGTTCGTCCGCGGTGACCAGCGTGCCGATCTTCTCACCGCGAACCGCTTTGGAGATGTTGCCTTCGGTGAGAAGGTCGAACACCACGATCGGCATCGCGTTGTCCATGCACAGGCTGATGGCGGTGGCGTCCATGACCTTCAGGCCGCGGACGAGCACCTCGTTGTAGGTGAGCTCGTCGAACTTGACCGCGTTCGGGTTCCGGGCCGGGTCGGAGTCGTAGACGCCGTCGACCTTGGTGGCCTTGAGGACAGCCTCGGCCTTGATCTCGAGGGCACGCTGCGCGGCGGTCGTGTCGGTGGAGAAGAACGGCGCCCCGAGACCGGCGCCGAAGATGACGACCCGGCCCTTGTCCAGGTGCCGGATCGCCCGCAACGGCAGGTACGGCTCGGCTACCTGACCCATCGCGATCGCGGTCTGCACCCGGGTGATGATGCCCTCCCGCTCGAGGAAGTCCTGCAGGGCGAGGCAGTTGATCACCGTGCCGAGCATCCCCATGTAGTCGGCGCGGGCCCGGTCCATCCCCCGTTCCGCGAGCGCCGGACCGCGGAACATGTTGCCCCCGCCGACGACCACGGCCACCTGCACGCCTCGGCCCACCACCTCACCGATCTGGCGAGCGATCGCGGCGACGGTGCCCGGGTCGATGCCCAGCGGCTCCCCGCCGGCGAACGCCTCACCGGAGAGTTTCAGCAGCACACGACTCCACCGAGGGGACGACGCGGGATCGCTTGTGGCGTGGGGGGCGACGGTCACGGGCAGCTCCTTCAACCGGGATGAGTGCAGTCTCGCGCATTCCGCAGCGAAGGGGCCGCCCCGGCGTGCGGGACGACCCCTTCGGATGCTGGATCTCGCCGAGATGTTGGGACTCGGCGAACCGTCAGGCGCTGCCGACTTCGAAGCGGGCGAACCGCTTTACGGTCACACCTGCACCGTCGAGTACCTGCTGAACGGTCTTCTTGCCGGCGTCGGGCTGAACCGACGGCTGCTCGAGCAGGACAACGTCCTTGTAGAAACCGTTGACGCGACCCTCGACGATCCGCGACAGGGCCTGCTCGGGCTTGCCCTCCTCGCGAGCGGTCGCCTCGGCGATACGCCGCTCGTTCTCGACCAGGTCGCTCGGCACCTCGTCGCGCGACAGGTACTGCGCGCGCATGGCGCTGACCTGCATCGCGGCGCCGCGCGCGGCGCTCTCGTCCGGACCTTCGAACTCGAGCAGGACACCGATCTGCGGCGGCAGGTCGCTGGCCCGGCGGTGCATGTAGGACGCGACCTGCCCGTCGAGCACGGCAACCCGACGGAGCTCGATCTTCTCGCCGAGCAACGCCTGCATCCCCTCGATGTTCTCCTGGACGGTCTTGCCGTCGGCGAGCTGCTCGGCCAGCAGGGCCGGCACCTCACCGGTCCGCGTCTTGGCGGCGTGCGCCACGATGTCGGCGGCCAGGCCCTGGAACTGCTCGTTCTTGGCAACGAAGTCGGTCTCGCAGGCGAGCTCGATCATCGCGCCTTCAGCGGCGGCGATCAGGCCGTTCGACGTCGTCCGCTCGGCGCCACGCTTGACCATCTTCGCCACGCCCTTCTTGCGCAGCTCCTCGACGGCGACCTCGACCTCACCGGCGGCCTCCACGAGCGCCTTCTTGACGTCGCTCATGCCGGCACCGGTGATCTCGCGCACCTTCTTGATGAGGGTGGCGGTGACCTCAGGCATCTGAATCTCTCTCTGTTTCTGTGTCTGTTCCTGTTCGTGGCCGGAGTCGTTCAGCTGGTGCTGGACTCCGTGGTGGGCGCCTCGACCGACGAGTCGGTCGACCAGCCGGCTCCGCCGACCTCGCCCAGGGCGGGGTCGACCGCAGCCGGAACGCCGGGAGTGCCCTCGGCCTGCGTTTCGTCGGCGGCCGTCTGCACCGCGGCCTCCGCAGCCGGTGCGGCGTCAGCCGTCGGAGCGGTGGGCGCCTCGGCAGCCGGGGCCGCGTCGCCTGCGGGGGTGGCGGTGTCCGGAGTATCTGCGGCCGGAGTATCTGCGGCCGGAGTGTCAGCGGCCGGAGTGCCGGCGTCGGCGCCCCCGATGAGCTGCTGCTCCCACTCGGCCAACGGCTCGGAAACGCCGATCTCGGGCTTGCCCCCGTCACCGTTGACGCCGGCGCGGGCCATCAGACCCTCGGCGACGGCGTCGGCGATCACGCGGGTGAGCAGCGCGGCGCTACGGATCGCGTCGTCGTTGCCCGGCACCTTGTAGTCGACCTCGTCCGGGTCGCAGTTGGTGTCGAGGATCGCGACGACCGGGATGCCCAGCTTGCGGGCCTCACCGACGGCGATGTGCTCCTTCTTGGTGTCCACGATCCACACCGCACTCGGGGTGCGCTGCATGTCGCGGATACCGCCGAGGGTGCGCTCGAGCTTGGCCTTCTCGCGGGAGAGGACCAGCGACTCCTTCTTGGTCCGCACGGTGTCGCCACCGCCGGTACTCTCGAGCTCCTCGAGCTCCTTGAGGCGCTGCAGCCGCTTGTAGACCGTCTGGAAGTTGGTGAGCATCCCGCCCAGCCAACGCTCCTTGACGTAGGGCATGCCGACCCGGGTGGCCTGCTCCTCGATGGCCTCCTGCGCCTGCTTCTTCGTCCCGATGAACAGGATCGAGCCGCCGTGGGCGACGGTCTCCTTGACGAAGTCGTAGGCGCTGTCGACGTAGTCGAGCGTCTGCCGCAGATCGATGATGTAGATACCGTTGCGCTCGGTGAAGATGTAGCGCTTCATCTTGGGGTTCCAGCGCTTGGTCTGGTGCCCGAAGTGAACTCCGGCTTCCAGCATCTGGCGCATGGTGACGACGGCCATGGCGTCGTACCTCCTGCTGTCGGGTTGTCGCCCCTGGCCGGTCGGCCGGGACCCTGACGCCCTGGGATACCGCGCTCCGGACGAACCCGGAGACCGCTGCGGCTTGCCCGAACGTGGGCGTGCGAAGTCGACCCGACGAATCGAGCCGCTACGACCAGCCTACCTCCGACGGGTTTCAGTGGTCCTTCCGGCAGCTGGGCGTCACTCTCCCGCGAGGTCGCGGCGGACGAATGCGGCGGTTCCGACAGCGGCGGACAGCACGGCGAGCGCGGTGAGGACGAGGCCGGTCCCCCAGTCCGGAGCGGTGGCCGGGGCGGCCGCCATGTGGTGGAACAGCGAGGTGTCGAGCAACCAGTGGTCCGCCTGCACCACGCCTCCGAGGATCTCCACCAGGAACGACCAGGCGACCAGCCCGTAGGTCACGGCCGCGACGGAACGGGGGCGCAGTCCGAGCGCCAGGACGCCGGCGCCCAGCACGACCGCTGCCGGCGGCAGCACGTTGACCCCGGCCTCCAGCAGGCGGCCGAACCCGACATCGGCGTGCTGGGAGGCCGCGCCGGCCCACGCTCCGAGCGCCGCGACCAGCCCGACCAGCCCGAGGGCGACGACGGCGAGAGTCAGCCGGCCGAACAGCCAGCGCTGCCGGGAGACGGGCCGGACCAGCAGCTGCTCGAGACGGCCCGACGCCTCCTCGTCCCGGGCCGCGCCCAGCTGGGCGGCGGCCACCATCGCGGTGAGCAGCGCGACCACGAGGAAGCCGACACCGAGGTAGACCGTCGCGCCGGAGCCGCTGACCCCGAGCTTGGCCAGGGTGGCGGCGAAGCCGGGCGCTTCGGCGATCGCCTGACCCGCGGACTTCGACACCAGGCCCATCAGCGTGCTGATCGCGCCGACGCCGACGAGCCAGCCGAGGACGGAGGGCCGGAGCAGGCGGGTGGACAGCCCGATCGGCCCCGCCAGCAGCGCCGTGCGCGCGGCAGCGGTGGACCGGTCCGGCAGGCTGCTGTCCCCGAGGTCCCGAGCGCCGGACAGCCGGACGGTGACGACGACGAGCACGGCCACCAGTCCCACGACCGGCAGCAGGGCGAGCGGCCGGGACCCGGTGAGCGGCCGGGCCTGTTCGGGCCACCCCAGCGGCGAGATCCAGCGCAGCCAGCCGAGCGAGGTGCCGGAGTCGGCGACCATTCGGAGCGCGTAACAGACGCCCAGCGTCGCGGCGGCGTAGCCGGCAGCGAGGCGCCGGGTTGCCGCGAGCTGACTGGTCAGTGCGCCAACACCGAGGAACACGGCCGCCGCGCACACCGAAGCGAGCGCGTCGAACAGCGCCGCGGACACCGAGAAGCCGACGTCAGCGGATCGGCCGACCAGGGCGGCGACCGTCGCTGGCACCGCCCAGAGGACGACCAGCCCGGCGCCGAGCCCGAGCAGGGCCTGCGCGGTGGCGGCCCTTCGCGTCGTCGCGCCGGCGAGCAGCATCTCCCAGCGGAACGACTCCTCTTCCCCGCGCAGCAGTCGGGTGGCCAACAGCAGTCCCCAGACGGCACCGACGATGCTCAATACGCCGAGGCTGCGCCAGGCGGTGAAGCCGGCGACGGTGTCGATGGCGTGAGCCGGCCCGATGATCGCGTTCACGCCCGGATTGCTGCCGAACGTCCGCCGCAGCTGGGCCCGGGCCTCCGGTGAGGTGTAGGTGCCCGCGTAGCCCAGGGCGGACGAGGCCAGGTAGAGCCCGGCGACCCCGCCCCAAACGACGGCCGAACGGATCGCCCGCCGTGCGGTGAGCCCGAGCACGACCAGTTCCGGCCGGCGGCTCGCTGGAACCGTGTGCCCGCTCAGCCGGCCGGGCAGCGCCTCAACCGACGGAGCCTCAACCGACACGGGACATCTCGTTCGGGTTGTTGGCCTTTGGGTCAGCGCTGTTGACGGGCCTGTTGACGGTGGCGGTGCCGGCATCGGGGGTGTCGGCATTCGCGCCGTAGTGCGCGAGGAACAACTCCTCCAACGACGGTTCCCGGCTCAGCAGCTGGTGGACGCCCGCGTTCGCGAGAACCGTCAGCAACGCCTCAACGGATCCGCGCACCTGGCACCGGAGAACACGCCCCTCGATCTGCACTCCGCTGACCCCGGCCACCCCGGACAGGTCCGGCACCGTGCCGTCGAAGGTCGCCTCCACCGTCAGGGCCGACAGGTGGCGGAGCTCGGCCAGCGTCCCCGTTTCCACCAGCCGGCCCGCCCGGAGGATGCCGACGCGATCGCAGAGGGCCTCCACCTCGCTGAGGATGTGGGAGGAGAGGAAGACGGCCTGCCCACGTTCCTTGGCCTCCCGTACGCAGGTGCGAAACGCCTGCTCCATCAGCGGGTCCAAGCCGCTCGTCGGCTCATCGAGCAGGAGCAGGTCGGGCCGGCACATCAGCGCGCCGATGAGGATCAGCTTTTGGCGGTTGCCCTTCGAATAGGCCCGCACCTTCTTCGACGAGTCGAAGTCGAACCGGTTGATCAGGTCGTCGCGGTAGGCGGGGTCGACCCGGCCCTGCACGCGTCCGAGTAGGTGGAGCGTTTCCTCGCCGGTCAACGACGGCCAGAGATTCGCCTCACCGGGCACGTAGGCCAGCCGCCGGTGCGCCTCGACCGTTTGCCGCTGACTGTCGAGGCCGAAGATCTCGGCGCGTCCTCCGGTCGGGCGGAGCAAGCCGAGCAGCAGGCGCAGCGTCGTGGTCTTGCCGGCTCCGTTCGGCCCGAGGAAGCCCACGACCTCCCCGGGTGCCACCTCCAGGTCGAGATCCCGGAGCGCGTGCACGTGGCCGAACCTCTTCGACAGGCCCTCCGTGCGAACTGCCACTGGTGCCATGACGATGCGACCTCCTCCTCAACCAGGGTGTTCATGGACCGGCGAGTCGCCAAGAGTCCAAGGTCATCCGTTGGACGAAGCAGGGTAGCCGGTTGTGAGCACGGGGTTCTCCGCTGGCCTTCCGCTGCGGTTCTCGCCCACCGCCGATCGCCGACGGATGTGGATCGACCGTGCGCGTCGACGGCGGGCTGGCGTGGGCGGTGACCTGCGGTAATGCGGGCGCCGCCGCCATGCACGCCCACCGCCGATCGCCCGCAGATGTGGATCGACCGTGCGCGTCGACGGCCGGCTGGCGTGGGCGGTGACCTGCGGAAACACGGGGCCCACCGCCGCCGACCTCGCCCACCGCCGATCGCCGCGGCTGTGGATCGACCATGTGCGCCGACCGCGGGGGTGGAAAGCGATGTGTCGTCCACAGGTGGGTGATCGAAGCGCGATCGCCCGGTGCGGACGCGACATCCTGCGGTGGTGCTCCGGCTCCGCGTCCTCCTGCTCACCGTGACCCTGATCGCGCTGGCGCCGCCAGCAGCAACAACAGCAGCAACAGCAGCCTGGGCTCCCCCGCTGCCCCGTCCGGTGCAGGTCGTGCGACCCTTCGATGCGCCGAGCACGCCCTTCGGCTCAGGCCACCGGGGGGTGGATCTGGGTGGGCCGCCGGGTTCCGCGGTCCGGGCCCCCGCCACGGGAACGGTCCGGTTCGCCGGCGCGGTCGCAGGGCACGGAGTCGTGTCGGTGGACGCCGAGGGTCTCCGGTTCACCTACGAGCCGCTCGTTCCGCGGGTACGCGCCGGGCAGCAGGTCACCGCCGGAACAACGCTGGGACTCCTGGTGGGTGGACACGCCGGGTGCCGCGCCGGATCTGGCCGCGTCTGCCTGCACTGGGGCTTGCGAGACGGGACCCGCTACCTCGACCCGCTGCGTCCGGTGATCGTCCGCGTGCGACTGCTGCCCTTGGACGGTCAGGAGCCTGGGGTCGACCTATCCCCGGTGGCGGCCAAGACATCAACCGACCCGAGTCGCGCTCCCACACTCGCGCTCGCCGGGGTGGCGGTACTCGCAGGTGCGCTTAGGTGGAGGTGGCGACGGTGGTCTCCGTGTCCGCCTCGGGAGTACTGACGCGCTCAGCCGCGTCGACTTCGTCGCCGGACTCGACTTCGTCGCCGGACTCGACCTCGTCGCCAGGCTCGACCTCGTCGCCAGGCTCGGCGGCGTCGGATGCCTCCGGGCCCCAGGCGCGCCGCTCGGAGTCGTCCACCTCATCAACGGGCAGCACGCCGCGCCGTGGCGCGTCGCCCGGTTCTGCCGCGCGCCGCTCCGCTTCGCCTTCGGCCCAGACGTCGGCCACGTCGGCCAAGTATGTCGCGCTGCCCGAGATGTCGCGGAGCAGATCTTCCTGCCTGCGCCGCGCGGTCCGCAGCTCCGCCAGAGGCTCTCGCAACGCCTGCCGGATCGCGTAGAGCACAAGCAGGTAGAACGCCGCGGCGACGGCGATCGCCGCCACCGCATAGAGCAGGATGCTGAGCCAAAGCGGCACGTCCATGCAGTTGCTATCCCGGTTCGTCTCCGGGGACCGACCCGGTCGGTCAGTCCCGCTGGTCCGCCAGTTTGGCACGCAACTGTAAGACGGCCTTGGTGTGCATCTGACAGATGCGGCTCTCGGTGACTCCGAGGACCTGTCCGATCTCGGCGAGTGTCAGACCCTCGTAGTAATAGAGCGTCACGACGATCTTCTCGCGCTCCGGGAGCATGTTGATCGCCCGGGCGAGCAGGTGCTTGGTCTCCTGGCTCTCGAAGACCCGGACGGGGTCCTCAGCCCGGGTGTCCTCGAGCGTGTCGACCAGGCTGACCTTGTCGCCCTTCTCGCCGTTCACATTGAGCAGCTCGTCGAGGGCGACCACGTTCACAAAGGAGACCTGGCCGAAGATGGCGTGCAACTCGTCGAGCTTGATGCCCAGCTCAGCGGCAACCTCGACCTCGGTGGGCGTCCGATGCAGCCGGGCTTCCAGCGCGGCGTACGCCCGCTCGACCTCACGGGCCTTGCTGCGGATGGACCGCGGGATCCAGTCGATCGAGCGCAGCTCATCGATGATCGCGCCCTTGATCCGGCTGATCGCGTACGTCTCGAACTTGATCGCCCGCTCGATGTCGAACTTCTCGATCGCGTCGATCAGCCCGAAGATTCCGTAGGAGACGAGGTCGGCCTGCTCGATGTTCGGCGGCAGCCCGACGCCGACGCGGCCAGCGACGTACTTCACCAGCGGGGCGTAATGCAAGATCAGCTTCTCGCGCACTGCATCATCCCCGCGCGCCTTGAACTCCTTCCAGAGTTCTTCGAGCGCCGGGTCGACGGGTCGCGGCTCGCGGGGGGTGCGCCCACCGGAGGCCGGCGTGCGAGTTCCCGGGAGACCGGACGTAGTAGTGGACGTAGGGACAGCCGGAGACACCGAGGTCGTCGAGGCGGCGCCCCCGGCGGGGGCAGCCTCCACGGCCTCAGGCCCGGGGGTGCGCGCGTTCATAGCTGACTCGCAGTCGCTCGGCGGTCACGTGCGTATACAGCTGTGTGGTTGACAGCGTAGCGTGACCGAGTAACTCCTGAATGCTTCTCAAATCGGCGCCGTGCTCCAGCATGTGAGTCGCTGCGCTATGTCGAAGCCCGTGCGGGGCAAGGTCGGGCACGCCGGGCGTGGACGATAGCGCTTCATGAACGGCCCGTCGGGCGGTTCGGGGATCGAGCCGATGTCCCCGCGCGCCCAGCAGCAGTGCCGGGCCGCTGTCCGCAACGACGAGGTCCGGGCGTCCGTCGGCGAGCCAAGTCTCCATTGCCCGCTGCGCCGGGATTCCGTAGGGCACCCGGCGCTCCCGGTCGCCCTTGCCGATCACGCGCAGCAGGCGGCGCGAGGTGTCGACATCGTCCAGATCGAGCCCACACAGCTCGCTGACCCGCAGTGCCGACCCGTACAGGACCTCGATGACAACCCGGTCCCGCAGGTGGACCGGGCCTGCCCCCGGCGGCAGCTCGGTGAGCACGGCCGCCGCCTGCTCCGCCTGGAGCACCCTCGGCAGGCTGCGGGGGCGTCGCGGGGTCTCGAGCCGGGCCCCGACGTCGGTGGGTAGCAGGCCGCGTCGGGCCGCCCAGCCGGTGAAGGTCCGGGCCGCCGACGCGCGTCGACTCATCGTCGCCGGACTCGCCCCCCGGCTGCGCATGCCCGCGAGCCAGCTCCGGAGCACCGACAGGTCGATTCCGCCGGGGACCGCGCGGCCCATCCGCCGGGTGTGCTCGCCGAGCAACGCGAGGTCGGTGCGGTAGGCGCGGACGGTTGCCGGTGAGCGACCGCGTTCCGCCTCCAGGTACCGGTCAAAGGCGGCGAGTACCGATTCCCATTCGTCCTCCCCGCTCCGGGATGCCTCGTCGCCGATCACATCCGCACCGTCGCTGCCGTCCGTAGTCCGGTCAAGCAGACGCGCCGCCCCGGCCAGGGGTGCATCCCCGTCCGGCGGCCCGATCAAAGAAGATGCATTACCCGGTTGCCGTGCCGGGGTCCGCAGGCGGATCTTGGGGCGTGCCGACCCGTAGCCAGACAGGAGCCCGTCAATGAACACCACCCTCGCGGCAGCCTCCAACCTCCAAGCGCTGGCCGGGAGCGGTTTCAACACCAACACCAGGCTCGGCGGCCTGGTCCTCGCAATCATCATCGGCGTCGTCTGCGGCGCGATCGCGGGCCGAAAGGGCAGGCGGCCGGCGCTCTGGGGAATCTTGGGATTCTTCTTCACCATCATCACGCTCATCGTCATTCTGATCGTTCCGAGCAAGCGCCCCGCTGGCTACTGACGGCCGCCTGCTCCGAGGGTCCGCGCTGCGCCTGAGGGCGTTCGGCCGAGGTCCGACAGGTGCCAACCGTCGGGGCTTCGCTCGACCAGACCGGCGGTCAGCAAAGGCTGCAGCACCAGGGCGACGACGTCGGCGGTGGATCCACAGCGACGTGCGATGTCCTCGACCGGACGCGGTCGTCGGCTCGGCACGGCGTCGAGCACCTGATGCATCAGCGGCTCCAGCCCGTCTCGCGGCCCGGGCGGGCCCATCGGCAACGGTGCGAGCTCGCCGATCCGGCCGACCGCCTCGATCACCTCGGCCGCGTTCGTCACCAACTGCGCCTCCGGCCACTGCCGCACCAGCAGGTGCGGTCCCACCGACAGACCGCTGGTCACCGGACCCGGCACCCCCAGCACCGGCCGACCCAGCCGACGCGCATGCCGAGCGGTGTTCAGCGCCCCGCTACGCACCCCGGCCTCGACCACCACCGTGCCGGCGGTCAACGCCGCGATGATCCGGTTGCGGGACAGGAAGCGCCGGCGCAGCGGCGACGAGCCCGGCGGCGCCTCACTGGCCAGCAGGCCGCCCTCGTCGACGACCCGCGTCAGCAGCGCCGTGTGCGAGCGCGGGTAGAGCACGTCCACACCGCCGGCCAACACCACCACCGTCGTGCCCTGCGCCCCGTCCCGCGTGCCACAGCCCACGAGCGCGCCGCGGTGCGCCGCCCCGTCGATGCCGAACGCCCCACCGGACACCACGTGCCAGCCCGCTGCCGCGAGATCGAGCCCGAGCTCCCCCGCCACATGCAGCCCGTAGGAGGTTGCTGCGCGCGACCCCACCACCGCCACCGCCCGGCCGGTCAGATCCGCTAGCAACAACCGGCCGCGTACCCACAGCCCCCACGGAGCAGCCGCCTCACCGGAACCCGCGGTCCGGGTCAGATCGTCGAGCGCCGCCGGCCACTCTCCATCACCGGGCACGACGAACCGGACCCCGAGCCGTTCCGCATTCGCCAGGTCCTGCTCCGGCTCCACCTCGAGCGCGACCCCGCAGGCCGCCGCCTGCCGGCGCACCCGCTCCCACGCCGCCTCGGCCCCGCGAGCCGCCACCTCCCGCGCGACGAGAAGCTCCCCCGGTTCGACCTGCCGGCTCAGCCCCGCCCGCGCCAGCCGGTCCGCATCGGTCGCGCGGCCGTCGTCGGCATTCATGCCATCCCCGGCAGCCGTAGCTGCAGGGCCGTCGCCACCTCGGCCACACCCGGAGCGGTCCGCCCACGCAGGTCGGCCACCGTCCACGCCACCCGCAACACCCGGTCCAACCCCCGCGCCGACAGCCGACCGTCCTCGAAACAGTCCAGCGCCGTCGCCATCGCCTTCTTCGACACCGGCCACCGGTTCCGCAGCTCGACACCCGGCACCTCGCCGTTACTGCGCCACGGCAACCCGGTCAGCCGAGCCGCCGCCGTCGCCCGCGCCACCACCACCCGTCGAGCTACCCGTGCGGTCGACTCCGCCCCATGCCGACCCCTGGGACCCCGACCTGCATCGAGGAACTCCAGCTTCGACGGCGGCTCCAACTGCACCCGCAGATCCACCCGGTCCAACAACGGACCTGACAACCGCTGCCGGTAGGCGATCCGCGTCTTCGGCGGACACGGACACGAAGCGTCCTGCTTCGTCCCCGCCCGACCACACGGACACGGATTCGCCGCCAACACCAACGTGAACCGTGCCGGGAACCGCGCCGACGCCGCTGATCGCGCCACCTCCACCACCCCGCTCTCCAACGGCTGCCGCAACGCATCCAGCACGTTCGGCGCAAACTCCGGAGCCTCATCGAGGAAGAGGACGCCGCGGTGCGCGAGGCTGACGGCGCCGGGCCGGAGGGTGCGGCTCCCGCCGCCGACGATGGCGGCCATGCTCGCGGTGGAGTGCGGACTGCGGAACGGCGGTGTGCTGATCAGCGGCGCGCCGGGGGCGAGGACACCGGCGACCGAGTGCACCGCGGTCACCTCGAGCGCCTCGGATTCGGTCAGCGGCGGCAGCAGCCCGGGCAGCCGTTCGGCGAGCATCGTCTTGCCGGCACCCGGCGGCCCTTCGAAGAAGAGGTGATGTCCACCGGCGGCAGCCACCTCGACCGCGAGCCGCCCCCGCGGCTGCCCCGCCACGTCGCACAGATCCAGCGACCGATCCACCTCCACCGGCGGAGCAGGCGGCGGCGCCGTGACGCCCGGGTCCTCACCCCTGAGCAACGCGACCAGGCCGGTAAGGCTGTCCACGGCATCGATCGTCATCCCCGGCACCAGGGACGCTTCGGCCACATGGGCCGCCGGCACCACCACGCGCGTGATGCCGGCGCGACGGGCCGTCAGCACCGCCGGCAGCACACCGGGAAGCGGCCGCATCCGACCGTCCAACGCCAGTTCGCCGAGCAGCACCCGGTCCGCCAACGCCTCCCGCGGCACCACGCCCGCCGCGGCCAGCACCGCCGCCGCGACCGCCGCGTCGAACCCACTGCCCGACTTCGGCAACGCTGCCGGGAACAGGCCGATCGTGTTCCGGCCGCCCGGCCACTGCCAGCCGCTGTTGACCACTGCGGCCCGCACCCGATCCCGGGCCTCGAACAGCGACGTGTCGGGCAACCCGATCAGCGTCGTGCCAGGAAGCCCGCCGGCGAGATCGGCCTCGACCTCCACCAGATGCCCCTCGACGCCCAGCAGCGTCACGCACCGACTACACGCCATGCCCATCAGAACGCTTTCCGCAGATGTTCGACCTGCACCCCGGCACGGCCACGCAGCACGCTGACCACGTCGAACCGCACCGGAGCCGGTGTGTGCTCCGGATGCGCCTCCAGCCAGCGCGCCGCCAGCCGCCGGATCCGCGCGACCTTGTCCGCGGTCACCGCCTCCGCCGGCGTTCCGAAGCCGGCCCCCGAGCGCGTCTTCACCTCGACGAACACCACCACCCGGCCGTCCCGGACGACCAGATCCAGCTCCCCCGCCGCCGGCCGGTCACCACCGGCACCACTGACCCGCCAGTTGCGGTCCAAGATCTCGTAGCCCAACCCGCTCAGATACGCAGCCGCCCGCTGCTCACCGAACCGGCCGACCGCAGCCGACACCCGGGACATCGCAACCCCCGCTCACTCGCGGCCCGGCAGGCCGACGAGCAGAGACTGGTCCGAGCGGCACGGCAGCGGGAAACCGAGCCGGGATCTGTGGACAGGCGAGCCCTGTCCACAGGACGACCTCGTCGGCGCGCGAGCGTTGACCTCGGGCCACCTCGCTGCTGACCGGCAAGCCGGGATTCCCGGAGGGACTGCCGGGCGGCTCGGCTCAGCGGCCGGTGAAAACGGCGTCGCGTCGCTCGACGAACGACCGCATCCCCTCGGCGCCGTCGGCGGTGGCGAACAGGCGGGCGACGTCCGGGTTGAGCCGGACGGCAGCCGCGGCGTCGCCCTCCGTGCGCGCGCGGTGCGCCGACAGCAGCGTGGTCTGCACGCCCAGAGGTGCGGACCGCTCCGCGATGCCGTGCGCGATCTGCTTCGCTCGGTCCAGAGCGGCGGCGGCGTCCGCGGCGACCTCCTGGACGAGGCCGATGCGGTGCGCCTCCGCAGCGTCGTACTCGTCGCCGGTCAACAACCAGCGCATCGCGTTGCCCCACCCCACCTCGCGCGGGAAGCGGATCGTTGCGCCACCGAACGGGTAGATGCCCCGGCGGATCTCGTACTGCGCGAACCTGGCGTCGGCGGCGGCAACGCGGATGTCGGCGGCGAGTAGCAGCTCGATGGCGAGTGTCATGACCCAGCCCTGCACCGCCGCGACGATCGGCGTCGACCAGGTGCCGTCCAGCCGCCACGGATCATCCCCGCCGGCGTACGGGCTCTCGCCGGACAGCAGCGACGGGCCGACGTCGACGAGGTCCAGACCGGCGGTGAAGTGCTCTCCGTGCGCGTACAGCACCCCGCAGCGCAGCTCCTCGTCCTGCTCGAGCAGGCCGTATGCGGCCGACAGCTCGCGCAGCATGTCCAGGTTGAACGCATTGCGCTTGTGAGGCCGGTTCAAGCCGATGAGCAGCACGTGCCCGTCGCGCTCGACCGTCACCGTGGAATCGCTCGCGGTCATCCGTCCTCCGTCGGTTGCATGATGAGACTAATGGGACAGTAGCGCCGGTGGAGAGCACGTCAAGTCGGTCTCATCACGAGACGCAGCACCATATGGTGGTCGCCATGAGGCGTACGTCGTTCGAGGACTGGCCGTGCTCCATCGCGCGGACCGCCGACATGCTCGGTGACGGCTGGACGCTGCTCGTGCTGCGCGAGGCGTTCTACGGCGAAACCCGCTTCGACGGGTTCATCGAAGCGCTCAGTATCGCTCGCAACACGCTCACCGACCGGTTGCGGCGCCTCGTCGATGCCGGGCTACTCGATCGCCGGCCGTACCAAGCCGATCCGGTCCGGCACGACTACGCGCTCACCGAGAAGGGCCGCGACTTCTTCGGCGTCCTGGCGGCGTTGAACGCCTGGGGGGACAGATGGCTGGCCGGCGAGCCCGGCGCGCCGGTGCTTCTGCGGCACGACGCCTGCGGTCAGGACGTGCACGCGGAGGTGGTCTGTGGGCACTGCGAGCAGCCACTCGCGCCCGCCGACGTCACGCCCCGCCCGGGGCCCGGTTACCCGCAGCGTCTGCTCAACCGGCCGGCCGTGCAGCGGCGGTTCGGCGCACCTCTAGCGGCCGGGGCGCCGGGGATGTGATCCGAGAGCTTCCTCGCGGCGCACGGTCTCGATCACCGCGACGGCGGCCAGCCGCCGACCTGCGCGAGAAGCCCCACATCATCACGGCAGGCCCAATGCTCGACAATCACGCCGTTCGCGACCCGCCAGATGTGGATGAAGTCCCAGGCGACTGCGCTTTCCGTCGGAGGTAGCTCGGCGAGCAGCGGCATCGTCGAAGCGACATGGCGCCCGTGCATCGTGAGCTGCACGACGACGAGATCGTCCTGGGTCACGAGACGATGGACCGTTGCCGTGGGGTGATCGAGATCGTGGTCGAGCGTCGCGAGGGTCTGTCGAAGGCCAACGCGTCCCTGCAGCCCTGTCGCGTGCTGGATCAAGTCCTCGGCGACGTAACCGAAGGCCGAATCATCGCGAAGCTCCATCGCCTGATGAAAGGCCAGGACTGTCTCGGCGGGCGTCATCGGGTCATTAGACACGAGGCTTACCGAACCCCGGTAGGCCATGCGCCCGGCCGGCGGGGGTCCGCGCCGTCGGGCCGCGACTCCGCCACTACGGGGCAAGCGGGACACTGGCGAACAGATCGACGAGGCCGTCCCAGCGGTGGCGCTTTCCCGGAGGGAACCGGCGGCAAGCGCGCGACCACCGTCGCCCATGATGGCGATACCAGCGGCGCGCCCAGGGCGAACCCGGTCTGGCCAACCGCACGGCTGGCACCGCCGCGACGACCGGCACGAACACCCCGATCACGCCCAGCACCACCCTGCCCTTGAAGATCGCGGTCACCGCGAAGCACAGGTTGACCAGGACGGTCAGCGCGATGAGCCCTTCCCCATGGGCCCGGTCGGCGTCGAGCGGGTTGGCGCCGACCAGCAGGAGAACCCCAACGAGTAGGGCGATGAGAACTGCGTCGACCGAGCTGCGGCCCTCGCGGGTCCAGTACACGTCCTGCAGGTGCAGCCACAACGCGAACTCGTCGAGGGTGAGAGCGGCCCCGGCGCCGAACAAGGCGGCGAGGAGGTTGCCCCAGATGCGCTCGGGGCGGTAGGCGAACTCCGCGGTGCCCGTGCCCAGCAGCAGGAAGATGCCGTAGACCTGATGGTGCAGGTGCACGCCGCCGATGCTCGTGTCGTGAAACGGCCCCCGACCTGCACGGATGGCGTGAGTGATGAACCGGGTGAGCAGGAAGGTCGCCAGATAGGCGAGCACCATCCAGACCACCAGCTCCCGACGCCCGCTGAGCGCGGGCAACAGGTCGGAGCCGACACCCATGTCGCCCTCCTGGTCGCGGGTCGGGGGCAGACGCCGGGCCGTGCGGAAGCGGACGCCTCGACCTTGTCCGCGGCTGGTGCGGACGCGGCGGCAGTTCCAGCAGCATTGCATCGCCCACTCGGACGTCGCCACCCGCGAGCACCACGGGCATGACGCCGGCCTTGCCAGCGACTACCCTCTACGGGGTCGACATTGGTTGGGGGCACGTCACCGGTCGCCAGCGGCGAGTACGACGTCGTCCTCGACTAAGAGCTGCTCAGGAGGGTGAGACTTCGCCGTCCGGCGCCGAACGCCGGTGCGCCCGTGAGGTTCCGCCCGGGGTGTTGCCGCCGGACTGCGAGCCGGTGCTCTGCGGGGCGGCGATGCCGCGGACCTCCGCACTGTCCTCGGAGGTGCCCTCCAGCGACTCGGTCGCGGGCACGGACACCCCGTGCGCGTTGCCGGACGTCCCGGGCCTGCTGTCCTCCGGGCCGGAGCTGGAGGCGGGCGGCGCGCCGGGCTTGGTCCGCTCCCCCGCCGTCACCAGGTCGACGTCGGAATCCTGCGGCGGCTCGCCCTGGATGCCCGGCGCCCGCGAGGCCGCCGGTACCGCTCCCCGCGGAGCGACGGACGTCCTCGGCGCGCCGACCCCGGTGGCGGAGACGGCCGGCGGCGACGGCGACTGGGCACCCGCGCTGCTGAGGTTGCCGTGCGTCGGCGCCGACTCCTGGTTGTCAGCCGGGATCGGCTCGCTCGACGGCTGGTTGGTGCCGGGGGGCGGATTGCCGGAGACGCGGGCCGCGGCGCCCGGTGCTTCGTAGTCCGGGCCGGTACCGGCGGGCTCGTTGGTCGCGCCGGCCGGGGACTCGTCGGAGCGTTCAGTCATACCGGGTCCCTACCCGCAGCGCGGTCGAGGATGCCGCCCGTCACTCAGAGCTCGGCTTTCGCCAGCTCCTCCACGTTGACGTCCTTGAACGTGACCACCCGCACCTGCTTCACGAAGCGCGCCGGCCGGTACATGTCCCACACCCACGCGTCGTGCAGCGTGAGCTCGAAGAACACCTCGCCGTCCGCGGAGTTGCGCACCTCGAGCCGGTAGTCGTTGGCCAGGTAGAAGCGTCGCTCGGTCTCGATGACGTAGCTGAACAGGCCGACGACGTCCCGGTACTCCCGGTAGAGCTGCAGCTCCATCTCGGTTTCGTACTTCTCGAGGTCCTCGGAGCTCACGCCGACACCTCCGACAGCTCGGTACCGCTCTGCACCTCTGAATCCTGCCCCACGGGTTCATCCTGCCCCACCAGGTCGACGACGGAGCTCATCCGCACCGTCGAGGCGACGTTGACATAGGAGAATCGGTGCTCCGGACACGGCCCGTGGGCCTGCAGCGCGTCCGTGTGCTCCGGCGTGGAGTAACCCTTGTGCCGTTCGAACGAGTAGTCGGGGTACTCCTCGGCCAGCCGGCACATGATGCGGTCCCGGGTCACCTTGGCGAGCACCGACGCTGCCGCAACACAGGCGGCGACCCGGTCGCCCTTCCAGATCGCACAGGTCGGCACCCCGAACCCGGCGACGTGGAAGCCGTCGGTCAGCACGTAGGAGGGCCGCACACCGAGGCCGGCGACCGCCCGGCGCATGCCGGCGAGGTTCGCGACGTGCAGCCCGATGCGGTCGATCGTCGGCGCCGGGATCGCGACGACGTGCCAGGCTTCGGCGCGGCGTACCACCTCGGCGTACACCGTCTCCCGCGCCTCGGGCGTCAACAGCTTGCTGTCCGCAAGCCCGGGGACCTGCCCGCGCCGCCCGTCCGGAAGGATGGCGGCGGCGACCACCAGGGGGCCGGCACAGGCGCCGCGGCCGGCCTCATCGGCACCGACGACCGTGGGGAACCCGTGCCGCCGCAACGCGCGTTCGTAGCCCCAGAGCCCGGCGTCGCGGCGGACGGCGGACGGGATCGGCAGTAGCAGAGTCACCGCGGCCGAGGTTATCGGCGGTGCGGCGGTTTGCGGGCGAGCCGCCGATTGCGGAGCAGGATCAGCGTCGGGACGCCGACGAAACCGAGCGCGAGCGGGCCGGCGGCGTGCGTGTTCGAGAACGTAGCGGGCACCCGCAGCACCGCGAAGCGCTTCACCGGCCACACTCGCACGAACGCCCGTCCGATCACCCGGTTCTGCGGTACGAAGCCGCTGTACCGGGAGTCCATGGAGTCGCCGCGGTGGTCGCCCATCACCCAGAGGTCGCCGGGCGGGACCTTCCTCGCCGGAAAGATGCGCCCACCATCGACCAGCGGGCTGTTCTCGAAGATGTAGGGCTCGTCGAGCGGCACCCCGTTGACGGTGACCCGGCCCTGAGCGTCACAGCAGGCGACGGTGTCGCCCCCGACGGCGATCACGCGCTTGACGAAGTCCCGCTCGCCAGGAGCCCCGACCCCGATCACGCGCTGAACGGTGCGGCCGAAACGCTGCACCGGGTTGGTCGCCGGCGGGATGACGCTCTCCGACTGGGTGAAGCCCGTCCCGCTGCCGTTGAAGACGACGATCTCGCCGCGATGCACGTCTCGGAACCGGTAGACCACCTTGTTGACCAGGACGCGGTCCTGGATCAGCAGAGTCCGCTCCATCGAGCCGGACGGAATGTAGAACGCCTGGACGACGAAGGCCTTGAGCAGCAGGGCCAACGCGATGGCGACGACGAGCAGCACCGGCAGCTCATGGCTCAACGGGCGCTGCTTCTTCTTCGTGCCGGAGGCAGCAGCTTGAGGGGCATCGGCCTCGGGGGCGTCCGCCTCGGGACCATCGGCCTCGGGGGTCTGAACCTTGGAGGTCTGGGCCTCGGAGGTCTGGGCCTCGGAGGTCTGAGCGTGGGAGGGAGCCTCGGCCCCGGCGCTCCCGGACGCACCCGACGTCGGCTCGTTCCGCTCCGAAGCTTCGGAGCCGGGACCCGGTCGTTCGGGCGAGGCGGTCATGCGGGAACGCGCGGCCGGTATCGGCCCCCGGTCACCGGGACACCGGGTCGCGCTTCTCCTTGATCCTGGCCTTCTTGCCCCGCAGCTCGCGGAGGTAGTACAGCTTCGCGCGACGCACGTCGCCGCGCGTCACGACCTCGATCTTGCTGATGACGGGGGTGTGCACCGGGAAGGTGCGCTCGACCCCGACACCGAAGCTGACCTTGCGAACGGTGAAGGTCTCGCGGACCCCACCGCCCTGACGTCGGATAACGACGCCCTGGAAGACCTGCACGCGCTGGCGAGCGCCTTCCACGACTCGCACGTGGACCTTGAGCGTGTCACCGGCGCGGAAGTCCGGTACGTCGCTGCGCATCGACAGCGCGTCGAGGTCGTCCAAGGTGTGCATGAGTCGATTTCCTCGCAGAGCATTCGGCGGAAGCCCGGGATGAGATAGAGCCGGATCCGGGGCGTGGTGAAGCAGGGGTGCCAGCCATCTACTCTGCCACAGGATCGGTCCCGGCACCGTTTCCGATCGTGGGATCGGTCAGCAGCAGATCCGGTCGCCGTACAGCGGTCCGACGTAGCGACTCCTCCCGGCGCCAGCGCGCCACCGCGGCGTGATCGCCGGAGAGCAGCACCGGCGGCACGGCCCGGCCGGCGAACTCGGGCGGCCGGGTGTAAACCGGCGGTTCCAGTAGCCGCTCCGTGGCGTCGGCGAAGGATTCGTCCGCCACCGAGGCGGCGTTGCCGAGCACCCCGGGGAGCAGCCGGGTGACGGCCTCGAGCACCGCCAGCGTCGCCACCTCGCCGCCGGCCAGCACGTAGTCGCCGAGCGAGACCTCGTCGTCGGCCCACTCCTCGAGAACGCGGGCGTCGATGCCCTCGTAGCGGCCGCAGCAGAACAGCAACCACGGCTCGGCGGCGAGTTCAGCGGCCAGCCTCTGGTCGAACGGACGCCCGGACGGCGTGGGCACGACGATCCGCGGGCGCGGGGCGGGGCCGGGTTGGGCGGTCAGCTCGGTAAGCGCCGCCCACCAGGGCTCAGGTCGCATCACCATCCCGGGCCCACCGCCGTAAGGGGCGTCGTCGACCGTGCGATGGACGTCCGAGGTCCACCGCCGCAGGTCGTGCAGGTGCACGTCGATCAGGCCGTTGGCGCGGGCCTTACCGAGCAGGCTCAGGTCCAGCGGCGCGAAGTAGTCGACGAAGATGCTGACGATGTCGATCTGCATCCGAGTCGACCTCATCTTCCGAGTGGCTAGGTGGCTCTGGAACGGCTCAGTAGCGCTGGAGCTGCTCAGTGCCATCTTCGCGCAGCACTGAAGCGATCACGTGCGCCTGTCGATGCCGGAACGTGACCCGCCCGGATGTCGAGGCCGACCAGCGGCTCGCGCTCGAACGCGCCCTCGCCGAATTGGCCGCGGCGCACGTCGAACTCGCGCGGCGGCAGAGCTTTACCGACGCCCTGCTCGAGACGGTGGGAGTCGGCATCGTCTCCTGCGCCGCCGACGGAAGCGGTTGGCTGCGCAACAGCACCGAACGGGCAATTCTCGGGCTCGATCCCGCTGCCGCACGACGTGGCTCCGGAGGCCGCCGCCCCGCTCATGGACGTGCTGGACGCCGATGGGAAGCGGGCGCCGGTGGAGTGCTATCCGCTGCTGCGAGCGCTGCACGGGGAGCGAGTCGGCTCGGTGGAGCTGCTGCTCGGGCCGGCTGGTGGCCCGCACCGCGAAGTCATCTCCTACAGCAGCCAGATCCTCGCGCCGACGGAGAACTCCTCGGCGCCGTGTCCGCCCTCACCGACGTCAGCGCGGAACGGGCGATCTTGCGGACACTCGCCGAGGAACGCCGCAAGCTGACCGAATCGCAGCGGCTCGGCCAACTCGGCAGCTTCACCTTCGACCCCATCACCAACACCTTCACGCATTCCGACCAGCTGCGCCGCAACTGGGGGCTGGAGCCGGGCGACGATGTCTCGGCAGTGGCGAACCGGCTCGTGCACGAGGACGACCGCGGGCTCGTGCAGCAGCATTGGGAACGCGCGCTGGCCGAGGGCGGGCACTGGGAGTATCACCACCGGGTCGTCCGGCCGGACGGGGAGGTCCGGCACCTGCGGACGAACCTCGAGGTCAGCCTGGACGCGACCGGACGTGCCGCGCTGGTGCACGGCAGCCAGCTGGACGTGACCGACCTGGCGCTGGCAACGAAAGCCGCACAGCATGCCAGCGCCTTTCTCGACGCGGTGCTCACGGCGTCGCCCGACTACACGTTCGTCACAGACCTGGCCACGGGCGCGGTGATCTACGGCTCGCCCGGCAAGGACATCCTGGGGCTGTCCACGGCCCGCCTCGAAGAGCTCGGCCGCGACGCTGCCATCGCGCTGATCCACCCCGACGACCAGCCGCTGTTGCGGGACACCAACACCGCCTCGGCCGACCTCGCGGACGGCCAGGTCCTCCAGCTTCGCTACCGCGGTCGGCACACCGACGGACAGGGGCATTGGCTGCACCGACGGGTCACCCCGTTCCGTCGTGACTTCGCCGGACGCGTCGTCGAGGTCCTCGGGGTGATCCGCGACATCAGCGACGTGGTGCGGGCCCGGGACCGGCTCAGCCATGCGGCGCTGCACGACGGCCTCACCGGACTGCCGAACCGCGAGTTGCTGATGGACCGCCTCGAGACGGCCCTGGTCCGTTCGGGGCGCGACGGCCGGGAGGTCGCCGTGCTGTTCTGCGACCTGGACGGGTTCAAACAGGTCAACGACACCGCTGGGCACGCCGCAGGCGATGCGGTGTTGATCGAGTGCGCTCGCCGCCTGCAGAACGCGGTGCGGGACGAGGACAGGCTCAGCGGATCGACGGTGAACCGGCGGAGACCGACGTGGCGCGCCAGGTCGCCCAGCGCATCGCCGAAGCGCTGCGGCTGCCGATCCACGTGGCGGGGTTCGAGCGCACCGTGAGCGCCGGTATCGGCCTTGCCTACTGGGGGCGCGGCCGAGGCCGGAACACTCGGTCCGCCACCGCCGAAACCGTCCTGCACGAGGCCGACGCGGCGATGTACCGGGCCAAGGCGGCCGGCAAGAACCGCGTCGTGGTCTCGACGCTCGGCCCGCTCACCAACTAGCTGCTGAGGGTTCGAGCAGCGGCGGCATGGCGTCATCCTCAGGATCGGTGCCTGAGGTATCGGCCCCACTCGAGCCGAGCGGTTGGCCCGGTCGGATCAACGCGTCGCGCTCAACGTCTTTGCGGGTTCAGAGATCCAACAGACCCTCCGGCGGGTCGACCACGAGCCGGCCCCCCGGGACGTCTACCGTGGGAACGAACTCGGCGACGAACGGTACGAGGATCTCGGCTCCCTCGTCGGTCCGGATCGACAGCAGGTCATTGCCGGGCGGGTGGAGTACGTCGTCGACCTTCCCCACCTGGTCACCCCCGACCGTCACGACGATCAGCCCCACGAGATCGGAGTCCCACCAGGCCTCGTCGTCCTCGTCGTCCCCGGCGGACCCGACCTCGCTCGGGTCGATGGTGAGCACGGCGCCGCGGACCACGTCGGCACCGGTGCGGTCGGCCACCTCGGCGAAGCGCACGACCCAGCGACCGCTGTGCCGGCGGGAGGCGGTGACGGTGAGGGTCGGGAACCCGGGCGCGCTGCACCCGAGGACCTTGCCGACCGCGAACCGCCGCTCGGGCACGTCGGTACGCACGTCCACGAGGAACTCGCCTCGCAGGCCGTGCGGACGACCAAGGCGCCCGACGACGATCGGATCAGCGGACACCGGTGACTCTCCCGACGATCTTCCCTGACGACTTGTGCCGTCAGCGGACCTCGTCGGTGTCGACGACGTCGACCCGCACGCTCCGACCGCCGACGCTGGCCACGACCGTGCGCAGGGCCCGCGCCGTCCGGCCACCACGGCCGATGACCTTGCCGAGGTCGGACGGGTGCACCCGGATCTCGAGGGTGCGACCGCGCCGCCCGTTACGGGCCGACACGTTCACGTCGTCCGGGTTGTCGACGATGCCGCGCACGAGATGCTCGACGGCCGACTCGAGCACTCGCTACTCCGACGCGGGAGTAGCGATGGCGGGCTGCTCCGGCGCGCTGCCGGGAGCGTCCGCGGTGGGTTCGGCCGGCTCCGGCTTCTTCTTCCGCGGCTGAGTCGCCGGGCCGCCGGTCGACTCGCCGAGGCCGGCGGCGGCGCGGGACGCCTCGCCGAACACCTCGGCCTTGTCACGCTTGGGCTCGGCGACCTTCAACGGGGCAGGAGCGGGCTCGCCCTTGAACTTCTGCCAGTCGCCGGTGAGCTTGAGGATCGCGGCAACGGGCTCGGTCGGCTGCGCCCCGACGCCGAGCCAGTACTGCGCCCGGTCGGTGTCAACCTCGATGAAGCTCGGCTCTTCCTTCGGGTGGTACTTGCCGATCGTCTCGATGACGCGACCGTCCCGACGGGTACGGGCGTCGGCAACGACGATCCGGTAGTACGGCGCGCGCATCTTGCCCAGACGCATCAGCTTGATCTTGGTGGCCACGGTTGGCTGCCAGCTCCAGTTCTCAAAAACGAGGGCCGATCGCGGCTGCTGTGGGGCAGGCGGTCACGTATCGGCGAGGACGACTTCGTCGGTTCGGAAGAGGGCCGCACCCGACGAGGTGTTCAGCGGCCAATTGTGCCAGACGGCTGGCACAAGAGTCGATCAGCGCTGACGGCCGCGCGGAGCGGGACCCTTCGGGATCGCCCCGCCGCCGCCGAGGCCGGGCAGGCCCCCCGGCGGCAACTGCAGCTGTGAGAGGTCGGGCATCCCGTCCGCACCGGGCGGCAGGCCGAACGGGTTTTCCGGGTTGGCGCCGCGATCCCCCGCCGACCCCACAGCCTTCGCCGCCGCAGCCCGGGCCGCCGGGTTGCCCTTGCGGGAGGCACCCTTGGCCTGCTTGCCCTTCTTCACGGCACGCTTCGCCGACCGGCCACCGCCGGCCAGTCCAGCCATGCCCGGCATCTGCTTGAGCATTTTCCGCGCGTCCTCGAAACGGTCGAGGAGCTGATTGACCTCGGTCACGGTGACACCCGAGCCCTTGGCCACCCGAGCCTTGCGGGACGCGTTGAGGATCTTCGGCTCGGAGCGCTCCCCCGGGGTCATCGAGCGGATGATCGCCATGATCCGGTCGACGTCGCGATCGTCGACGCTGGCCAGCTGCTCTTTCATCTGGCCCATGCCCGGGAGCATCCCGAGCAGGTTCGCGATCGGGCCCATCTTGCGGACCGCGAGCAGCTGCTCGAGGAAGTCCTCCAGCGAGAAGCCGTCCCCGGCGAGCTTGCTCGCCATCTGCTCGGCCTGGTCGGCGTCGAACGCCTTCTCGGCCTGCTCGATCAGGGTGAGGACGTCGCCCATGCCGAGGATGCGGGACGCCATCCGCTCCGGGTGGAAGACGTCGAAGTCCTCGAGCTTCTCCCCCGTGGAGGCGAAGAAGATCGGTCGCCCGGTGAGGTGGGCGACCGAGAGGGCCGCACCACCGCGGGCATCGCCGTCCAGCTTGGTCAGAACGACGCCGGTGAACCCGACGCCCTCCTGGAAGGCCTGCGCGGTGGTGACGGCATCCTGGCCGATCATCGCGTCGAGGACGAACAGGATCTCGTCCGGCCGCACGGCGTCCCGGATGTCCGCGGCCTGCCGCATCAGCTCGGAGTCGACGCCGAGCCGGCCCGCGGTATCCACGACGACGACGTCGTGCACCCGCCGGCGCGCGTGCTCGATCGACTCCCGCGCGACGACGATCGGATCGCCGATGCCGTTCCCGGGCTCGGGAGCGAACACCTCGACCCCGGCGCGCTGGCCGACCACCTGCAGCTGCTGGACGGCGTTGGGGCGCTGCAGGTCGGCGGCCACCAGCAGCGGCGCGTGCCCCTGCGACTTCAGCCAGCTGCCGAGCTTGCCGGCGAGCGTGGTCTTACCGGAGCCCTGCAGACCGGCCAGCATGATGACCGTGGGCGGCGTCTTGGCGAAGCGGATCGCCGCGGACCCACCACCGAGGATGGTGACGAGCTCTTCGTTGACGATCTTGATGACCTGCTGCGCCGGGTTCAGCGACTGGCTGACCTCGGAGCCGCGGGCCCGTTCCTTGACCGCGGAGATGAACGCGCGGACCGCCGGGAGCGCGACGTCGGCCTCGAGCAGGGCGACCCGGATCTCCCGCGCGGTCGCGTCGATGTCCGCCTCGGACAGCCGACCCTTCCCGCGCAGGGAGGAGAAGACCTTGTCGAGGCGGTTGGAGAGGGTGTCGAACACTCAGGGGCCCTTCGACGGGAAGTGCGTCAGTGTCCCAGGTTAGTGGCCGGATCGCCCGGGCGGCGCCTCAGCTACCGTTCGCTCCCGGTTTGGCGCCAGTCAGAGCGCTTCCGGTCCGCGCTCGCGCGTGCGGACCCGGACGACGTCATCGACCGGGACGCTCCAAACCTTGCCGTCACCGATCTTGCCGGTGTTCGCCGCCGCCACGATCGCGTCGATGATCTGCTCGGCGGTCGCGTCGTCCACGACCAGCTCGAGCCGCACCTTCGGCACGAAATCGACCTGGTACTCAGCGCCGCGGTAGACCTCGGTGTGGCCGCCCTGCCGGCCGTGGCCCTGCACCTCGGACAACGTCATACCGGAGACGCCGAGCGGCTCGAGGGCGTCGCGGACCCGCCCCACCACGTGGGGTTTGACGACGGCAGTGATCAGCTTCACGGGTGCTCCTCAGTCTCGCGTTCATGGCGGGCGGGGTCGTGGCGGGCGGGGTCGTGGCGGGCGGCGGTCACAGGCGTCCGCCCGAGTGGTCGTAGGCCGACTCGGCGTGCAGGGCCGTGTCGAGCCCGACAGCTTCGGTCTCGGGGTCGACGCGCAACCCCATCGTGTGGTGCAGCGCAGTGGCGAGCAGCCAGGTGGCGCCGAACGAGAACCCGGCGGCGACGAGGATGCCGAGCGCCTGCTTACCCAGTTGACCAAAGCCGCCCCCGAGGAGCAGCCCCTGCGAGGTAACACCGGCGTTCACCGTAGAGGACGCCAGCAGACCGATGGCGAGGGTGCCGACCACTCCCCCCACGAGATGCACCCCGAACACGTCCAGCGAGTCGTCGACCCCGACGCGGAACTTCAGCGTCACCGCGAACACGCAGAGGCCGCCGGCAGCGAGACCGATCAGCAGCGCGGCGGGCGCGGAGACGTACCCCGCACTCGGGGTGATCGCGACCAATCCGGCGACGGCACCCGTGGCCGCTCCGAGCGTCGTCGCGTGCCCGGACCGCAGCCGTTCGACGGCGATCCAGGCGAGCAGACCGCCGACCCCGGCGTAGTGCGTGTTGACCAGGGCCGAGGCGGCCAGCCCGTCGGCGCGTAGGGCTGAGCCGGCGTTGAAGCCGAACCAGCCGAACCACAGGATGCCGGCGCCGAGCAGGGTCAGCGGCAGGGAGTGCGGTGCCATCACGACGCGCGGCCAGCCTCTCCGCCGGCCCACCACCATCGCGGCGGCCACGGCCGCCGCTCCGCAGTTCACCTCGACGACGGTGCCGCCGGCGAAGTCCAGCAGGCCGCGGCGGTACAGCCAGCCCTCCGGCGAGAAGACCCAGTGCGCCAGGACCGGATAGACCACGGCGGACCAGACCGTGACGAACACGACGAAGCCTCCGAAGCGGACCCGGTCGGCGATCGCGCCGGTGATCAGCGCCGCGGTGATGATGGCGAACATCCCCTGGAACGCCGCGAAGGCAAGCGGCGGAACGGTCAGCGAACCGAACCCGGTGAGCGGTGAGTTCATGTGCCGGAACCCGACGTGCCGCAGGGTCCCGACGAGGCCGCCGCCGGCGTCGGGCCCGAAAGCGAGGGAGAAGCCGACGGCTCCCCAGGTCAGGCTCACCACCGCGATGCAGACGAAGTTCTGCATCAGCATCGTCAGCACGTGCTTGCTGCGGACCATCCCGCCGTAGAAGAACGCGAGGCCCGGCGTCATGAACAGGACGAGGGCGGTGCACACCAGCAACCAGGCGGTGTCGCCCGCACTGATGTCGCCAGCAGGGACGTCGGCAGCGGCGATCAGCACCCGACGTTTCTACCGGTTACCGAGCTCTCACTCAGATCGGCTCACCGAGGAGCGCGTCCACGAACGCCTCCGGCTCGAACGGCGCGAGGTCGTCCGGACCCTCGCCGAGACCGACGAGCTTCACCGGGACGCCGAGTTCGCGCTGCACAGCGATGACGATGCCGCCCTTCGCGGTGCCGTCGAGCTTGGTCAAGACGACGCCGGTCAGGTTCACGACCTCGGTGAACACCCGGGCCTGGATCACCGCGTTCTGACCCGTGGTCGCGTCGAGGACCAGCAACACCTCGTCCACCGGACCGTGCTTCTCGACGACCCGCTTGACCTTGCCGAGCTCGTCCATCAACCCGGACTTGGTGTGCAGCCGACCGGCGGTGTCGATCAGGACGGCGTCGACCCGGTCGGCGATGCCGCGCTTGACCGCTTCGAACGCGACCGAGGCCGGGTCGGCACCCTCGGGGCCGCGGACCGTGCCGGCGCCCACCCGCGAACCCCACGTCTCCAGCTGGTCGGCCGCGGCGGCGCGGAAGGTGTCCGCCGCGCCGAGCAGCACCGAGTGCCCGTCGGCGACGAGGACCCGGGCGAGCTTTCCGCAGGTCGTGGTCTTGCCGGTCCCGTTCACGCCGACCACGAGCACGACGGCCGGCCGGTCCTTCGCGTCGGGCCCGTCGCCGTCGGCGGCCAGGTGCGGCGTCGTGTGCAGAGTGCGGTCGGTAGCGGTGCCGACCTGGGCGAGCAGCTCGTCGCGGAGCAGGGTGCGGACGTCGGACGGGGACTTCGCACCGAGGACCCGGACGCGGGTGCGCAGGGCCTCGACCAGCTCGGTCGCGGGCTTCACCCCCATATCGGCCGTGAGCAGCGTGTCCTCGATCTCCTCCCAGTCGTCCTCGTCCAGGGTGTCCCGGCTGAGCAGGGTGAGCAGGCCCTGGCCGAACACGTTCTGGGAACGGGACAGCCGCGCCCGCAGCCGGACCAGGCGACCGGCGCTCGGCAGCGGCATCTCGAGCGCGGGCCCGGGCTCGACCTCTCGGATCTCACCGGCCGCCACATCGACGTCGTCGTCGGGAAGCGTGAGGGTGTCGAGGGAGCGCAGGGGAGTGTCGCGCGGCTCCTCGGCATCGTCCCCGACGCCGGGCAGCAGGTCCGACGGAGCGGTGGTGTCGGTTTGCAGCCGGGCGATCTCGCGGCGTCGGCGGGGGACGCTGACGACGTAGCCGACGATGGCGACGAACGCCACCACAGCGATCGCGACGATCAGAATGACGATCTCGATGACGGTGCTCCTCGATCCGAATCGGTCACAGATCCGAATGCTCAGGCTATCCGGAGGGGCCGATCAGGCCGGGACGGCCTCGCGCAACCGCTGACTGATCACGGTGGTCACGCCGTTGGTGTGCATCGTCACGCCGTAGAGCGAGTCGGCGATCTCCATCGTCCGCTTCTGGTGGGTCACGACCAACAGCTGCGACCGCTGCCGAAGCGCGTCGAAGGCTTCGAGCAGCCGCCCGAGGTTGCGGTCGTCGAGCGCGGCTTCGACCTCGTCCAGGATGTAGAACGGCGACGGCCGAGCCCGGAAGACGGCCAGCAGGAACGCCAGCGCCGCCATCGACCGCTCGCCGCCGGACAGCAGCGAGAGCCGCGACACCCGCTTCCCGGCCGGGCGCACCTCCACCTCGATCCCGGTGGTGAGCAGGTTCTCCGGGTCGGTCAGGACCAGCCGGCCTTCACCACCCGGGAACAGCGTCGGGAAGACGATCTCGAACTCACGGGCGGTGTCGGCGAAGGCGGTGCCCATCACCTCGAGCACCCGGGCGTCGACGTCCCGGACGATGCCGAGCAGTTCCTTGCGGGTCCGCTGGAGGTCCTCGACCTGCTGGGCGAGGAAGGCGGAACGCTCCTGCAGCGCGGCGAACTCCTCCAGGGCCAGCGGGTTGACCTTGCCCAGCCGAGCCAGTCGGCGCTCGGCCTCGGCGGCTCGTTGCTCCTGGGTCGCCCGGTCGTAGGCGGTGGGCTCGCCGCCCTCGACGTCCGGCGGCACGGGCAGCTCCGGGCCGTACTCGGCGATCAACAGGTTCGGCTCCATGCCAGCTTCCTCGCCGGTGCGCTGCTCGAGCGCCTCGACGCGGAGCCGGAGTTCGGTCCGGGCCATCTGCTCGCGGTGCCGCTCGTCCCGTAGCCCAGCGACGTCCTCGGCGCTGCGCCGGGCCTGTTCGCGGACCGCCAGCAACCGGGTCTCGTGCCCGGCCCGGTCCCGGTCGGCGGCGCTGCGCTCCTCCGCGGCAGCCTCCAACGAGACCGCCAGGCGGGCGGCGGCGGTGCGGGCGAGCTCGGCGACGGCTTGGGCGGAGCCGGCCGCGCGGGACCGCTCCCGGCGCCGCTGCTCGGCCTTCTCCCGGGCGGCACGCTCGGCGCCGGCAGCTCGGCGCAGCCCGTCGGCGCGGCCGCGCAGGTTCCGGGCCTGCTCCTGGGCGGTGCGCAGGGTGAGGCGGGCCTCCACCTCGGCGCCGCGGGCGGCTTCCAGCAGCTCGGCCAGCCGCACGCGTTCGTCGGCCGACGGTTCGACCGGCAGCTCCTGCTGGCCCACCGCGGCGAGCCGGGCCTCGAGGTCGGTGAGGGCCTGGGCGTCCCGCGACCGTCCGGCGGCGAGCGTCTCCCGGGCGCGCTCGGTGCGCTCGGCCTCCTCGGTCGCCGCACGGGCCGCGGCCGCGTGCCGAGCCACCTCGTCCTGCAGGGCGGCGATCGCTGCGTCGGAGTCGTGCAGCGCCACGAGGGCCGCGTCGACGTCGGCCTGGGCGTACCGGACGGCGGTCTGAGCGACCTCGACCGCGGTCGCCGCGATCGCAACCCGGGCGTCGGCGGCAGCGACCCGGTCCTCGGCCTCCGCGTGGGCGGCATGCACCTGGAGCAACGACGGGGCCGCGGGGGCACCACCGCGTGCGACGGCTGGTCCGACGACGTCGCCGCTGCGGGTGACGGCGGTGTACTCGGAGGCCAGAGCTTCGGCCGCCGCGAGATCCTCGACGACGACGGTCCCGACAAGCAGCCGATCGAGAGCGCCGGACAGGGCGGGTGGCGCGGTGACGAGTCCGCGGGCCCATCGGGCTCCGGCTGGTGCCGGTCCCGGATCCGGGCCGGTGCTCGCGCCGCCGACCAGGACGGCCACCCGGGCGTCGTCGGCCGCGGCCCGCCGCAGCGCCTCGACGGCGGCGGCAGTGCTCTGGACGGCAAGACCGTCGGCGGCGGCTCCCAAAGCGGCCGCGACCGCCGCTTCGGCTCCCGGCTCGATCTGCAGGACGTCGGCGACCGAGCCGAGCAGCCCTGTGAACGGGTCGGCGAGCAGCGCCGCCGCACCATCTTTGCGCTGGAGAGACAAGGCCAGCGCGGCACGGGTGGCGGTGCAGGCGACGCGATCCCGGTCGGCGACCGACTCCTCGGCGACGCCCGCGGCAAGGGCGTCCCGTGCGGCGGCGAGCGTGGCCGACGCCGTCTCGTGCCGACGGTCGAGCGCGAGTTCCTGCTCGTCGAACGCGTCCATCTCGGCGACTCGCTCGGCGGCGGCCCGCTCTTGCTCAGCGGCGCGCTCGCGGGACGACGTGGCGGCCGTCGCGAGACGCCGGTCCTCGGCCTCGACCGAGGCGAGCCGGCTGCGGGCGGCCTCGACGGATCCGGAGATCTTCGCGAGCCCCTCGCGGCGGTCGGCGACGGCCCGGGCGGCGGCTCGCACGGCGGCGTCGTGGACGTTGAGTGCCTGCTCCGCCTGGGCGCGCTCCCGGGTGGCGAAATCGAGGCGGTCCTGGGCCTCGCCGGCGGACGCGGCCAGCGCGGCCTCGGTGGCGGCGACCTGATCGGCCTCCGCTTCGAGCGCCTCGGGGTCCCGTCCGGCGCGCTCCGGCTCGGCGGTGGAGTAGTGCGCGACCCGTTGGGTGGCGAGCGCCTCGACGGCGGCCAACCGTTCGCCGAGCCGGGTCAGCCCGTGCCAGGTGTCCCGGGCGGCACTGGTGCGGGTGCGGTCCGCGGCCGCGATCTCGTGGAGCTGGGCCTCTTCCGCTCCGGAGGCCGTGGCGGCCGCCTCGGCCTCCATCAGCCGGGCGCCGAGCGCCTCGTCCTCCACCCCGCCGGCGGTGAGGGCGGCCCGGGCGGCGCCGAGGTCGTCGGCGAGCAGCCGCAGCCGGGCGTCGCGCAGGGTCGCCTGGATCGCCCCGGCCTTGCGGGCCGCCTCCGCCTGCCGCCCCAGCGGACCCAACTGGCGGCGGAGTTCCGCGGAAAGATCCTCGAGCCGGGCGAGGCTCGCCGCCGTCGAATCGAGCTTGCGGAGCGCGCGTTCCTTGCGCTTGCGGTGCTTGAGCACGCCGGCGGCTTCTTCGACGAAGCTCCGCCGATCCTCGGGACGGGCCGCGAGCACGGCGTCGAGTGACCCCTGGCCGACGACGACGTGCATCTCCCGACCAATGCCGGTATCGGAGAGAAGCTCCTGGACGTCCAGCAACCGGCACGGGCTGCCGTTGATCGCGTATTCGGACTCGCCGGACCGGTACATGAGCCGGCCGATGGTCACCTCGGCGTAGTCGATGGGCAGCGTGCCGTCGCTGTTGTCGATGGTGAGCAACACCTCGGCCCGACCAAGGGCGGGACGGCCGGGCGACCCGGCGAAGATGACATCTTCCATCTTCCCGCCGCGCAACGCCTTCGCCCCCTGCTCCCCGAGCACCCAGGCGATGGCGTCGACGACGTTGCTCTTACCCGAGCCGTTGGGGCCGACCACGCAGGTCATGCCGGGTTCGAGGTGCAGCGTCGTGGTGCCCGCGAACGACTTGAAGCCGCGCAGGGTCAGGCTTTTCAGGTGCATCGCCGCGGACGCTAACCCGACGAGGGCCAGAAACGACGAACGCCCCGCCGAGGGCGGGGCGTTCAGGAACCGCGGGGCACGACCGCGGTGGTGTGAGTCAGGTGAGGGCGGGCTCTGCGTCCAGAGCGCGCAGTTCATCGCTCACATCGATCTGCGCCGCCAGGGCCTCGTTCACAGCCTGGGCGTGCGCGAGGGCCGCCTCCAGGTCGTTCACACGGGTACGCAGCCGGCGCACCTCCGCAGCAAGCCGCATATCGGTGCCTACACCGACGTGCCCGAGCAGGGCCTTCGCCATCAGGGTCCTCCGCAATGAGTGACCAAACAGGGTGGGTCGGTGCGGGAGCCGCAGGTCTTGGTCACAACAGACCTGGGTCAGAACCGCACCGAATGCCGCTCCAGTTTGTCATGGCGAAGGGACACCGTCAAACGGAATACCCGCTGCCCAGGTGGGTGAAAACCTCTCATCACGGGCTCGGCGGGCAAGCGGTTGCTCTGATCGCGGCCTAACGCTCCACGAAACCGGACACGCCCCCACGGGCCGCACTCCACCGCTCGGTGACGCCGGACACGTGTCCTGGGGTGTCGCCGCCCTGCAGGGCCCGAAGCAACGCTTCGCAGTCGTCCCGCGGGCCCTCGGCGACCACTTCGACCCGGCCGTCATCCAGGTTCCCGGCACTGCCGTCGAGCCCCAGCTCGAGCGCCCGCGCGCGGACCCACCAGCGGAAGCCGACGCCCTGCACCCGACCCCGCACCCAGGCGGTCATCCGGACCGGATCCGGCACGCCCTGCTCGCTCATGTCATCCTTGATCTGTGCCTCGAACTCCGGACCCGCAGCCTAGCGAGACGCCCGCCACCACCTCCGCCCGTCGGCGGGTGGCGCTCGGTCTCGCCGCGCTCGCGCTCGCGCCCGTCGGCCTGCTCGCCGCCTGCGGAAACGCTGCGCAGCTGCAACGCAACGACGCCCGCCCCGAGCCGAACGCGAGCACGGAGGGCGTCCGCTCGGTCTATCCGACCGCGCCGCCTCCGACGCCAGCAGGACCGATCGTGGTGCCGCGTTCCGGGCAGCCGAGCCCGGAACTCACCCCCTCGCCCTGACCGCATCTCGCGAGCGGTTGGTTGCCCGAGCTCCCCGAGGTCGAGACCGTTCGCCGCGGTCTCGAACGCGGCGTCGTCGGCCGCACCTTCGCCGACGTCGAGGTGCGGCACGTCCGGGCCATCCGGCGGCACGAGCCGGGGGCCGAGGACTTCGCGGCGCTGCTCACCGGTCGGCGGGTGGAAGCGGCGGCCCGCCGCGGCAAGTACCTGTGGCTCCCGCTGGACTCCGGTGACGCGCTGGTCGGCCACCTCGGCATGAGCGGTCAGCTGCTGCTGGTCCCACCCGATGCTCCAGACGGCCCCCACCTGCGGATCCGCTTCCGCTTCGACGACGAGAACGCCGGGGGCCAGCAGCTCCGCTTCGTTGATCAGCGCACTTTCGGGGGACTTGCCGTTGCCGCGGGCGGCGCGACGTTGCCCACGACGCTGACGCACATCGCGCGGGATCCGATCGACGACGAGTTCGACGACGAGGCCTTCGTCGCCGCGGTCCGCCGTCGGCAGACGGGCCTGAAGCGCGCGCTGCTCGATCAGACGCTGATCAGCGGGATCGGCAACATCTACGCCGACGAGGCTCTGTGGAGGGCGAAGCTGCACTGGGCCCGGCCGACCGAGACCCTTCCCCGGCCCGACATCCGGCGGCTGCTCGGCTGCGTCCGGGAGGTGCTGACCGACGCCATCGCGGCGGGCGGCACCTCGTTCGACGCGCTCTACGTCAACGTGAACGGGCAGTCGGGCTGGTTCGACCGGTCGCTCGACGCCTACGGCCGGGAAAACGAACCCTGCGGCAGGTGCGGCACACCGATCGTGCGCGAGCGGTTCATGAATCGATCGTCGTTCCGCTGCCCGCAGTGCCAACGGGCGCCACGGAGCCCTCGGTACTGACCGGCTCGCCGTCAGGCTCGGAGTGGATGTCGGCCTCAGCGCGGGTTCCGGCTTCAGCGCGGGTTCCGGCCTCAGAAAGGGTTCCGGCTTCAGAGAGGGTTCCGGCTTCAGAGAGGGTTCCGACCGCCTCGGCCGCGGCCCGCTGCTCGGCCTCCTTCTTGCTGCCGCCTTCACCGGTCCCCAGCTGCTCACCGCCGACGAGCAGCGTCGCCCGGAACCGCTTCGCGTGATCGGGGCCGGATTCCTCGACCGCGTATTCGGCCGGGCCGAGCATTCGCGCGGAGAGCAGTTCCTGCAGGGCGGTCTTCCAGTCCAGTCCGGCGCCCTGCTGGCTAGAGCTCTCGATCAGCGGGTCGAAGAGCCGGCGAACGAGCCGCCCGGCGACCTCGATCCCGGAGGACTCGTAGGCGGCGCCGATCAGCGCCTCCAGCGTGTCCGCGAGTATCGACAGCTTCTCGCGGCCGCCTGTCGCCTCCTCGCCCCGGCCGAGCAGGATGTACGGGCCGATCCCCTCGCCGCCGATCGTCCGGGCCACCGAGGCCAGCGCCCGCATGTTCACCACGGACGCACGCAGCTTGGCCAGCTGCCCTTCCGGCATGTCCGGGTTCCCTCGGTAGAGCGCGTCGGTGACGACCAGGCCGAGAACGGCGTCACCGAGGAACTCGAGCCGCTCGTTGGTCGGCAGCCCGCCGTTCTCGTACGCGTAGGAGCGGTGGGTCAAGGCCCGCAGCAGCAGCGCGTCCTCGATGGGCACTTCGAGGGCGGTGGCCAGCAGTCCGCGTTCCGGCGGCGTTGCTGCCTTCCGGTTCGCCCCCCGCTTGGACACCCGCTACCCCTCCCCGCCGCGCATCGCCACGCCGGCGGCGGTTCGCGAGATCGAGGACATCCCCCCGAGAGCGTCGCGCACCCTCGGCAGCAGTCCCGCGGCGGCATCGGCGGCGCCGCGGATACAGGCGGCGAGGGCGGCCGCGCTGGAGGCCCCGTGGCCGACCACGACGACCCCGTCCACGCCGAGCAGCACCGCGCCGCCGGAACTCTCCGATTCGTACGGCCCCGAGCCCGCTCCGATCGCCTGGACCGTACCCTCGATGCCCTTGAGCAGGACGTTGCCGGTGAAGCCGTCGGTCACGACGACGTCCGCGACCCCTCCGACCGCGACGGCGGTGGCCTCGACGTTGCCGACGAACACGGCCGGCGCGCCGAGCAACGCCTGCTCCAGGCGGGGCTCGACCGCCCGCCGGACGGCGTCACCCTTGCCGGGTTCGGTGCCGACGTTCAGCAGGCCGACCCGCGGTTTCTCGAGACCGAGCCGCACCCGGGCGTAGGCGATACCCGCCAGGGCGAACTGCACGAGCAGTTCGGAGGTGGCGCCCGGGTTGGCGCCGACGTCGAGCAGCACGACGGGTCCACGCGGGGCCGGGAGCACGGCCGCCAGGGCGGGGCGGGAGATGCCCGCCAGGCGACCCAACACGGTGACCGCGGCCGCCATCGTGGCGCCGGTCGACCCGGCGGAGACCACGGCGTCGGCGTCGCCGGACTGCAGCGTTCGCATCGCCACGACGACGCTCGCGTCGCGCTTGGCCCGGACGGCCCGAGCGGGCTGCTCGGCCATGCCGATGTGCTGGGAGGCCGGGAGAACGGTGATCCGACTGGTCAGGTGGGACGGCTGCGACGCGAGGAGAGGCGTCGCCACGTCGGGCGGCCCGACGAGAAGGACCTGGAGTCCGGGATCGCTGCGCAGGGCGAGGGCGACACCGTCGACCACCGCGTCGGGAGCCGCGTCACCGCCGAGGAGATCGACGGCTACCCGGGTATGGACGGGATCCCCCGGCGGCGGGCTTCCGGAAACTGTCAGACGTCCAGGACCTGACGGCCGTCGTAGCGGCCGCAGGTCGGGCACACGGTGTGCGGCCGGACGGTGTGGCCGCGGTCGCAGGTGGCCAGGGTGGGCGCGGAGGCCTTCCACTGGCTACGGCGGGCTCGGGTGTTGCTCCGGGACATCCGGCGCTTCGGGACGGCCATGTCAGTTCTCCTCTGTCTTCTCAACCTCGGGGGTCCGAAGTTGAGCCAGGGCCGCCCAGCGGGGGTCGACCTGATCGTGCGAATGGTTGGGCTCGACGTCGTCGAGCCGGGCACCGCAGTCGACGCACAGGCCGCTGCAGTCGTCGTTGCAGAGCGGGCGCAGCGGGATCTCGAGGACCACCGCGTCCCGCAGGGTGGGCTCCAGGTCGAAAAGGTCCTCGACCATCTTCGGTTCCTCGTCGTCGGCGGCGACGGCGGCGGTCGGCGCCGGCTTGCCGCGAGCGCGCTCACCCGAGTAGACGAACAGCTCCTGAAGGTCAACGACGAGTTCGTCGGTTACCGGTTCGAGGCACCGGGCGCACTCACCGGTCATCGTCGCGGTGGCGGTCCCGGTGACCAGCACGCCTTCCATCACCGACTCGAGCCGGAGGTCCAGCTCGATGTCCGAGCCCGGAGTCACGCCCGCGACCGGGGTTCCGAGATTCTCCGGCGCCGGCACCGTCGTGTGGACACGCCGCATGGACCCTGGGCGGCGGCCGAGCTCGTGCGTGTCGAGCACGAGGGGCTGCCGGGGGTCGAGCCGGTGTCCGGTGGCAGTCACGAGGAGGTCCTGAGAATCGGTGCGGGAATGTGGTGCGGAGGGCAGGCCAGCGCGAGGCTGGTGCCCGGTCGAGTCTACCGGGCCGTTTTCAGCGAGCGAGCGCGGCCGAGTTGCCCGCGTCTGCGTCGGAGTCCGCCCTGGAGTCGGCGTCCGCCTCGGAGAGTGTTCGCTGCACCGCCCTCGGGTCCCGGCCGGCCGACTCGGCGTCGACCAGATCGACCTCGGGAACGGTCAGCGACTCGCTCAGCCCGGCCGGCGACACCGCGGGCATGCCGAGCTGGCCGTCCGGGTCGGGAAATTCCTGTTGGAGCGCCGCATCGCTGAGCTGGCGCAACTTCTCGCGCCCCCGGCCGACGGTGGCCAGTGTGTGCTCGAGCAGCGCTTCGAAGCGGGCCAGCGACGCGTCGACATAGTCGTCGGTCTCCGCTCGCATGCGTGACGCCTCGGCCCGCGCGTCCGCGATCATCTGGTCGGCGTCCTCCTCGGCCTCGGCCAGGACGGACGCTGCCTCGACCAGCGACTTCCGCTCCTGACGCGCGGACTCGAGCATGCGCTCGGAGGTGCGGCGCGCATCGTCGACGGTGCGCTCGGACTGCCGGCGGGCGTCGGAGAGAAGCCGCTCGGAGTCGGCCCTGGCCCCTTCGACGAGCGATCGGCGCTCCCGGAGCACCTTCTCGGCTTCGGCGAGGTCGCCTGGGAGTTCGTCGCGCAGTTCCTCGAGCGCGGCGAGCAACTCAGCCCGCGGGATGACGACGGCCCCCGACAGCGGCTTCGTCTTCGCCTGCTCGACCTTGGCGACGAGCGCCTCGAGCTTGGCCTGGACGTCAGTCATGCCGGAACCCTAGCCCCGATTCTCCTTGATGCGCTCCTGAAGTCGGCTCCAGACCGTGCTCGGGACGAGACCCGAGACGTCGCCTCCCCAGGTCGCTACTTCCTTCACGAGGCTGGACGAGAGGAACGAGTAGGTCGGGTTGGTGCTCATGAACACAGTTTCGACCCCGGCCAGCGAATGGTTCATCTGCGCCATCTGAAGTTCGTAGTCGAAGTCGCTGACCGCACGCAGGCCCTTGACGATCACGGGGATGTCGTTGGTGCGGCAGAAGTCGACGAGCAGACCGTGGAACGATTCGATCTTCACGTTCCCATAGCTGCCGGTGGACTCGCGCAGCAGATCCATGCGCTCGTCGATCGTGAACAGACCGGCCTTGCTCTTGTTGATGAGCACGCCGACGACGACCTCGTCGTAGAGCCGCGCGGCTCGTCCGATGATGTCGAGGTGACCGTTCGTCACCGGGTCGAAGGACCCGGGGCAGACCGCCCGGCGAACCTCACTCTTCATGATCGGCGACCGTACCAAAGCGCAGTGTCGCCATAGCGACGCACCTTGTCGCCGACGACGCCGTCCGGCCAGGTCGGGGCACCGTCCCGAGTTGCTCGCTCCACGACCACCACGTCCCCGATCGCCACAAGGGCACGCCTGAGAACCGGGTCGATGTCGAGTGCGTACGGCGGATCGAGGAAGACCACGTCGTATGGCTCCCCCGGCTCGTCTCGCTCGACGAGTTCGTCGAGGAACCGCTCCACCGAACTCGGGCGCACGTCGACGCCGGGCAGCCCGAGCCCCGTCGCGTTGGACCGCAGCACCCGCAGCGCCCCGGCGTCGGACTCGACCAGAGTCGCCGCCGACGCTCCCCGGGAGAGCGCCTCCAGACCCACCGCGCCCGAGCCGGCGAACAGGTCGAGGAACCGCGCGCCGCTCAAGTCCCCGAGCGAGGAGAACAAGCCTTCACGGGCTCGCTCCGAAGTCGGCCTCGTCCGCCGACCCGCGGGCACCGACAACCGCCGGCCACCCGCGAGCCCGGCGACGATCCGGGTCACGCCTTCTCGAGAAAGGCTGCGCCCTGCTCGCCGACCCGGTCCTCGACAACGCGGGCGAGCAGCGGATAACCGTTCAGTTCCGGATCGGCGCGGACGAGCGCCTCGGCCTCCGAGCGGGCGTTCAACAGCAGGGACTCGTCGGTGAGGAGGTTCAGCAGCCGGAGCGACCTCTTCCGTCCGGACTGGGCCGCCCCCAGGACGTCACCCTCCCGCCGCATCTTCAGGTCCAGCCGCGCCAACGCCGCGCCGTCGAGTGTCTTCGCCACCTCTTCGACGCGTTGGAAGGCAGGTGAGCCCTCCTCGGCGTCCGTGGCGAGGAAGCACCAGCTCGCCGCCGAGCCACGGCCGACCCGGCCGCGGAGCTGGTGCAACTGGGAGATGCCGAAGCGGTCGGCGTCGAGGATCACCATCACGGAGGCATTCGGGACGTCGACGCCGACCTCGACCATCGTGGTGGCCACCAGCACCGAGGTCTCCCCCTGGACGAACTTCCGCATCGCGACGTCCTTGTCGTCCGCCGAAAGCCGGCCGTGCAGGACGTCGAGCTCGATTCCCTTCAACGGACCGTCCCGCAGCCGGGGAACGACGTCGACGACCGCGAGCGGCGGGCGCTTGGCGCTGCCCTCGTCGTCGAGCTCACCTTCCGGTTCGTCATCCTCCGCGGCCTTGTCGCCGATGCGCGGACAGACCACAAAGGCCTGGTGTCCGGCTGCGACCTCCTCGATCACCTTGCGCCATATGCGGTACTGGAGCGAGGTGGGGGCCGGATAGCTCTTGATCGGCGTCCGGCCGGCGGGCAGCTCGGTGAGCGTGCTCGTCTCCAAGTCTCCGAAGACCGTCATCGCCACGGTCCGCGGGATCGGCGTCGCCGTCATCACGAGCAGATGCGGTGGATTGCGGCCGCTGCCCTCCGTCCGTTCACGCAGCGTGTCGCGCTGCTCGACCCCGAACCGGTGCTGCTCGTCGACCACCACGAGGCCGAGGTCCGCGAACTGCACACCCTCGGACAGGAGCGCGTGGGTGCCGACGACGATGCCGGCGCTGCCGTCTGCCGCAGCCAGCAGCGCCTTGCGTCGGGCCGCGGTGCTCTGCGACCCGGTCACGAGCACGACGTTCGTCGCCGATTCGGCGGCTCCGAGCGTGCCGGCTTCGGCGAGGTCTCCCAGCAGAGTCCGCAAGCTCAGCAGATGCTGGTTCGCGAGCACCTCGGTCGGGGCCAGCAGCGCCGCTTGCCCACCCGCGTCGACGACCGTGAGCATCGCGCGGAGCGCCACCACCGTCTTGCCCGAACCGACCTCGCCCTGCAGCAGCCGCTGCATGGGATGGGGGTGCGCGAGGTCCTCGGTGATCCGCTTGCCGACCTTCTTCTGCCCGTCGGTCAGCGTGAACGGCAACGAGGCGTCGAAGGCTGCCAGCAAACCGCCGGGACGCTCGGTACGAGGAACCGCGGGCGCCCGCTCGGCCGCGAGCCGCCGCTGCGCCAGCGCAACCTGCAGCACCAGTGCCTCGTCCCACTTGAGTCTCTCTCTCGCGGTCGAGACGTCCGACATCTCCTGAGGTCGGTGGACGAGCCGGTAGGCCTGTTCGAGCGAAACCAAGCCGTAGGCCTTGCGGACCACGTCCGGCAACGGATCGGGAAGGGGGCCGAGGACGTCGAGGACCACCTGGACGGCAGTTCTGATCGCCTTCGACTCGACCGTTCCCGTCGCCGGATAGACCGGCCTCAGCGCGCCAGCGAAGTCGTCGCCCTCGTCCTGCATGTCGACCTCGGGGTTGGTCATCTTCCACCGGTCCCGGAAGATGCCGACCTTGCCGGAGAAGGTCGCCTGCCGGCCGACAGCGAGCTTCCAGGTCAGCTTCCGCTTCGAGAAGAAGGTGACCTGCATCTTGTCGCGCCCACTGCTCACATCTACCTGCAGCATGTTCAGCCGCCGCTGATGCAGGAACCGGCCGTCGATCTTGTCGACCATGGCGGACACGGTCGCGACCTCGCCCTCCCGAAGGTCGGAGAAGTCGGTCAGCTCTCCCCGCTTGTCGTAGCGCCGAGGCAAGTGCTCCAGCAGATCGCCGACGGTCAGCATCCCGAACGCTTCGAACAGCGGCTGAGCGGTCGTCTCCGCGAGTAGCTCCTTCAGCGGTAGCTGAGTCGGGTCGCTCGTGCCCACGGCCGCCATCTTGGTCGATCCGAGCACTCTGTGCTGCGGACACGTCCGGTACTGTTGAAGTCGATCTGCTGAGCAGCAGCATGCTCGCGATCACCTCGACTGCCTGTGCGAATGTGATCGACCTCGACTTCCGGGAGTTTCTCGTGGCCTCTGTGTGCGACGTTTGCGGCAAGGGGCCCGGCTTCGGGATGTCGGTCTCCCACTCCCACCGCCGCACCCCGCGACGCTGGAACCCGAACATCCAGACCGTGCACGCCGTCGTCGGCAAGACGCCGAAGCGGCTCAACGTCTGCACCTCCTGCCTCAAGGCTGGCAAGGTCACCCGCGCCTGACGCTGAGTCGTTCGCGTCAGAACGACTCCCCTGAGCACGGCTCGCGCGACCACGACTGCTGCCCGTCCGCCTCCCATCAGTGCGCCTCCCATCAGAACGGTGCTTCGGTGTCGTCGGCGTTGGGTGGTGGGTTCCAGGGTCGGTGCGGGGGCCGGTCCGGTGGGCTGGTTTGGGCTGGTGGCGTTGGGTTCGGGCGCGTTCGCGGGCGTGGGCTTTGGCGAGGTGTTGGCTGAGGATGGGGTCGTCGTAGTGGTCTTCGACGGGGTCGAGGTA
>DATITC010000082.1:0-29316 GCA_035468175.1 Frankiaceae bacterium | reverse complement strand
TTTCGGCCACGACTTCCTCCCGGTCTCGGACTGGTACCCGGGCAGGCTCGCCCCTTGGAAGGCGGGAGGCAACCCCGTGAGCACCCCCTTTTGAATGCCTGAACCCGCTCGAGACGCGCCGCAGAGACTCGCCGTACGGACGCGCCCCTGCGCCGCCGGCCCGGCTTCAACCGAACAATTGACGAACGGCCGACTCCACGTCGTGCAGGTAGTCCTCGCTCAGGCCGCTGAGGGCGGCGGCGGCAATGACAATCGTGGCGTCCCGGAGCGGCCAGCGGCCCGGCGACCTGCCGGCGCGCGCGGCGTGCCGATGCCGAGCCGGCGGCAATGCCCCGCCCGGCCGTGAGCGACCGGCGAACGATGCGCCCCGCCGGGCGCGGTGGGCTCGGGCTCCTCGGGCGCGGGACGCAGCAGCAACACGCGATGGGCGAGCACGATGGTCCGAAATCCCCGGAGAGTCCCCGGCCACGCGAACGTTCCACCGCCACCACGCGCAGCTCGGATTCCATCGCGTAGGCCTCCTGGAGCAGTTCGCGCACGCGCTTCGACCGCGAGCTCGTGGGAGCGTCGTTCAGCGCCACGTCGCCTGAGTCAGCGCGCAAGCAGATCCGCGACGACGCCGGCCAAGCGGTCGGGTTCGGCCAGGCACTGCCAGGCCGGGAAGCGCACGACCTGCCAGCCGAGACGCTGGAGCACGAGGTCACGGGTGAGGTCCTGTCGACGCTGACGGCCGCGGGCGTCCTGGTGCTGGATGCCGTCACACTCGATGTCCAGGCGGCGCCCGCCTGACGTCGTCACCGCGAAATCGAGTTCGTAGCCGTCGACCACCGGTTTCAGCTCGACGGTCATGCCGGCCGCGACAAGAGCCGCGTGCAGCCGCTGTTCGGCCTCGGAGTGCAGCCTCCGGTCATCGAACCGCGCCTCCGCGTCCGACCGGCGCCCGAAGCGAGCCGCGTCGGACAGCGCCGCCAGCGTCGGCACCGGCAGCGTCGCGAGCGCCGCGTCGTCCCCGACGACGACGAGCGCCCGACGGGCGCGGCTGACCGCCACGTTGACCAGGTTCCGCTGCTGCTCCACCCACTTCGCGCTGCCGGGCCGGGCGCCTGCCGCCAGCACGAGGCTGAACAGCACGACGTCGCGCTCCCCGCCCTGGAAGCGGTGCGCGGTGCCGACCGTCACGTCCCGCGCGACCCATTGCTCGTCGCCGAGGGCGCGCCGGAGCCGGTCCTCGATGAGCCTGGCCTGGGCTGCGAACGGGGTGACGACGCCGATGCTGCCGGGTTCGGCCGGACGGTCGAGCACCCATCGCACGACCGCGTCGGCCTCGTCGCGGTTGACCGCGCCGCTCGGCCGCGCCGGCTCCGTCCGTCCGCGCACCGGGAGCCAGCGCAGACCGCGCGCGTCGCCGCTCTGCCGGGTGACGTCGGTGAGCACCCGCAGATCACCGCCGTAGAACGCGTCGTTGAAGAAGGCGGCGATGTCGGGATGGCACCGGTAGTGCTCGTCCAGCAGGAAGGGCTTGGTCCCCGCCCGCTTGGCGAACGCGGTGAAGGCAGAGTCCTGCCCGTAGGAGAGCGCCCGCTCGTGCAGGCTGTCCTGCGTCGTCCCGACGGACACCGCGATCGCGGCCAGGTCCCGCGGTGGGAGCGTGACGACGGGGGTCAGCTGGTTCGGGTCCCCGACGACGACGAGCCGCTTGGCGCGGTAGGCCAACGGCAGCACCTCCGCGACGCCGCACTGGCTCGCTTCATCCACGACGACGAGGTCGAACAGCCCCGCGGTCAGCGGGAAATTCGAGGCGGCGGACAACGCGGCGCAGGCCCACCCTGCCGCGGAGGGCAGCGTGGCGGCAGTGGCCGTGGCCCGCGCGGCCCGGTTCCCGCGTCGAAGCTGGGCCAGCTGCCGGAGGGCGGGCGCTGCCCCGGCGATTCCCGCGGCGACGGTCTGCCGAACGGCGCGGAGGCTGGCATGAGCCCAGGCTCGGTCGGCCGACGCCAGCGCCGCGCGCTCGGCGTCGGGATCCCGCGGGCCGAGCGCCGAGAGCTTGCCCTGCAGTTCGTCCCGGCGGAGTTCGGCCTCGGCCCACATGGCGACGTCGGCCACCGTCACCGCCCGGTGGGGCTCGATCTGCGCAGCGGCGAGTGCTCGGCGCGCTCGGGATTTGGGGAACCACCACGTGCGGTGCGCTCGGCGCGCCCGACGACCGAGCTGAACCCGCCACTCGTGGACCGGCGACGGCTCGGGCGCACCGCACAGCAAGGTGCGCCGGGCCTCGAGGTCGAGGACGAGCTGGGCGAGCTCCCCTTCCAGCGCCGCCCGCTCCGCGAGCCGATCGTGCAGGGCTGCCCGCTCGGCCACGGCGATCTCGAGCTGCCGTTGCCCGACCGCCGCGGAGACGCCCGGGGTTACCGGGCGGCTGGCAAGGCCCTCCAGGATCGGGGGCAGGGCCTCTCGATACTCGGCGTTGCCGGTGCGGATCAGCAGGCCCTGGTCGATGTCACGGGTCCGCTCGGCTAAGACCTCGACCGCGGTGTTGTTCGTGGACGCGACGAGTACGGTCTCGCCTCGCAGCCATGCCGCGCCAACGGTGGCGGCCACCAGCTGGCTCTTGCCGGTACCGGGCGGGCCGGTGAGCACCGCGACCGGGAGAGCGGCGGTCGCGCTGAGCGCACGCTCCTGCGAATCGTTGAGCGTCAGGGGAGCGGCAGGCGCCGGCTCCTCCGGCACCTGTCGCGCCGGTGCCTCCTCCAGCAGGAAGCGGGCGGCCGTGCGCTGCCAGTCGGTGCGCTGCCGCAGCACTGTGAGCTCGTCGACGAGGACACGTCGTCGCATACTTCAGGGTGATGCGCCGCTCCGCCATCGTCACCGTCTCCAGACGCCCCGAGGCCGGAATCCGAATGGCTGCGGAAAGGCCTACTTGTTTGGACGATAGGGCACGGCACCGACAGCGCGGCTTGGTCTCGACGGTCCGGGTGAACGGTCGCGGGCGTCGGGGTGGTTCACCACGTACGCCGCCGACGGCACCCCGTCCAGCGTCGCCGTTGGGTGGTAGGCGACCTCACCCGACCAGCGACTGATCGACGGTCATGGCAGCAGCTCCAACGGTCGCACGGGAGCGAAGCGCAGGTCTTCGGGCTACCGGCAGGTAACTGGTCCAGGGCGCCACCGCGGCCAGCGGATGGTGGATGCCGCAGTCAGCCCCCGCGACAGTGATCCCCGTGGGGCCCGTGTTGGCGGCATAGTCTTCTTGGCCATCGCATCGGGACTCAGCCAGAGGAGGAACACCGTGGTCATCGCCTTCGTCTACGGACTCACCGTCGTCGGCTTGGTCGGCTGGGCCGGGGAACTCGCTTGGCGCCGGCTCCCGCGGCCTGTCGGCACCCTCGCCGACGGTCTCGCGCTGCAAAGCAGCACAGCGGCAGACCCCCGATGACCGCCGCCTTGGGCCACCCGGACCGCGCGGTCATCGACCTGGCCACGCGCATCCAGCGCCGCCGCGATTTCACTGCCCACGCCGCCGGCTTCCTCGCCGGCGTCACCACACTCGCCGGGCTGCACGCGGCCGGGCTGCGGGGCCCCACGGAGCTGGCCGCCGTCGCGCTCGTATGGGCGACCGCGCTGTCGTTCCAGCACTTCCGTCACGTCCTACGCGGACCGGTAACCCCGTCCGACGTCACCGCCGAGGCCGAACGACTCGCCGCCCGCTCCTAGTTCGAAAACGATCGTGGCCGGGCAGGTGGCAGCGCTCCGGCGGAGTGCTGCCGAGCCGGAGAGGAGATAGGCTGGGTGACACGATCCCGGACGAGCCCAGCGAGGTCCTCCCGTTGCTCCGTCCCAGGGTTCAGGCCCAGTCTCGGGCACGGCCGACGGGACTCCCACGCTGCCGTCAGAAACGGGTGCGACCCGGCAGCCGCCGGCGGTGCCAGCGGCTGCCGGGCGCTACGTCAGGGTTCCAAGCAGAATGGGATCGAGTCGCTGTGCCCTGACGGCCGCTCCGTGTGGCCGCTCGGGTCGTAGATCTTCACCCAGTTCACCGACGAGAATTGCCGCAGCGTCGGAAAGATCTCGCCGGCGATGCTCGCGGTGGAGCCACCACTTGAGCACCCACCGGTCAGCGTCACGCGAGCCACGCCGTCAGCGATGCTTAAGTTCTTGAATCCCGTCGCGCCGGAGTTCAGGAACCCCAGGCCGCTGGCCTGCTCTCCGGTCAGTGATCCGGCGAACAGCCGGTCCATCACACCGGTGGCCGGGGTGAGGGGCAGTACCGGACGCGAGACCGGCGTGACGTACGGCTCGGTGCCGTTCGAGAAGTGCGGCGCGTTGAAGAAGTACACCTTTTTCGAAGCGGTCGTGAACGAAGCGGGGATGTCCACCACCACTCGGTCCGGGGAGGAGAGCGTGAAGATGTGCGGCGTCTGGCGCACAGCGAGCCCGATCCCGTACGTCACCACACCGTCCATATCGACACCACGAACCACGGTCATGACATTGGGGAGCGGAAAGGCGATGCGCGTGGGTGCCGTCGAACGCCCGTCTACGTGGGCCTGCGCTGTGGCCAACCGGACTTGGAGGATCGCACGCCCGGCGACTGGCACCGCTAGCCCGGATGAGCCGACGAGCCGATTGACGTATCCGATCGTGGCTGATCGTGGTGCTACCCCGCTGAAGTCGAAGACGACCCGGTCATAGGTCGGATGGTGCGCCGCCCGGATACCGACGACAGTGGGAACGCTTGAGGCCCTTGGAGCGGCCAGCGCCTGTGTCGCTGTCGCAGGGACGACCAGCGCGGCAATCGCCGCCATGGGAATAAATAGCTTACCTAGTCTCATACGTCGCCTCCGGTTACTGAATCGGTCAGTCAGGAGGGTGCGCCGCCGGCGCGACGTGACCCAGGGGCCTTCGGCCCAACAAAGCAGGGCCGAGGGATCCGATCCGTGAGGAAACATCGGTCATCCTGATCGGCCGTAGGCCGACCATTTCCCCCGACAGCCTGTTGCGGGACTATTCGCTCGCTGCCGTTTGCGACGGCACGTTGGCGGTTCTTGCGCACAAGGCGGCAGCATCAGCGTGGCGAACTCCCGGATCAGCCTTCCTGTCTGGCCGCCGCTGGCTCGGGCAGTGCACGGCGGTCGAGCGGCCGGGCCCCCGGTTCGGTGATCCCCGCCGCGCGCAACACCACGTCCGATGCTTCGTCGACGGCGCTCGCCACCACTGGTGACAGCTCGGCGCCGTCGTCGACCCGTTCGACCGTCACGCCGACGAGCACCACACGTCGCGGGAGTCGGTGCAACGTCCTGGCGAGCTCGACGACGGCCGCGATGCCGAAGGCGTGCGTGCTGCCCGACCCCAGCTGAGGAGGCAGTGGATCCCGCGTCACCTCCAGCACGTGCAGGCTCCCCGGCTGCCCGCCGTGGACGGCGTCGACCACGACCACAGTGTCCTCCGGCTCCCAGATGTCGAGCATCCCCAGCGGGGACCGCACCGCCCGGACGAGGACCCCCGGCGGCGCGCTCGCGGCCACGCGAGCCGCCACCGCCAGGCCTACGCCGTCGTCGCGCCGCTCGGAGTTGCCGAGCCCGAGGACGAGCGTCCGGCTCATGCTCCGCGGTCGACCGTCAGGTCGAGGAAGTGGGTCGCGCAGGAGATGCAGGGGTCGTAGTTGCGGATGGCCTGCTCCGAGCGGTGGGTGAGCTCGGCGTCATCCAGGTGCAGGCGAGACTGCACCAGCGACCTGAGGTCGTCCTCGATGCTCGCCTGGTTTTGCGAAGTCGGGGGGACGATGCGGGCAGTTCGGATGGTCCCGTCGGCGCTGAGCTCGTAGCGGTGGTACAGCACCCCGCGGGGTGCTTCGGTGACGCCGTAACCCGTCCCTTCGCGCGGAGCGACCGTGACCGCCGGCGCCCCTCGTCCGCACCAGGTGCCGAGGATGCCGATCGCCTCGTCGCACGCGTGCAGCAGCTCGACAGCGCGCACCACGATGCTTCGGAAGGGGCTGCGGCACTCCGATCCGAGGCCGGCTTCCGCGGCGGCCCCGCGGGCGAGGGGCGTCAACCCTGCCGAGTTGAGGGTGAACCGTGCCAGCGGGCCGACGACGTACAGCCCGCCGGCCAGCCGGGCGTGCAGCGCGTTGGACCACGGGACCTGGTGCTCGCTGACGTACTCGTCGAACGATTGGGCTGCGAAACTGCGGCCGGCGCTGCTGACCAGGTGCCCCGATTCCAATGGGTACTCCCCCGTCTCGGTCCGCAGCGCGAGGTACTCATGCGGCTGTTCGAAATCCGGGAAGTCGAAGCCGGCGACCAGGCGGACGGTGGCGATCGCGTCCTCCCGGGCCCGCTCGAGGACGGTGAGCAGGGCGGAGAGCTCCTCGGGTTCGGGGAAGCGGTAGAAGCCGCCAACCTTGACGTTCACCGGATGCACGGCCCGCCCGCCGATTGTCGTGAGGATGGCGTTGCCGGCCTTCTTCAGCCGCAGTCCCCGCTCGACGAGGTCCGGGTGATCTCGGGCTAGCTCGAGGGCGCTGGGATAGCCGAGGAAGTCGGGGGCGTGGAGCAGGTATATGTGCAGGGCATGGCTCTCCATCCACTCCCCGCAGTACAGAACCCGACGGAGCAGCCGGATTTCCTCGGACACCGCCACCCCGCAGGCGTCCTCGATTGCTAGGCAGGCGCTCAGCTGGTAGGCGACCGGGCAGATCCCGCAGATGCGAGCGGTGATGTCCGGCGGTTCCGTGTAGCCCCGGCCCCGCAGCAGGGCCTCGAAGAAACGGGGCGGCTCGTAGATCTGTAGTTGGACCTCGGTGACCCGCTCGTCGCGGACTACGACCCGCATCGCTCCCTCACCCTCTACCCGGGCGAGACCGCGCGTCTCGAGAACGCGGGCGGGATCGGAGGAGTGGCTCACGGCTCTGCCGCCTGTCCGGCGTCTGCCTGAGACGCTGCGTCCTGGAAGGCCGGGTTCGCGACGTGGAAGGTGCGGAAGACGCGACCGACGTCTCGCCCTGGCATGCCCAGGTCGATCAGCCGGGGCACGAGCGCCTCGACGTTCGGAGACTCCTGGGGGCCAAAACACCCGTAGCAACCGCGGGAGCAGGACGGGCACAGCGCTCCACAGCCGGCGTGGGTCACCGGTCCGAGGCAGGGGATGCCCGAAGCGACCGTCACGCACACGGCACCCCGGCGCTTGCATTCCATACAGACGCTCTCACTCGAGATCTGGGGACGACGGTCGTGCAGGAAGGCCTGGACGACGTCGAGTAGTTGATGGCGATCGATCGGGCATCCCGTCAGCTCGAAGTCGACGGCGACGTGGTCGGAGATGGCGGTGGAGCGCGCGAGAGTGCTGATGTATTCGGGAGAGGCGTAGACGGCCGACGTGAACTCGCGGACGTCTGCGAAGTTGCGCAGCGCTTGGATGCCGCCACTGGTCGCGCAGGCACCGATCGTGACCAGCTGGCGCGAGCGCCGGCGGACCAGCTGGATCCGCTCGGCGTCCGCGGAGGTGGTGATGGAGCCCTCCACGAGCGAGAGGTCGTACTGCTGACCGGCCGGGGGCTCGCGGGTGGCGCCGGCTTCGAGGAAGAATCGGATGTCGACGGTGGCAGCGAGGCTCAGCAGCTCGTCCTCCAGATTGAGCACGGTGAGCTGGCAGCCGTCGCAGGAGGCGAACTTCCAGACGGCGAGGGTTGCGCTGCCGGTGGCCATGTTCACAGCTCCCGGATCCGCAGCAGCGCAGTGAGCTGATCGGCCGCGAAAACCGGTCCATCGGTGCAGAGGAAGAATTCGCGCAGCTGGCAGTGGCCGCACAGCCCGACGCCGCATCGCATGTTCCGCTCCAGGGACAGCCGGATCCGGCCCGGCGGTACTCGCGCGTCGGTCAGAGCCGCGATGCACGCGCGCATCATCACCTCGGGCCCGCAGAGGTACGCCACCGTGCGGGCCGGGTCGAACCGGGCCTTCGGCAGCAGCGATGTGACCAGCCCGACCCGTCCTCGCCAGTCCGGGCCGGCGGCGTCCACGGTGATCCGGACGTCGATCGCCGAGGCCCAGTCCTCCAGCTCGGACGCGAAGAGCAGATCGGTGGGTGTACGGGCCCCGACCAGAAGAGAGATGTGCCGGTAGCGGTCACGGGCAGCGATCAGTTCGAGAACGAGAGGCCGCAGCGGCGCGAGTCCCAGGCCGCCGGTGACGATCAGGACATCCGGGCAGGTGTCGGCAGCCGAGCGCTCGAGCCAGCCGCGGTCGCGCCAACCGCGGCCGAACGGTCCGCGCACCCACAGCGTCGCGCCCTCGCGGCTGTTTCTCAGCGCCCGGCTGGCGGCGCCGACCGCGCGCACGGTGTGGCGCAGGTTCGGCTGCCCCGGCTCCCCGCTGATCGAAATCGGAATCTCGTGGTGTCCGAACGCCGACAGCATCGTGAACTGGCCGGGTGCAAAACGCAGTGGCCGCCCATCCGCAGGTCGCAGATCGAAGGTGGCCGTATCGGCCATCTCGTCGCGCCGGGCGGTGACCTGGTATCGCCGGGGGACGTCGGCGACCTCCTCAGCTGGAACCGACAGCACCTGGTGCCCCGTAGAGGTCGAACAGCCGGACGCGTGTCGCCTGCAACCGCGAGAGCATCACTTCGCTGACCCGGCGCAGCAGCGCGTAGCCCAACCGTGCATCGGCCTCACACTTGTCGCGCAGGCACGCACCGTCGAACACGACGGCCGTGGTGGGTTGCACCGCACGGGCGTCGAAGAAGTAGCGGTACGGGGGCACCAGCCAGGACCAGCCCACCACGTCACCCTCGTCCAGCGTCTCCACGACCAGCCGACCGTGCGGACTGCCCACCTCCAGCGCCACCCGCCCGTGCCGGAGCAGGAAGAAGCGATCGGCCGGGTCGCCTTCTCGGAACAGATACTGGCCGGCGTCGACGCGCAGGTTCACCGCGCATCCCGCGACCAGCTCGAGCTCCTCGGCTCCGAAGCCGGCGAAGAAGGGCTGCTCCGCCAACAGATCAGGGATGGTGCGCACGGTCCGCGCCCGAATCCGCTCTGATGGCGGCAAGTTCCTCGGTGATGTCTATGCCGACGGGGCACCAGGTGATGCACCGCCCGCAGCCGACGCAGCCGCTCGAACCGAACTGGTCGATCCAGGAGGCCAGCTTGTGGGTCATCCACTGCCGGTACCGGGCCGGAGTGGAGCTGCGCACATTGCCACCATGGATGTGGCTGTATTCGCCGGTGAAGCAGGAATCCCAGACCCGCTCCCGCTCCATCCGGGTGTCGGCCAGGTCGGTCGTGTCCTCGAACGAGGTGCAGAAACAGGTGGGACAGACGAGAGTGCAGTTGCCGCAGCTGAGGCAACGGTCGGCGACGTCTTCCCACCGCGAGTGCTCCGCGTTGTCGTAGAGCAGGTCGCGGATGTCCGTGGTGTCCAGAACCCGGCCCATTCGCTGGGACGCGCCCTGGACAACCGCGTCCGCCGCCTGCTCATCGTCGTCGTCGGCGTGCGACGCCGGAAGGCAGCCGAGGACGGCGGCTCCTCGCTCACTGCCGGCTTCTACGAGGAAGCGATGCCGGCCCCGGTCGGTGAGTTCCGCCAGCCGGAGGTCGAAGCCGGAGTCGGCTTTCGGTCCCGTTCCCATCGAGACGCAGAAGCAGGTTCCACCGGGGTTGGCGCAGGTGACGGCGACGACGAAGGTACCTGAGCGCCGGTTGACGTAATCGGCGTCGGTGAACGCGCGTTCCGCCAGGATGCCGTCCTGGATCCGGATCGCGTGCAGATCGCACGCACGAACGCCGAGCAGCGCGAGAGGCCGGCGATCGGTGTCCACCGGCGGACTGTCGTTCGTGGGCTCGGGTCCCTCGCGGCTCGAGGACAACACGAGTTGACGAGCCGGCAGGAAGTACGGTTTCCAGGACTGGGCCGCGCTCGTGAAACCGAAGAATGCGACCTCCGCGCCCTGTCCTGACCCCGCCTTCAGCCGGTACCGGCCCGGGGACTGCTCGTCCTGCACGCCCTGCGGGAGCTGCGAGACGTTCCTGACCTCGGCGTGGACCACGGCTTCGCTCCGGACGGCGGGGCCGACGACGAGGAACCCGCGCGAGAGCAGCTCGTCGATCAGGGCCTGCAGGCCGGTGACATCGAGGATCTGCGGCACGACCGCACGCTCGCGTCACCCGGTGTGGTGGTGCCAGGGTCATTGGTCACCGATGCCGAGATCAACGATGCGAACCCGCTGGCCGGAGGTGAGGTCGTCGATCGCTTGATGCTTCACGAGTAGAGCAGGTCGACGTCATGGCAATTGGCGCAGGACCTGCCCCGTACGACGGCTGATCGAATGCTGCTTGCCGGAGCGTGGCGCAGCGACGGCGCGGATGGCGTCTTCTCAGGCGAGCCGAGTGGGCCCACTGGCCTGGTACTGGCGCCGCACGTTCTGCTGGCCGACCGGGGTGAGTGTGCAGCACTCGCCGCGCGAGTTCCCTTTCTGACTACCCGCTTGCCGGGTACTTGGGGCAGATTCGTTCGACCTGGGGGCTACGAGGCGGTGGTCGGTGACGGGAGCCCGCCGCCCGAGCGGCCGTCGTCCTCGCCCCCGTCGTCCTCGTCCGCGTCGTCCTCGTCGTCTTCGGTAGAGCTGCTGCGGTGTCGGACGGCGACGGCTGCGACGATCGCTCCGGCGACGAGGAGCCCCGCCGCGATCGTGAAGCAGGTGTGCAACCCGTCGCCGAATGCGCTGTAGACGATGTCCAGGATCTTCTGCACCAGCGGCCGCAGCACCGGCGGGTAGTCGTTGACGCTGGCCGTGCTCGGGAGGCCGCCTGCGCGCACGGTCTTGTCGACGTAGGCGCGCAGCGGGGCGGGGATCTGCTGCTCGGTCAGCCGCTTCTGCAGCGTGCCGCCCAGCGCGGAGTTGACGATGGCTCCCAGTACGGCGATGGCAACGACCGCCCCGAGCTGACGGCTGGTGTTGCTCACCGAGGCCGCCATCCCGGAACGACGGCCGGGCACTGCGGCTAGCGCCGCTGACGTCACCGGCACCAGCGCGATACCGAACCCGACACCGGCCACGAGCAGCGACAACGCCAGCGGGAAGTAGGCAACGTTCGGCGCCAGCAGCGAGTCGGTCCAGTAGACGCCGCCGGCGGCGATGAGGCAGCCGACGGCCATCGGCACCTTCGGGCCCATCCACGCGACCCACCGGCCGGACAAGGCGGCCGCGACGACCATGGCCACGGCCATCGGCGCGAACTGCCCGGCGAGCTGGCCGGCCGACTGGCCGGGGACGCTCTGCAGGTAGAGCGCCGTGAAGAAGAAGACGGTGAACAGTCCGAAGAAGGCCAGGAAGCCGACGAGGTTGGCGCCGGCGAAGGTCGGGCTCCGGAAGAAGCCGAGGTCGACGAGCGGGTCCGCGACCTTGAGCTCGACCGCGATGAACAGGAGCAGGGCGACCACGGCCACGGCGAAGGAAGCAAGGATGTGGGGAGACGTGTAGCCCTGCTGCTCGCCGCGGATGATGGCGTAGGTCAGGGCGGTCACCCAGCCGGCGCCAAGGATCGCGCCGGCCACGTCGAGCCGCCGCCCCTCGCGGTCGACGGACTCGGGTAGCGCGATGGCGGCGGCGACCAGGGCGAAGACGCCGAGCACGAGGTTGAACCAGAAGATGGCGCGCCAGGTGCCGATCTCGACGAGGATGCCGCCGACGACCGGACCCAGGGCCAGCGCGAGGCCGGACATGGCGGTCCAGGCACCGACCGCCCGAGCCCGGGAGCGGCGCTCCGGGAACAGCTGGCGCAACATCGAGAGCGTTCCCGGCTCGCTGGCGGCCGCGCCCACGCCCATGACGATCCGACCGGCCACGAGCGTCGTGACGCTGCCGGCGAGGGCGGAGACGACGGAGCCGGCGATGAACACGACGATGCCGCCGAGCATCACCCGGCGACGGCCGAGGATGTCCCCGATGCTGCCGCCGACCAGCATGAGTCCGGCGAAGGCGAGGGCGTAGCCGTTGACGACCCACTGCAGCGCGACGACTCCGGCACCCAGATCACCCTCGATGCCGTTGAGGGCGACGCTGATGACCGTGGTGTCGAGAAAGGTCAGGAATAGGACGACGCAGATGGCCGCGAGAGCTACCGCCGTGGAACGGCTGGTTCCCACCGACGTGCTCGGCTCCGCCTCGCCCGCAACAGTTCCCACCCCGACCACAATGCCCCCCAGCCGCCGACTCCGACGCCAGACGTCCCCTGCCCCCAGCCTGCCCGGGCGACACGACCTCCGGGCCCGAAGGGGCAACCAGCCGTCCCGTTATACGCGCACACGAGGAGAAGGAGTGAACCGACAGACCGTCACGTGCCGCCGACGACTACGTCTCCCGGCAGGCGGTGTTGCTACGCGGAGCGCGTCTGTCGCTGCCTGGTCCGTGGCCGCGGCACTCCCGCCAGGCAGTACGCGCCGCCGGGGCTGGCTTCGAGCTGGTCAGTGATGGCGAGCGCGGACATCGGCCGCGCGAACAGGAAGCCCTGCAACGACTCGCAGTGCATCGCGGTCACCTCATCACGCTGCTGCGCGTTCTCCACGCCCTCCGCGATGACGCCGAGCCCCATGAGGTGAGCGAGCTTGATGATCAATTCGATGACGGCCGGTCCGGTCTCATCGTGGCCGATCCGGGCGACGAAGCTCTGGTCGATCTTCACGAGGTCGACGGGGAACTTGCTGATGTAGGACAGCGAGGAGTAGCCGGTGCCGAAGTCATCGAGCGCGAGCCGGACGCCGAGGTGTCGGAGGTCGGACAGCACGGTGGTGGTGCGGTCCGCGTCGTCGAGGATCACCGCTTCGGTGATTTCCAGGATGAGCGAGGAGGCCGGCATGAGGGTGCGGTCCAAGATCCTCGTGACGGTGTCGCAGAAGCCGGGCGTCATGAGCTGACGAGTCGAGACGTTCACGGACAGATCGAGGGGTTTGCCGGGACATTGGCGAAGCCACTGCTGACGGTCGAAGCACGCGCGTTCCAGCACCCAAGAGCCGATCTCGTTGATGAGCCCGCTCTGCTCGGCAAGATGGATCATCGTCAGGGGCGGCACCGATCCACGGACCCGATGACTCCAACGCAGGAGTGCCTCGACTCCCGTGACGACCCCGTCCTCGCTGCGCACCAACGGTTGGTACGCGACGTCCAGATCGCCGTGGGCGACGGCCTCCCGGAGGTCGGACTCGAGCAGGCTGCGTTCGTTCGCCTTCTCGGCCTCCCGCAGGTCGATGATCTGGTGACGACCGCCGCCTTTGCCTTTGGCTTGCGTCATTGCCACGTCGGCCTCGGCCACCAGGCGGTCGGAGACGTCCTCGCCCGGACCGGCGTAGGCCATGCCCACGCTGGCGGTGATCGCTAGCTCGAGGTCGCCGATGGCGAAAGGGTGGGTGAACGCGTCATCGATCCGCGCCGCCAAGGTCTCGACGTTGTCAGCGCTCCGCACGTCCTCGCAGAGGAAGACGAACTCGTCCCCCGCCACCCGGGCCAACGTGTCGCCCGGCCGAACCAGGCCGGCCAGACGGTCGCCCACCGCGATCAGCAACAGATCGCCCACCTGGTGACCGTGCCGATCGTTGACCCGCTTGAACTCGTCGAGATCCACGACCAGCACGGCCGCGTCAGTTCCCGACCGCTGGACGCGTTCGGCGGCGTACTCGAGGCGCTGCCGCAACAGCATTCGGTTCGGTAACCCGGTCAGGGAGTCCCGTAGCGCGCTCGCCCGGAACTGGTCCGAGGTCTCGAGCGCCACGTCGCGGGAGCGGGCGTTGAGGATGTAGGCGGCAGCCACGTCGGCCAGGGTCTGCGCCGCTTCCATGTCAGCGCAGTCCAGCGAGCCGGGTTCGTCCCGGTAGAGGTCCAAGGCACCGAGGCGGTCGCTTCCGTGCCGCAGCGGAAACGCGAAAACGGCCTGCAGGCCGCTGGCCACCGCCGCGGGACCGAACGCCGCGAACCGGTCGTCCGAGCGCAGATTCGGGGCCGAGACCGCCTCCCCTGTTTCGACCGCTGTAGAACAGGGACCGACCCCGAGATCGGTCTGATGCCGCTCGTGAACCAGCGCGACTTCATTCGAGGCGGCGATGTAAGTGGGGGCGTTCCCGGGCGTGATCAGCGTGAGCCCCGCGGCTGTCACCGGGAGCACCTGGACGACGCGCTCCACTAACCGGTCCAGGGTCTTCTGAATCGGGAAGTCGGTGCCCATGTTCCGGGCGAACTCGCCCAGAAGCGCTGCCAGGGTCCGCTGATCAGCCAATAGACATCTCCGCGTCGGAACGAAACCCGCGTGGTCTGGACGGAACGTGCCACCGGCACGCCACTCAGACGATACGCATCGCCCGCCCGGGCGGACCCGCGAGCGCGATCCACGGTTGGTGTGCGGAACGTCGCGCAACCTGCCACCAAAGCGACAGTTACCTACCTAAAGGTGTATCGGTAACAGGAACGGACAAAGTCCGTAGGCAGGACAGGGTAACCCGGGCGAAGCCGGACCCGCCCCCAACGGAAGGTTCGTCATGCTCGGTCTCATCGTCAGTCTCATCATCGTCGGCTTGCTCGCCGGTGCGCTGGCTCGTCTGCTCGTGCCGGGCCGCCAGCACATGTCGATCCCCGCCACCGTCCTCCTCGGCATCGTCGGCTCGTTCGTCGGCGGTCTCGCCGGCTACCTGCTGTTCCACAAGGACAAGGCCGACGGCTTCTTCCAGCCCGCCGGGATCATCGGCTCCGTCATCGGCGCGATCATCGTGCTGCTGATCTGGGAGCGGGTCGGCAGCCGCCGCGGGCAGCCCGTCGGGCACTGACGGGTTAGGTCGATAACCGACCACCCCGCACGACATAGCACCGACCGGTCCGGTTCGAGTCCTCGGGATTCGAACCGGACCGCTCGTGTTCCTGGGCTACTCGTTCCTAAGAGCAACCAAAAGGCTGGTCAGCTCGTCGGGACCGCGGCCGCGGCGTAGGCACGAAGCTTCGCGGCTCGCACCGCCGCGGTCAGGGTGTCGATGTCGTAGGCGCCCTGGTGCCGCTGCCCGTTGATGAAGAAGGTCGGTGTCCCGGACACCCCGCTCAGATCGGCGGACTCGACGTCGACCGCGACGCGCTCGGCACCGGCGTGTGCCCGCAGGTCGTCGCTGAACCGCTCGAGGTCGAGGCCGAGGGTCGCCGCGTGCCCGATCAGCTGAGCTGCGCGGAGCTCCTCCTGGTGCGTCAACAGCAGGTCGTGCATCTCCCAAAACTTGCCCAGCCGGCCCGCCGCTTCCGTGGCCTCCGCCGCGAGCTGGGCGTGCGGGTGCACGTCGGTCAGCGGCAGGTGCCGCCACACGTAGCGGACCTCGCCGTGGTCGGCGAGCAGGCTCCGCACGATCGGCTCGGCCTGACCGCAGTACGGGCACTCGAAGTCGCCGTACTCGACCAGCGTGACGAGTGACTCCGCCGGCCCGCGGATGTGGTCGCGTTCCGGGTCGACCGGGTCGGACAGGTCGATCAACGCGTCAGCGGTCCCGAGCACCGCACGGTTTCGCCGGGTCGGGGACAGCAGGTCGGTCAGCCGGAAGATGACCCACGCGCCGAGGGAGGCGAAGACGGCGGCGGACAGCACGCCGAGCTTCGCCTCCTGCAGCTGGACCCCGCGGAATGCCAGAGTCGAAATCAGGAGCGAGACGGTGAACCCGATCCCGGCAATGCTCCCGCTGCCGGCTATCGCGGCCCAACCCACCGGTGGAGCGAACCTGCCTCGGCTGAGCCAGGTCGTCAGCCAGGAAAAGGCGATGATGCCGATCGGTTTGCCGACGACGTAGGCAATGAGGATGCCGAGCGTGATCGGCGAGGTCACCGCCGAGGAGAGGAAGTCTCGGCTGACCTCGATCCCGGCGTTGGCCAGGGCGAACAACGGGACAACCAGGTAGCTCGTCCACGGGTGGTAGAGCTGCTGCAACCGATCGTTGGGTGACACCGCCGCTTGGAGTCCGGCGCTTGCGGTGCGGGCGAACTCGGGTGTCGGCTGCTCTCGGAAGTCCCGGAAGAGGCCAGTCGCTTGCTCGAGGTCGTTCCGGGTCGGTGCGTAGGCGAGGGTGACCAACCCGAACACGAGGCCGACGACGACCGGGTCGATCCCGGAATCGAACAGCGCCACCCAGGTCACCAAGCCAAGGGCGGCATAGACCATGCCGTTGCGCACGTGCCAGGCCCGGGCGAGAAGGACGACGCCGAACAGGGCCAGTGCCACCAGCAACGGGCGAAGGGCGATCTTCTCGCTGTACATGGTGGCGATGACGGCGAGAGCGACGACGTCATCCACCACAACCACGGTCAGCAGGAACGCCCGGACACGCTCCGGAAGGTGCCGGGCGACGACGACGAACAAGCCGAGCGCGAACGCGGTGTCCGTGGACATTGCCGCACCCCAGCCGTGACTGGAGGGGCGCCCGGCGTTCACCGTCAGGTAGATCAGGATCGGGATGAGCATGCCCCCGACGCCCGCCGCCAACGGCACCACCACCCGGCGACGGTCCCGGAGTTCGCCCAGGTCGAATTCGCGACGAGCCTCCAGTCCGACGACGAAGAAGAAGAACGTCATGAGACCGCTGTTGATCCACTCGCGGAGTGTCTGCGTCGGGCCGGAGTTCCCGACCCGGATCGAGAGCACGGTGTCCCACACCGAGGTGTAGGACCCGGACGCGAGGTTCGCCCACGCCAGCGCGGCGAGTACGGCTGCCAGGAGGACGGCGGCGCTGCCGGTCTCGGTGCTGAGGAAGTTCCGCAGCGGAACTTGCGACCGGCGCAACCACGCCGTCCGCTCGGTCAGGGGGTGTGCCCGTGGGTCTGCTGTCATCCCCCGCCCCTCGCCGCCGCGGTACCGCCCGGTGCCGTCCGTCCCCAGCGGTCGCCCGGCGCGGACCGGTCCAGTGTGTCGTCAGCGCAGCATGCCGCAGGCGGATTTCGGCGTCGCGTCGAGCCTGTCGCAGACGACGCTCGCGCGGCTAGCGGTCGACCTCGAGCCGGGAGCGGCGACCGTCCCGGACCATCTGCATCGCACGGTCCGCCGCATCGATCAACTCGGCCGCCGTGCGCTGGCGATCATCGTGCGCTACGCCGACACTGAGCCCGACCGTCATCGGCCCCGCCGCCACCTCGATGGGCTCCCGAAGGCTGCCGACGACGCGGTCCGCGAGGACATCGGCGGCCTCCGCGGTCTCGAGTCGCTCGGCGATGACCAGGAACTCGTCCCCACCCCATCGACCGATCGTGTCGCCCGAGCGGAGGCTGTCAGCCATGCGCCGGGCGGCCGCGCGAAGGACCGCGTCACCGGCTGCATGCCCGTGTCGGTCATTGACGAGCTTGAAGTGGTCGACGTCGATGAACAGCACCGCGAGGCTGCGCGGTTCTCGGGCCGCACTGGCGAGCGCGTGGTCCAGGCGGTCCACCAGCAGACTGCGATTGGGAAGCCCGGTGAGGGCATCGTGCAGGGCCTGGTGCCGCCAACGGTCGACGTCTGCCGTCTCCGCCGTGATGTCGCTGTGCACGATGAGCGCACCGCTGTGCCGGCCTGGAATCGGAATCGCCTGCATGCTGAACCAGCGATCCCCGCACTGGTAGCGCAGCCGGCTCTCATCGGACCGTCCCTCGAGCGCCAGCCGCACCAGCTCAGCTGCTGCTCGGGCTTCCGGTGCGTCGTCCGCGGGGGCGTTCTCGCATACCTGCAGGTAGTTGCAGCCGAGACCGGCTGCCGGACTCCCCCCGCGTTCCAGCCCGAAACGACGCCAGGCCTGGTTCACCGAGACGACGACCCCGTCGCGGTCGAGCAGCGCCACGTGTGCCGGGAAGAATTCCCACAGCACGCTTCCGAGTCGACCGGCGGCGCGTCGGTGCGACATTCCGGAGGGGTGCCCGGCAAGCAGGGCCAGGTCGGCTCCGTGCAGGACGACGTCCGCGTCACCGAGAGTGATCTCATTGAGCGCTTGAGCGGCGTTGACGCGGGATCCGAAGGTCGGGGAGAGGACTTGGCGGATCCGGTTCGAGAAGGGCCGCTCGGTGGGGAAGGTGTCGCGCAAGGGATCGCCTCGTCGAGTGCGCAGGGGACAGCAAGCCAGCCACCCGCGCAAGGACCGGACGCGGCTGTCCAGACAGCGGTAGCTTGCAGCGCGCTTTAGGGGGTCAACCGTATTGAGCGGTTTTTCCCAAGTTTTCCCGGGCGGATGCCGGTCGAGTGGACCGATCGGCGGTCGTTCACAGGCGTCGGGACGACCCGAGACGAGGGCACGTGGCTGCCCTCGGACGGGTCGCCATGCAGCTGACATTGTCACGATCAAGACCCGAATGGAGCATGGCGAATCGCTCGGACGATGGCGCGTGAACATCATGAAGCGTCTGACAGAATCAGCCCGTGCTTTTCGCCGATGGTTTTCTCGGGCTCTTTCTTCTCGGTCTCTGGCTGTTCTGCATCTTCGACGTCATCACGACGCCGGTGCACGCGGTCAAGCATCTGCCGAAGCTGGTGTGGCTGTTGATCGTGCTGATCCTCCCCGACATCGGGTCGGTAATCTGGCTGATCGCCGGTCGCGACCGCTCTATGCTGACCACCGGGCGGCCGAAGGCCCAGACAGCGCCCGCGAAATATGACCGGCCGGGCCGGGCTGCGGTCGCCAGTCCAGATGACGACGAAGCGTTCCTCCGCCAGCTGCGGGAACGCGTCGACGCCCAGCGCCGCCAGCACGAACAGAAGCGTCGGGCGCTGCAGGCGGAGGACGAGCGGCTTCACCGCCGTCCGGACCAGTCCTGAGCCACCGAAGAACCGGCAGTAGCCGCGCCTCTGCCCGAGCGGCGGGCGGCGCTCACCGACAACTGAGCCGGCGGACTGTAGCTGTTTTCCAACGGCGACATCAGAGCGGCTGTAAAGACGGCAGCTGATCTGATGTGGGGCGACGAAGAGACCATCCGACCAACTGCTGACTTCGCAACTGGTAGACGCGCTACCGCCGCTGTTGGTCGCGCATCGTGATCGAACTCGTGGCGACGACGCTTCAGGTCGGGAACGGGTCCAGCTCCCGGAGCAGTGCGGCGCGGCTCCGGGCTCCGACGATCCGTAGAACCCGCCGGAGCGGCCGGCCCGGGAAGCGAGCAGGCCCGCAACGGTGCTGACCGCGATCTCGCCCGGTGAACGGGAACCGATGTCCAGGCCGATCGGGCGGTGCACTCGGGCGATGTCCTCCTCCGGTACCCCCCGTTCTCGGAGGGCGGGCAGATGCGGTGCCGCATGCCGTGGGCTACCCATCACGCCGATCCATCGCGCCGGGGACGCGAGCAGGTCTCGGAGGACATCGCCCAGCTCTGGCCGGTCGTGGTCGGTGACCACGACGTCGGTCAGCGGGTCGACCGCGATGGCCGCGGCATTGCGGTGGGCGGGAACGCCGGGCAGTTCGCGCCCGAGATCGGGATCGAGCAGCAGCACGTCGAACCCCACGTGGGTGGCGATGTGGGCCAGTTCCGCGCCGACCGGCGAGGCGAAGACGATGACCAGGCGCCGGCCCTCCGCCGGCGCTGGGACGACACCGTGCGCGATGGCGCAGGCCTGGTCCGAGGAGGCCGCGCCGCTCATAGACCCACTCATGCGGACAGTCTGACAGGCGGGGCTCGACACCTCACGGACCGTTCGCGAGCCCCGTCAGCACCGCCGCGTACACCGTCGCTCCGTGGACCGTGAGGTGTACTTGATCGTCGCTCCGGAGGACTCCTCCCTCGTCCCGATCTCGGAACCGGTGGCCCGGGGTCATCCGGTCGTCCACTGCGGTGGAGTAGCTGGCGTTCCTCATCGGCGCGACCCGTTCGCCGGAGGGGTAGGTGCCGCCCAGGGTCGCTGCCCGCAGGTAGTCGTTCAGGACCGGAGAGCCGTGCACGTCGGTCGGCCCGCAGGCCAGGGCTTGGACGACCACGACGTGAACCCTGTCCGGCACGGACTCACGGATGTGGCGGAGGCACCCCGCGTACGCGAGGCCGAGCCCCTGGACCCCGTGCAGCGCCAGCGCCTGGCCGGTCGTCGGTCCGTAGGCGTTGCCGGTATAGGCCAGCACCAACCGCTTCGGTCGTTTCGCACCAGCGTGTTTGATCTTGGCCTGGTCCTGGCAGGGGTCGTGTCCGACGGACGCGATCACCGAGGTGCCGTGCAACACCTTCCCGCCCCAAACCGCGGCCTGCGTGACCAGCGAATCCCCCGCGATCACCGGCGTCGGGTCGTCCCGGGTTACGAGGATGGCGACGACCACCAGGCTGACGAGCACGACGCAGACCAGCCGAAGGACGGAGCCCCGCCCTCGTGGTCGCCTATGCATCGCATCCCCAGGCCCTGCGGCATCGGAGTGGCGGACGTGGGGCCTCGCGTCCCGCAGCCATGGTCGCCACCAGTACTTGTTCAGGCTAGAGGCCCTCCTCACACCCGTGGACCGCAGTGAACGGGCACAGTCATGGGGTGACCGACACGTCCTTCGCCGATCTCGGCCTGCGCGAGGAGCTTCTCGAAGGCCTGACCGGGCTCGGATACGAGGAGCCCACTCCCATCCAGGCCGAGGCGATTCCTCCGCTTCTCGACGGCCGCGACCTGCTCGGCCAAGCCGCGACCGGCACCGGCAAGACCGCCGCGTTCGCGCTGCCGCTCCTCAACAAGCTGGAATCGGACCGCGGACGCGCCCCCCAGGCCCTGATCCTCACCCCGACGCGGGAGCTGGCGGTCCAGGTCTCGGAGGCCACCCACAAGTACGGCCGGAAACTTGGCGCCCGGGTGCTGCCCGTGTACGGAGGGCAGCCGATCGTCCGGCAGCTGCGCGAGCTCGACCGCGGCGTGGACCTGGTCGTCGCGACGCCGGGGCGGGCCCTCGACCACATCCAGCGCGGCTCGCTCGACCTGTCCCAGCTGCGCACCGTCGTCCTCGACGAGGCCGACGAGATGCTCGACATGGGCTTCGCCGACGAGCTCGACGCGATCCTCGAAGCCGTTCCGACCGACCGCCAGACCGTGTTGTTCTCGGCAACGATGGCCCCGCGGGTCGAACGGATCGCGCGTCGCCACCTCCGGGATCCGGTCCGCATCGAGATCCGGCACGAGACGGTGGCCACCGGCGACGTCCCCCAGATCCGCCAGGCCGCCTACGTGGTCCCGCGGATGTCGAAGGCGGCGGCCCTCGGCCGGGTGCTCGACCTCGAGGCGCCGACGGCGGCGCTGGTTTTCTGCCGCACCCGCGACGAGGTCGACACGCTGACCGAGACCTTGAACGGCCGGGGCTACCGGGCCGAAGCACTGCACGGGGGGCTGAGCCAGGAGCAGCGGGACAAGGTGATGGGCCGGCTCCGCAGCGGTACCGCCGACCTGTTGGTCGCCACCGACGTCGCCGCGCGCGGGCTCGACGTCGATCAGCTGACCCACGTCGTCAACTACAACGTCCCGTCCGCGCCGGACGCCTACATGCACCGGATCGGGCGGGTCGGCCGCGCCGGCCGCGCCGGCGTCGCGATCACGCTGGCGGAGCCGCGCGAGCACCGGATGCTCAAGACGATCGAACGCGCGACCGGGGTCCGCATCGCCGTCGAGAAGGTGCCGACGGTCGCCGACTTACAGAAGCGCCGCCACGAGCTGACCCGCGCCGCCCTTCGGGAGAGCCTGCTGGCCGACAGTGACCGCCTCGAGCAGTTCCGACCGGTGGTCGACCAGCTGTCCGACGAGTTCGACATCGTCGAGGTCGCGCTTGCGGCGGTGAAGCTGCTGCACGAGGCCACCACCACAGTCGCGGACGACGAGGACATCCCCGAGGTCTCCCTCCGATCGGAGCAGCGGGGAGCCGGTGCACCCGCCGGTGCTTCGTCGGGCCCACGGCCGAGCAGCGGCACCCGGCTCTTCATCGGCCTGGGGCGAGCAGCCGGCATGCGGCCGCAGGACCTGGTCGGGGCGATCGCCGGGGAAACGCGACTCAAGGGGCGTGACATCGGCGCCATCGAGATCTTCGACAAGTTCGCCCTGGTCGACGTACCGAACGACGCCGCTTCCGAGGTCGTCGACTCGCTGAAGCGCACCCTCATCCGGGGACGGAAGCCCGTCGTCCGCCTCGACCGGGGGCGTGACGGCGCGGGACCCGATGAGCGACCGCAGCGAAGCTCGGCTCCGCGCAGTGACAGGCCCGCCCCGGACCGGTCCCCCAGCGACCGCCCGAAGAAGGACCGGCACCGCAAGCGCCCCGACGCCTGATCCGACCCTCCTGCTCGGATCAGGGTGTGTTCGAACGACAGTTCTCGCTGGTCAGTTCTCCCGGACCGCCCCGAGGTACGGCACGTCGGCGAAGCCGAGCCGGCCGTAGAGGACCCGGGCGACGGTGTTGCCGCGGTAGGTGCCGAGACCGACGACCTGCGCACCGCCGGCCAGGCACGTCCGGGCGTGCCAGGCCGTGACCGCCGCACCCCATCCGTGCCGACGCGCGGACGGGTCGACGGTCAGCGAGGACAGCAGCGCCACGGCCGGCTCGGTCCGGAGCTCGGCCGCACACGCGACGAGCCGGCCGTCCTGACGGGCGCCGAACCAGCGACGAACTCGGGGGTCCCCCGGTGGCGCCTCGGCGTCCGGGAACGCGCTGGCCACGAGCTCGACGAGGTCGGGATCGTTCTCGGTGAGCCAGCCGACCTGGCCCTCTCGGGGCTGCACGGGTGGCGGCGTTCGGAGGGCGTGCCAACCCCAGCCCCAGCCCAGACGATGCCCGGGCGGTAAGCCCAGGCTCTCGGGCAGCGTCAGCTCGGAGGGGGTGTCCTCATCGAGCAGCCGGGCGATCCCGTCGGCGGTCCCGCCGGCGACCCAGCCGCTCCCCCAGGGACTGCCCCGCCAGAGCGCCGCCAATGCGCCGAATCGAGCCTCGACCACCAGCCCGCCGAGCCCGCACGCCTGAGCGAACGTGTCGTCGCGCAGCACGTCCGCGAGATGCCGGCCCGCGGCCGGGTCGGGCTGCTCTCGCGGCTCGGGCGCCACGATGTCCGTCACCGGCACCACGCTAGCCAAGGGGGTACATGCGACTGCTGGGGGCAAGAGGTTCACGTGGCAACGAACATGCGTGACATCCGCAGCAAGGTCCAGCATGAGGTGGACGCATACTCCCAGGGCGACGAACGACCGCTGGCCGCGTACGCGGGTGGCATCGCCGTCTACTCGACCCTGGTGACGACGCTGGCCGGACTGGCCCGGGCTCAGCGGCGCACGCTGCCCACGCCGACGCCGTTCGAGGTGGTGCTCATCGCGACTGCCACGCACAAGCTCGCGCGGCTGATCGCGAAGGAGAACATCACCAGCGCGATCCGCGCTCCCTTCACTCAGTACGAAGGGACGGCAGGACCGGCCGAGCTGCACGAGGAAGTGCGTGGGCACGGGGCGCGGCATGCCATCGGAGAGTTGATCACCTGCCCGTTCTGCCTGGCTCAGTGGACAGCGACCGGATTCACCTTCGGCCTCATCTTCGCGCCCCGCGCGACGCGCCTGGCGGCGATGACGATGACCGCTGTGGCCGCCAGCGACTTCTTGCAGCTCGCCTACTCGTGGTCGCAGCAGAAAGCCACCGGAGAAATCTGACCCCAAAGCGGGGGTCACGCTCGAACCGGTCCGCTCAGGGTGCCCGGTCGGCCAGCCAACGGTCGAACTCGACCGCCACGATCCGGGCGTCGTGCACTTCGTTCGCCGCGGGTGAGGCGAGCCAGACCACGGGAGGACCCATTACCGCGGGGTCGATCAGCGTCGCCCGTAGGTGTTCGGACAAGCCCTCCTCCGGCACCATCCCGGTGGCCGTCGCTCCGCCGGGAAGCAGCAGGTTGACCCGGACGGGGGTGTCCGCGAGGTCGGCGGCCATGACGCGGGACAGCGCCTCCGCTCCGGCCCGCGAGGGGCCGAAAGGCACGAATGATGGCCACCGTGGCGCCGGCGTCGAGAAGGGCTTCCGCCATCGCGCGGCCGAGTCCGCTGGTACCGCCGGTGACGAGCGCTCGGGTTCCGGACAGGTCGATCGTCATGCCCATCGCCTATCCGTCGGTCCCACGGCTAGCCCACCCGACCGCTTCGGTGCCTGACCAGCCCGGGAGCGCTCAGCCGGGACCGACGCCCGCCGCGCCGGCGCACACCGGTTCCGGCCAGCCGAATTCCAACGCGTCGAGTTCCCACCCGTCGAGTTCCCACCCGCCGAGTTCCAACCCGGCTGGCCCGGTCGCGGGTTCGAGCGGGTAGATCGCAGCTTCGACATCCGGGCCGACCGCCGCGGCCGGCCGGACTTGGCCGAGCTCGACGACGTACATGGCCGTGAGCACGAGCACTCCGCCGACGACGGTCCGCAGGCCGAGCGCCTCCCCGCCGAACAGGACGGCGAACGTGGCCGCCCACACCGGCTCCATCGTCATGGTGATCGCAGCGCGAGTCGCGGAGACCTGCGCCTGCGCCCAGGTCTGGACGAGCAGCGCGACCGCTCCGGCCACCGCCGCCATGTAGACGAGGACCCACCAGTCGGCTCCGGTGGTGGGCAGGGTGATCCCATCGGGCAGCGCCCCGACGGTGCACACGACGCTGATCGTGAGCAGCTGCACGATGGTCATTCCCACCGTGTTGCCGTTGCGGCTCCATACCCCGAGCCCGACGACGTGCAGGGCGTAGAAGAGCGCCCCGAGCAGGGTCAGCAGCGCACCGCTGCCGAGGGTCACGCCCTGCAGGGACAGCGCGCCCAGCCCAACCGTCGCGAGCACGACCGCTCCCCATACCCGGCGTCCCAGCCGAACCCGCAGCACCAGCGCTGCCAGCAACGGGGTCAGGACGACGTAGAGGCCGGTGATGAAGCCGGAGACGGAGGCCGACGTCGTGGTCAACCCGATGGTCTGCACCAGTTGGGCGGTGCCGTAGACCAGACCGAGCACAATTGCCCGCCGCTTGTCCGACCGCGACAGGCTGCACACCGCCTTCGGAGCGAACATCCACACCACAGCCGCGGCGATGACGAAGCGAACCGCGAGGAAGTCGGCGGCCGGCATCCGGCTGACCACGCCCCGGAGCATGAAGAATGTGGAGCCCCAGGACGCAGTCACCAGCAGCAGCCCGACCAGGGCCAGGGTGGGAGCCGCGCTCGCGCGCCGGTGCGCGGGCAGGCGGGAGAGGAGAAACTGGGGCACGTCCCGAGTCAACGTCACCCGTCATCGAGGATCGCTCCGGAGGCCAGACACCGATGAGCAAGCGCCGTCCGGACCCCGTGGACGAGCGAATCCTCCGTCTGCTCGTGCGAAACGCCCGCCTGTCCTGGCGCGACGTCGGAGACGACGTCGGCCTGTCCGCCAACGCCGTGGCCCAGCGGGTCAAACGCTTGGAATCCGACGGCTGGATCCTCGGCTACACCGCTCGGCTCGATCCGGGCGTGTCCGAGGACGGCGCGACGGCGCTCGTACAGATCCGGACCGCCACGAGCGTCGACACCGGCGACATCGAGGCCGAGATTGCGGCGCTCCCCGCGGTCCGGGAGATCCTCGACCTCGCCGGTCCGGTGGACTACCAGGTCCGCGTCACCTACAGCACGCAGCGCGAGCTGTACGAGACCGTCAACGCCCTGAGGCTGGTGAAAGGCGTGACGGCCATCGAGACCCGGCCGGTGCTGCGTGACGTCCTGGTCCGCTGAACGTTCGATCTAGGTGCACCCACCGCACGTTCTCGCGACGTGCTGTGCAAACTCTCCGCGGAACCGCCACCGTCGCCGAATGGACCGGGACAAACCGGGCGCGTGACCGGTTCCGTGGAGAATTTGCACACAGCCGGGCGGTGAAACACGGTTCTGCCATGACGAACGCATCACCATGAGAGCGTGCGAGGCTCCGCGACCGCCGCGCGCCCCCCGTTGATCCCGTTCGTCCCACTGACGGCCGCCCTGCTCGCGCTGGCCACGATCGTCGCGGCGTGTTCTGCGAGCGGCTCGGGGAAGTCGCAGCCCACGCATCCCGACGCCGTTGTCGACCACGCTGCACCGGCCTCTGCCGCGGACGAAACCCGGCAGGAGAACGCCCGGCCGGGTTCCCACTGGCAGATCTCCCGACCGGCGGCCCTCTCGGACCTCGCGGGCTACACCGACCGGACGGACGTCCTGCCGGGCGAGCCCGTGCGGCTGTTCGTGTCCACGACGCAGCCGTCGTTCACCGTCACGAGCTTTCGCATTGGCTGGTACAGCGGCGCCGGAGGGCGTGCCGTCTGGACGAGCGGCCGACTGCCCGGGATGCGACAACCGGCGCCCACCACGTCGTCGCTCGGCACGGACTCGGCGTCCGCCTGGCGCCCGTCGGTGACGCTGCCGACTGGCTCCTGGCCAGCGGGTGACTACCTGCTCCGGTTGGACTCCTCGGACCACCACTCCACCTTCGTGCCATTGACCGTGCGCTCCCGTTCGACGTCGGGACGGCTCGTGCTCCTGAATGCGGTCACGACGTGGCAGGCCTACAACCACTTCGGGGGGCACAGCCTCTACGCCGGCCCGACCGGCGCGTACGCGTCCCGGGCCCGGGTCGTGTCGTTCGACCGGCCGTACGACTTCGGGCAGGGTGCGGCGGACTTCGTCGGCAACGAACGGCCGATGGTCGAACTCGCCGAACGCCTGGGCCTGCCCGTCGCGTACGCGACCAGCCTCGACCTCGAGGCGGATCCGTCTCTGCTGAACGGCGCACTCGGAGTGCTCTCCCTCGGTCATGACGAGTACTGGTCACCGGCCATGCGCACGGAGCTGACGGCAGCCCGCGACGCCGGAGCCAGCCTCGCCTTCTTCGGCGCCAACGCCGTCTACCGACGAATCCGGCTCTCCCCCAGCCCGCTGGGACCCGACCGGATCGAGACCAATTACAAGGACGGGTACGCCGACCCCATCGCTCGGACGGATCCGGCGGCCTCGACCGGAAATTGGCCGTCGCCGCCGGCCGCCGACCCGGAGAGCACGCTGACCGGCGAGCCCTACCACTGCAATCCCGTGTCCGCGGCGATGGTGTTCACCGGCGCCGACAGCTGGCTGGTGGCCGGGAGCGGCCTGCACAGCGGCTCGCGCCTCCCCGGGCAGGTCGGCTCCGAGTACGACGGTCTCGGCGAGCCGCACCCGCGTCCGATCGACCTTCTCGCACATTCGCCGGTGCAGTGCCGCGGCCGGCCCGACAACTCCGACGCCAGCTGGTACACGATGGCAAACGGCGCCGGCGTGTTCGACGCCGGTACCAGCGCTTGGGTCTGCGCGATCGACGACCAGTGCGCTCCGGGCGCCGGCGGGCCGGGCGCGCGCAAGGCGATCACGGCGATCAGCACGAACCTGCTCCGGGCGATGGTGATGGGCCGGCCCGGCGCTGCGCACCCGGCGACCGGGGCCGGAGTGCCACCCGGGTACGGCCAGGGGACCGCCGCTCCGACCGGGGTCGACACGCACTGATGCCCGGCCGATCGGGCCCGCGGGCCCGGTCGTCGTGACGCAGGATAAGCGGGTGAGCACCACGGGAACCGGGGAGCAGTCCCAGGACCGAATCCGGCTCCCGGCCCCTCGACTGCTGCGCAGCGAGGTCCTGGTCGTCTTCGCCGTCTCCCTCGGGGCCAGCGGGATCAGCGCTCTGCTCTCGTTCTTGCGGGCCGTGACGGCTCCCGAACGGCTCAGCGACCAGCGGACCTCCATCACCACCCAGTTCGCGCCGGGACGCCCATGGCTGGAGCTCCTGTTCCAGCTCGTCAACGTGCTGCTGGCCCTCGCTCCGGTCGCGCTCGTGATCCATCTGCTGCATCGCAGCGGGGAGCGGCTATCCGACATCGGCGTGGACCGGAGGGAGCCGCGGCGCGATCTCGCTCGTGGAGCGGCGATCGCCGCGGTCATCGGCGCTGCCGGGCTGCTGCTGTACCTCGGTGCCTACGCCCTCGGCGTCAACCGGGCCGTCGTGCCGTCCAACCTCCCCGCGACTTGGTGGCGGATCCCGGTCGAGGTCCTCATCGCCGGGCAGAACGGGATCCTCGAGGAGATCCTGGTCGCCGGCTACCTGCTCCGCCGGCTGGACCAGATGGGCTGGCGACCGAGTCGCGCGCTGGCGCTGAGTGCTGTGCTGCGCGGGTCGTACCACCTCTACCAGGGCGCTGGCGGCTTCGTCGGTAACCTGATCATGGGGCTCATCCTCGGCCGGCTCTACCAGCGCTGGGGGCGGGTGGCTCCGCTGATCGTCGCGCACACGCTGATCGACGCCGTTGCGTTGGTCGGCTACACGCTGCTCGCCGGTCACCTCAGCTGGCTGCCGAAATGACCACGGTGCGTTATCGGAAAGGCGCCCGCCAGGAGTCGGACCGCGGCTAGCCTGGACGCGTTATGTGAGGGGAACGCATCGCCGCCGGGCATTACCACAGCCTCGCGCTGCTCAGTGACGGCACGGCACGCGCCTGGGGGTTCGGGACCGCGGGACAGCTCGGGAACGGCGCCTTCCTCACGAAGCGCACGCCGGTCACGGTCATGCTGACCTCGACCGCGAAGCTCGACCAGATCAGCAAGCTCGCCGCTGGCCGGGCGCACAGCCTCGCGATCCGGCAGGGCAAGGTCCACGCCTGGGGCGACAACACCTATGGCCAGCTCGGGGACGGGACGAAAACCAAGCGGTCGCGCCCGGTCCCGGTGAGTCTTCCGGTCGCCGTGGTCGACATCGCAGGCGGCCGGGACCACAGCCTTGCCGTCCCGGGGCCGACGGCAGCCTCTGGGCCTGGGGACGCAACGACTACGGGCAGCTCGGGATCGGGACGACGGTGAGCCAGCTCCGGCCCGTCAAGGTGACGAGGTGTCCGGCATCGCCGACGTCGAAGCCGGCGCCTTCCACAGCCTGGCCCGCACGTCGACCGGGGGCGTTCTGGCCTGGGGACGCAACAACTCCGGGCAGCTCGGTATCGGGTCCACCGTGACCAAGCTGGTGCCGACAGCGGTGGCTGGCCTCGCCGGGGTCGTCGAGATCGCCTGCGGGCGCGACCACAGCCTGGCCGAGCGGGGCGACCACACGGTGGCCGCGTGGGGGCTGAACGACGCGGGCCAGCTCGGCGACGGGTCCACGACGAACCGCGCCACCCCCGTCACGGTCGTCGGTGCCCGATCCGCGGTAGGTCTGGCGGTCGGCCGCGGCTACACGGTGGTCCTTTCCACCAGCTGAGCGGCTGAAGGGCCCGCTCCGAGGCAATGCGGGAGAACGAGCGCCACTGCCCCCACGAGCGCCGCCACACCTATCCCTCCGCCTGCAGCCCACGCGGCGTAGATGCCGAAGGCGGTCAGTTCACCGGCCAGCGCCGCC
>DATITC010000081.1:0-19796 GCA_035468175.1 Frankiaceae bacterium | reverse complement strand
CACGACGGTCCTCACGCCGTCGAAGTACCAGGTGCTGCTCACCCCGAACAGCCCGGTCACGATCACCGGCACCGCAGTGGACTACACCGCGATACAGCACATCGAGATCGCGGTGTACAACACCCAGACCAACCAGGGTCTCGGCGCCAACGGCATCTTCGGCTACCTCAACCTGGTGAACGTGCCGTTCCAGCGCGTGGGCGAGAAGTCGGTGAACTGGAGCTACACCACGCCGGCGCTATCACCGGGGATCTATCTGATCGCCGCCCGCGCCGTCGACAACCTCGGGGTGACGACGCCGATCTCCGGCCTGATCGCCAACCCGCGGACCTTTATCCTGGCCGTGCCGAATGACGCGCCTCCGACGACGACGCTGACGTCGAACCCTGGGACGACGCAGAACCTGGACTCGCTCGACCAGACGGTCACCGGCACCGCCGCGGACGACAAGGGCGTCAACCGTGTCGCTCTGGTGGTCCAGGACGGGAACGGCCGGTACGTCGACCAGAACGGCGCGACCACGGTGGCCTATTCGGAGGTCACGCCGACGCTGGCGAACCCCGGAGCGACCAGCACCACGTGGTCCTACCCGCTGCACCTGCCCGGTCCGGGGACGTACAGCGTGGTGTCTCGCTCCGTGGACGCGGCCAACCAATACGCCTGGTCGACCGGCGGCGCCACGGCGAAGTGGCTGATCTACCCGGGTGACGCCGACCCGACGCTCAACGTCAATTCACCGCTGCCCAACAGCAGCTTCACGAAGGTGATCGGCGCGACCGGTTTCGCCAACGACGACACCGGCGTTGCCAAGGTCGAGCTGCAGGTCCAGAACGGTAGTCAGTACATGGCGGTGAACGGGACCTTCAGCACCACTCCGACCTGGATCCCGGCCTACGTCACCAACCCGAACGGGACACGGAGCAACTTCAACTACAACACCCGGTCCTGCCGGCGGGCACCTAGACGATGACTCTCCGTTCGGTCGACGTGAACGGGCAGTTGCTGCAGACCCCGGTCGTGGCCAGCCACATCACGGTCACGAACAACTAGCCCGGCATCCGCCGCTCGTCCGACGGCTCGCATCCCGCTCCGGGGTGCGAGCCGTCGGCGTGCCCGGCGAGGTTCCGGCTCCGGAGCGGCAGGACATCGCCAGGCTCGAGCGACTCCAGCGGCTGCCTGGCGGGATCGACCAGCTCCGGCGCGGTGAGCGGCCGTGCGCCGTACTCCAGGCCTTCCGGGACCGTCAGCTCGTCCTCGACCAGTCCCATCGCGGCGAACTTCCGCGCCGTCACCAGGACCCGCCCCTCCAGTGAGCCGACCGCCCGGTTGTACGAGCCGACCGCCGCCCCGAGCGAGCGGCCGAGCTTGTCGACGTGCTCCCCCAGCGTGCCGAGCCGTGCGTACAGCTCCCGCCCGGTGTCGTAGACCGCCTTCGCGTTCTCGGCCAGCGACTGCTGGGTCCAGGCGTAGGCGACCGTGCGGAGCAGGGCGATCAGCGTGGTCGGCGTGGCGAGGACGACCCGCTTGGCCGCCGCGTGCTCGAGCAGGGTCGGGTCGGCTTCCAACGCTGGGGCGAGGAACGCCTCCTGCGGGACGAACAGCACGACGAACTCGGGCGAGCCGGGGCAGCGCTCCCAGTACGCCTTCGCCGCGAGAGCGTCGACGTGGGCCCGAAGCCGGACTGCGTGCGCCTTCCACAGCCGCTCCCGGGCCTCGTCGTCGGCCTCCTGCATCGCGTCGAGGAACGCGTCGAGCGGGACCTTGCTGTCGACCACCACCGACCGGCCACCGGCGAGCCGGACCACGAGGTCGGGGCGGAGCGGCCCGTCGGGACCCACGAACGTCGGCTGTACGAGGAAATCGCAGTGCTCGTTCATGCCCGCCATCTCCACCACCCGGCGCAGGCTGAGCTCCCCCCAGGCACCACGGCTCTGCGGACGCCGCAGCGCGGCAGCGAGCGTCGCCGTCTCCGAGCGCACCTGCTCCGAACTGCGCTGGACGGCAGCGACCTGCTCGAGCACCGAGGTGTAGGCGCTGACCCGAGCCGATTCGAGGTCCCGGAGCTGACCCTCGACCCGGCCGAGGGTTTCCCGGAGCGGAGCGACGACCGACTCCACCGCTGTCCGACGTGCGTCGAGGTCCGCGTCCGCCCGCACCGCAGACTGCGACAAGGTCGCCTCGGCGAGATCGAGGAACTGGCGGTTGTTTCGATCGAGCGCCTCGGCCGACAGCGCCGAGAAGGCCTGTTCGAACCGCTGCCGACTCTCGTCCAGCACGGCGAGCTTCTCCTCGGCACCGCTGCGCTCATAGGAGAGCGCGGTGCGCAGCGATGCGACCTCGGCGTGCGCGGCAGCGGCCGCAGAGCGACGGCCGGCCCACCAGCCCGAGGCCCCGGTGAGGAGGGCGACCACCGCGAGCACCAGCACGCCGGCCATCAAATGCGAGTCCATGACCGGAGCAGACCACGGGGGTCCGACAGATTTCCGCAGTGCGGCGCGGGCAGGCGAGCAGGTGGAACTCAGGCCCCGTGCGGGCCGGCTTCGTGACGATGCAGGACGGCAGCCGTCGCGACGCAGTTCGCCGGGGTGGCACCGGTCTCCCGGTTCGCGACCAGGAGTCGGCGCGCCAGGTCGGGCGCGTCCATGTCGGGCTCGTCGGCCAACATCTCGCCGGCCTCGCGCGCGAGCCGGAGCGCCAGGCCGGACGGCAGCCCCGGGTCCTTCGACATCGCATCCCGAGCCACGACCTCGGGGTCGAACCAGGACCCGGCGCCGCCGCCAGCGGGCGCCGCAGAAGGGTCGGACATGGGGATCACGGTAGACGCTGACGGCTCGGACGAGCCTCCAACCGCAGCAGCGTCGCCGGAGTTGTCGAGAAGCCCCGCTCCGACCCCGATAGAGAGAGCCACAGCGGTGGGTCGAGCGGCCGAACCAAACGTCCCGGCGGTACCGTTCGCACATGGGCGTGGACTCCTGGCCGGTTGGCGGCTCCGTCGTCCACGGTGCCGATTCCGTTCGTCGTGGTCGATCAGCCGCGGAAGAGACCGACTACTACGCCACAGCGCCGGCGACGACGCAGCGTGCGTCCGGTCCGGCGCCGGCCACGGCCGGGTTGCCGCAGTCGGCTCCGGCCCGGGCCGGCGCACCGGCTCGACACCGGGTCTACGGCGCTGCGACCCCCTCCCGATCCGGAGGCCCCTTGGGCGACCGTCGCGGATTGACCGCGGCGGGAGCCTTGGTCCTCCTGCTCGCTTTCGGAGGCGTCGGCGCCGGTCTGGACCGACTTCTCGGCCACGGTCTCTGGCTATTCTTCTCCGTCGGGTTCGTCGCCGCCGTGCTGCTGAACGCCGTGCGGATCCACCTCGAGGACCTCGGCGCTTCTATCGTGCTGGTCCCGATCAGCTACGCCGTAATCGGTACCGCCAGCAGTCTGTTCGCCGGTGCGGGTCCGGGGCTGAAGCAGTACGCGGTGAGCGCGGCCGGGGTCCTCGTGTTCGGAACGCCGATCCTGCTGCTGTCGGTCGCGATCGCGCTCGTCATCGCGGGGGGACGCGCACGGGCCGCCACCGTGGCCCGCCGACGGGCTCGGTTCCGCACGGCCCGCCGGTACGGCATGGTGCCACCGGGCAGCAGACCGCGTCGGTCCGGCGGCTCCAGCGCCCGCCGGCCCCGCTGAGCGGTCCCGCGCCGGTCCGGCCCTCAAGCCTTCGCGGCAGCCCGCAGGTCACGCCGCAGCTCCGGCGGCAACGCGAACTGCAGGTGTTCATCGGCGGAGGTGACCTCGTCGATGTCCCCGAAGCCGTGCGCGGCGAGCCACTCGAGCACCGAGTCGACCAACTCCTCGGGCACGGAAGCCCCACTCGTCACGCCGACCGTCTCGACACCCTCGAGCCAGGCAGGGTCGATGTCCTGCGCCCCGTCGACCAGATGAGAGGCGGTGGCACCGGCATCCCGCGCCACCTCGGTGAGCCGGACGCTGTTGGAGGAGTTACGCGAGCCGACGACGAGCACGAGCTGGGTGCGGTTCGCGATCGCCTTCACCGCCCACTGGCGGTTCTGCGTGGCATAGCAGATGTCGTCGCTCGGCGGACCCTGGAGCAATGGGAAGCGCTTCTGCAGCGCACGGACCGTCTCCTGCGTCTCGTCGACCGACAGGGTGGTCTGCGACAGGTAGGCGACCTTGTTCGGATCCCGCACCTGCACGGTCGCGGCCTCCGCGGGACCGTCCACGATATGGATCCGGTCCGGGGCCTGCCCCGTCGTGCCGACGACCTCTTCATGCCCTTCGTGGCCGATCAGCAGGATGTCGTAGTCGTCCGCGTCGAACCGGCGGGCCTCCACGTGCACCTTCGTCACCAAGGGGCAGGTCGCGTCGATCGTGCGCAGTGAACGCGCCCTCGCCGATGCGTGCACCGTCGGCGCGACCCCATGGGCAGAGAAGATCACCGTCGCGCCCTCGGGCACCTCGTCGTTCTCCTCGACGAAGATCGCGCCCTTCGACTCGAGGGTCCGCACGACGTGGGCGTTGTGCACGATCTGCCGACGGACGTACAGCGGTGGCCCGTACAACTCGAGCGCGCGCTCCACGGTCTGGACCGCGCGGTCGACACCCGCGCAATAGCCCCGTGGGCGGGCCAGCAGAACACGTCCCATACAACGGAGTTTACGCGGAGCGACATAAACCAGCCGAGGCGCAGATCGCCTCCTCGCATGCAGCCTGACCTGGACAGACGGAGATCCGAGCGGCGTCCGGTCGAAGAGTCGAGCTGAGGAAGAACGGGCAGGAAGTCGTCGCGGGCCGATCGGCAGGGCATTATGCAGGTCACTTCGGACCTGCTAGCAGTCCGTCACCACCGAATCGCCCGCCCCGGGATCCAGGAGTCGCACATGCCGTCCGCCAGTCTGCCGAAGCCGCTGTCGGCCTACGTCGGTCTGCTCGTCTCGACCGCTGAAACCGCGCGTGCCGCCGTCCGGCAGGGTCCGGCCGGCGCCGCCCGGCTGCCGCTGTTGGCGCTGACCCAGGTGCTCTCCAGCCGTCAGCGCTACGACGAGCTGGCCGAGCGTGGCGAGCTTCTCCTCAGCCGCCTGCTCTCCCGCCTCGGCAGTTCGAGCGCCGCAGACGCCGGGGCCGTGCGTGCCCGGGCCGAGGCCGCGGGCGAAAAGCTGAGCGATGAGGTCGGCGGGCGGGTTTCGCAACTGTCCTCCAAGGCCGACAACGCCCGCGCGGCCACGCGTGAGGCCAGCGACCGCGTCGGTGCCGAGATCGAAGAGGCCCGACGCAAGGTCACCGCGCTCGCGGGTCGCGCCGGCGTCGCCGCCAGCGATGCGACGGTCCGGGTCGAGGACGCCGCACTCGCAGCGGCCGAAACGCTCCGCGACGGGGTCCGCACTCTGGCCGAGTCCGCCGAGCAGACCGCCGAGCAGATCGAGCAGACCGCTCGGGGGCTCCTCGGGAACGCGCCGGCCGCCGAGCAGGCCGTGGAGTCCGCCAGCGCCGCCGTGAAGGCAGCGGCCGGCACCGTCGCCGAGAAGACCGATAAGGCGGTCGACCACGCCGAGGCGAAGGCCAAGGAGACCGCGGAGAAGGCCGGGCAGGCCGAGCCGACCGACAAGGCCGAGACGGCGCCGAAGAACCACCCCACCCCCAAGCGCGACGAGGTCCGCGCCGAGCGGGCCGAGGTCGTCAAGGAGGCGGCGGTGAAGGCCGTCGCGAAGGCGCCGGCGAAGGCCGCTGCTCCCGCCCCGACGGCTCCCACGACCTCCACCCCGAGCACCACCCCCGCCCAGGTGGTTCCCGCCACGACTCCGACTCCGGCTAAGGCCGCTCCCGTCAAGGCCGCTCCCGTCAAGGCCGCTCCGATCAAGGCAGCGGCGGCCCCGGCCAAGGCGACAGCCCCGGCAAAGGCGGCAGCAGCCCCCGCGAAGGCGGCCCCGGCCAAGGCAGCGGTCCCGGCCAAAGCAGCTGCCCCGGTGAAGGCTGCCGCTCCGTCCGCCCCGAGCGCCGACCCGCTCGGCAACGACCTCGAGATCCCCGCCGAGCTGCGCTCCGCGGCAGGCACCGTGCGCGAGCACGACGACCTTCCGCTTCCCGACTTCGACCACATGACGCTCGGTTCGCTCCGCGGCCGCCTGCGTCGGCTCGACGCCGTGTCCCTGGTCCAGCTGCTCGACTACGAGCAGGCGCACGCATCGCGCCTGCCGATCCTGTCGATGCTGCAAAACCGGCTCCGCCGCATCATCGAGGATGGCGAGCCCACCGGAGCTGCACCGCAGAGCACCCCGGCCGACACGCCGGCACCGCAGTCCGCCAACACCCCTGGGCCGCCCATCAATTCACCGACCGGCGGCGACCCGACCAACCCGAGCCAGCCGCGGAGCTGAGTCACCGGTTCGCGCGATGGAGCGCGTCGGCCGAACGGGTCGGCGCGGCTCCCTCGGCGGTCCGGCGCGACGCCAGCGACAGCAGGTAGCGAGCGAACAGGCCGGCCGCCAGCACGACCCGGAGGGGCGCGTACCGCGGGCCCGAGTAACGGCGGGACAGGTAGCGGTAGGCGCTGCTGTGGTGGGCGCGCAGCATCGGCCGCGGGGAGCGCTTCGTCGCATGCCCTCCGCTGTGCACGACCACGGACCTCGGCACGTACACCGACTGCCAGCCGGCCTGCCCCAGCCGGTCGCACAGGTCGACGTCCTCGAAGTACATGAAGTAGCTCGGGTCGAACCCGGCGACCTGCTCGAACGCGGAGCGCCGCAGGAGCAGACATGAGCCGGACAGCCAGCCGGCTTCGCCCTCGGCCGGATCCTCGCGCTCCCGCCGGTAGGTGGCGGTCCACGGGTTCGACGGCCACCACCAGCCGGCCAGCGCATGACCGATCCCGGGTCCGAGGGAAGGGAGCGCGCGTGCGCTCGGGTACAGGCTCCCCTCCGGCGTGAGGATGGCCGGGCCCCAGGCGGCCGCGCGGGGCCAGGACTCGGCGGCGGCGGTCAGCACGTCGAGTGAACCCGGCCGGAAGAGGATGTCCGGATTGGCGACCAACAGCCACGGCGCGCGAGAGCCAGCGGCTCCGGCGTTGGCGGCGCTGCCGTAGCCGACGTTGCCGCCGGTGCGCACGAGCCGGACACGGTCCCGTTCAGCGGCCCGTTCCGGGGCTCCGTCGGTCGAGCCGTTGTCGGCGAGCACCACCTCGTACGGGCGATGGGTGGCCTCGGTCAGGCTGTCGAGGAACTGGTCGAGTTCTGCCCCTGGGCTGTAGGTGACCACCACGACGCGCAGGTCGGGCACGGTCGGCTGGGCCCGGTCGGGCGGAGGCAGCCGCGACGGGTCCGGACCGGCCGCTTCCTCCCCCGAAGACGGGGCGGTCACTCCGCGAGAGCGCGGGCGTAGCTGGCGAGGTGCGCTTCGGCGCTGGCGGCCCAGGTGAACTCGCGCGCCCGGGCGAGTCCGCGCTCCCCCAGATCGGCCCGGCGCGCGGCGTCGTCGAGCAGGCTGGCGAGATCCCGCGCGATCGCGTCACTCTCCGGCTCGGTGTAGGCGACCGCGTCACCGCCCACCTCGGGCAGCGAGAGCCGGTGCGTGGTCAGCACAGGCGCCCTGCAGGCCATCGCCTCGAGCACCGGCAGACCGAAGCCCTCGCCGTGGCTGGGGTAGGCGACCACCCGCGCGCCGCCGAGATAGCCGGGAAGGTCCGCGAAGCGGAGGTAGCCAGGACGCAGCACCCGCAGGTGCGCCGGCACAGCCGCGACGGCGGCGTCCACCTCATCGTCCCAGCCGGAGCCGCCCGCGAGGACGAGTGCCGGTGGCTCGGCTCGGTCGTGCACCGCCTCGGCCCACCCGCGAATCAGGTTAGGAACGTTCTTCCGCGGCTCCAGCATGCCGAGGAAGGCGACGTAGGTCTGGCCACCGAGCCCGAGGCGGAGCCGTACGCGCTCCTGCTCCTGCTCGGTCGGCGGGTGGAACATCGTCGTGTCCACGCCGTGGTAGGCGACGTCGAGTCTGGTCGCTTCCGCGTCCAGCAGGCGGATCAGTTCGTTCCGGGTTGCCTTGCTCGGCACGATGCAGCGCGCCGCACGGCGCAGCGCGGTGCGGGTCGCCGAACGGAAGAAGGTGCCTTTAACCGGGGTGTGCATCTCGGGTTCGGTGAAGAAGGTGGCGTCGTGAATCGTGACGACGACGGGGAGTCCGGTGCGCAGCGGCATCGTGTAATGCGGCGAGTGCAGCACCTGCGCGTTCACCTGAGCGGCGACTTGGCCGAGCCCCGTCTGCTCCCAGGCCAGCCGAGCCGGCCGGTGGGCGATGGCAGCGGGACCGGGAACGACGGCGGCGTTCGGGGCGATGCGCCCATACCGCTCGGCGTCGGAGCGTTGGCAGACGACCGCGATGTCGGCTTCGGCGGCACCGAGCGCCGCGATCAACCCGTCGACGTACCGACCGACACCACCACGGTCGGCCGGAACCGCGGTGGCGTCCACGAGTACTCGCGGCACCACGCTCTCCTCATCTTCCGGCAGGACGTCCCTTGCGGCTTGCCAGTTGGCTCGGGTCGCTTCACTCGGGGGTCAGCTAGCTCTCCTGTCGGCGGTCACGAGCCGGTCTCGGTGCCTTCCGATGCCCGTTTCGGCCGCCCGCGGTCACAGTACGCCTGCCCGCCGACGGGTTCCGGCAACCGCTACAGCACCGTGGCGTAGATGTCCCAACACGTCGCGGCGGCGCGCTCCCACGAGTACTCCGCCGCCCGCGCGCGCCCGGCCGCACCCAGTGCCGTCGTCTGTTCGATCGCGTCGCGGACGGCCTCGGCCAGTGCCTCGGCGTCCCCGATCGGCACGACGAGCGCCGCTCCGCCGGCCACCTCGACCAAGGCGGGCGCCTCGCTGACCACGACCGGGACGCCGTGCGTCATCGCCTCCAGCACCGGCAGCCCGAACCCCTCCGAGCGGCTCGGCACCAGCACCACGGTCGCGTGCGCGTAGGTGACGGCGAGGTCGTCGTCGCTCAGCCGGCCGAGGCGCCGCAGCCGCTCGGACGGAACGTCCGGCAGAGAGAGCTCGCCCCACCCCGTCGGTCCGACGACGACGAGCGGCAGGTCGTCCGGCCAGCCGGACGACGCCACCGCCCCGACTGCGACGTCGAGGCCCTTGCGCGGTTCCAGCGTGCCGACGACGAGGGCGAACCGGGGCGGTAACCGCAGTCGCTCCACCCGTTCGGCCGCGTCCGGGGGGACATCGGCCACGGCGGCGGCCACCCCCTCACCCACGACCTCCACCCGGCGCAGGTCGAGAAATCGGGACAGCTGCTCGGCGACGGCGTTGGTGGGCACCATGACGACGGCGGCGTCGCGCGCGATCCGCTTCCCCATGTCTCGGTGCCAGGCCGCGCCGTGGGACGTCAACGTCTCCGGATGGGTCCACGGCACCGCGTCGTGCACGGTGGCGATGAGCTGCGTGCTTCGGCGGACGGGCGGCACGAGCGGGGTCGGCGCGTGCACCACGTCGGCTGCCGGTGCGGGACCTCGACCCCGCCGCCACAGCTCGGCCAGCGCTTGTCGGGGAGCGCCCAGACGGCGCGGCGCCCCGATGCCCGGAACGACAGCGTCGGCGAGGTCGCGGTGCCAGGCGGTCCATCCGCTCAGCTCCGCACCCGCCGGGGCGGTCGCCGCCAGGGCCGCGGCGAGCTCCCGGCTGTAGCGCCCGGTTCCGCCGGGAACGGGCGACAGCAGCTGCTCGAGGAGGAAGGCGACCTGCACGCTGCCATTCTTGCCGACCGGCCGCTCAGAACGCGGCCAGCCGCGCTCGGCCGCGCTCAGCGACCGTTGGCCAAGCGAGCTGGGCCCGAGGAAGATCGGCTACGCCGACGGCGATGAGGCGTCCGGTCGGGCGATCATGTGGCTGTAACGATCGCAACGATGGCTCAGAAGCGTTCGGACCGTCCCTGGATCACGAACGCGACGACCATGACGGCGCAAAAACCGATACCGGCGAACCAGCCGTAGCCCGGATGGCCCATGGACCGGAAGACGGCGACGGCGATCGCGATGATGAGCGCGAAGACGAGCACGGTGAGTAGGGCGGCGAGCAGCCGCTGAGCGATCATCGGGCGGTGACCTCCGTTATCTGTGCGAGCCTGAGCGACTGAAAGCCATCGAGCGGAGCCCAAGACCGGTGCGCGTATAGGTGCCGCCGGCTCCCGCACGTCTCAACGGAACTTCGCTGGCGCGAGCCGTGCTTGCCGACGTTGCTGCCGCACATCCTCGAACAGATCGACGAAGGTCTCTGCAGTCTGTCTCCAGGAATAACGGCTTCGCGCCTTCGCCTGGGCTTGCTCCGCCATGGCTTCGGCTCGCTCGGGCTCGGCCAAAAGGGCTGTGACGGCGGACGTGATCGCCTCAGGTGATCGCTCGCGCACGAGCAGTCCAGTGATGCCGTCATCCACAGCGTCGGGGATGCCTCCTGAAGCAGTGGCCACGAGTGGGCGGCCGGCCAACATCGCCTCGACCACTGTCAGGCCTTGCGCCTCACGCGAGCCGTCGGCCGCGGTTCGGGACGGGACGACATTCACGTCGGCCGCCTGCTGCAGCGCCGTCACAGCCGAAGAATCCACCCACCCCAGGAAATGCACCTGCTCGCCCAACCTCAGCTCGGCGGAAAGCCGCTCGAGGTCAGACCGCAGCTGACCGTCGCCAGCGATACACAGAGACGTCCCCGGATGCGTTCGGCGGAGAATGGCAACAGCGTGGAGGAGGTCTTGGACGCCCTTCCAATCGACCAGACGTCCGACGAAAACCAGCAGGGGCCCGGGAGAACGACGGTAACGTTCTCGGACGGCCTGCACGGCGCTTTCGGGTGCCCTCCGCGAAATGTCTATGCCCATCGGCACCAAGGCAGGTCGCAAGGTTCCTACAAGCTCGGACACGGCTGCTGCGGTGGCGCTGGAGTTGACGGTCACCGCGTCGGCTCGAAGCAGGGCCGAGCGCTTGAATGCGCGGAGAATGGGATTCTGCAATCCGAAGACATCACTGCCGTGCACCGTGGCGACGACGCCGGTACGAGCCCGACCGGGCAATCGACTGGCGACCCAGCCCTGCGGAAGAAGCCAGTGGGCGTGCACGATGTCGTAGGCGCCGCGAGCGAGTTTGCGTTGAACTGCACCGTACTGAGCAGCGACAAAGCCAGGCACTTTCGCTTTGTTGTACAGAGAGCCCTGGAGGTTGAACAGTGCGCCTCCGCCGTACGCGAGCGTCTCGGCACCGGACGGTAGCCAGTACCGGAATCGAGAGACCCCGACGCCCTCGAAGTTCTCCCGGAGGGCGGCACCAGGCGCGTGCGGCGCAAGAACGTCGACTTCAACGCCCGCTTGTTGGAGATGCTGGCAGAGGTGCAAGACGAAGGACGTTGTACTGTCCTGCTGCCAGCGCGGGAACGTGCTCGTGACGCACAGCACCCGCACGCGCTCAGTCAACCATAGCGTTGCGGTGCATGCGGGCTTTGCCGCGGCAGGTCACCTCGCGTGCCAGCCCTCGGAAGGACGCACGTGCAAGGGGGATCACAGCCCAGGGGGGCCGAACGTAACCTCGCCGTCATGAGCAGCGACACCCGCCGTCGCCCCCGTCGCGGCCGAGCCCAAATCACCGGTGGAGTGCCCTACAGCGACGCCGAGTCGACGCTGTCCTTACTGCCGGCCGCGGCCCAGGGCGAATGGCTGACTCGGCATCGGCATCTCGTATCCGGCCGACTGCTGGACAGTGGTTGCGGCAATCAGCCCTACCGCGAGTGGTACGAGCCCCTTGTCGACCACGTCGTCGCTCTGGACGCGGTAGAGGCCGACGGTGTGAACGTGCTCGGCTTTGCCGATCGGCTGCCTTTCCGCGACGCCAGTTTCGACACCGTGCTCGCCACCGAGGTGCTCGAGCACGTAGAGAACGCGGAACGCGCCGCCGACGAGCTGTTCCGCGTGCTGCGCCCGGGCGGGAACGTCCTGGTCACCGTGCCCTACTTGTATCCGACCCACGAGGCGCCCCACGACTTTCGGCGGTTCACCCACTTCGGGCTGGCCGACCTGCTGCGACGGCACGGGTTCGAAGTCTTGTCGGTCGACGCCAAGGGCGGACCAGGGCTGATGCTGGCCCACTACGCGGTGCTTGCCGCGACGCGGGGACTCGGGACCGCCGCACAGCGGCCCGGTGTTCGCCGGGTCCTCGCCGCCCCCCAGCAGTCGTGGATCCGGAAGCGGCGGCCGCGAGGCCAGGTGGCGAGCGTCCAAGGCCTGGCCGGAGTGATGAGCCTCGGCTACATGGCCGCAGCTCGTCGACCGAACTAGTTCTCTATCTGTTCCGTCGCAGCGTCGTTGACCGTGCTCCGATTTCGGACGAGCAGACCCACGAGCGCCCACAGCCCGTCGGCCGCCGTCAGCGTGAGCCGGCTGAGCAGGGCGAGAGCGACCGCGACGCTGGTCGTCGCCTCTCCCGCGAGCAACACCACGAGAACGCTTTCGCGGACGCCGGCTCCGGCCGGCACGAACACGACAACAAGGCCGGCGGCCCAGGCCAGAGCAGCGGCGGCAACGACTCGCGGCACGGACAGATGCGCTCCCAGCCCCGCCGCCAGCACGGAAGTTCCGAGACCGTAGAGCAACCACTGGGTCGACATCCAGAACGCGCCCAACCCCGCCCCCCGGAGCGACAGGGGCTCGACCGAATCGGGCCGGCGCAGGATGCGGGCCGCGAGTCCGGCCAAGGGCCGGATCAGCCGTGGGTGCAGCAGGACGAGGACAAGCGGCAGCAGAAGGCAGAAACGACCCCAGCCGGATTGCGAGAGCCCTAGCAGTCCCCCGATCGCGGTCGCGCTCGTGACACTGAACAGCAGGGCCAGCAGGAAGGCGGTGGCAGCGCGAGTCCTTGGCACCCCATACGCTCGCCCGAGCTCCATCTGTGCCAGGACAGGCCAAACGCTGCCGGGCACGTACTTGCCGAGCTGGCTGATCGAGTATACGCGGACTGAGGCTCCGAGCGGCAGCGGCGAGCCCAGGTCGCCGAGGAGCGCCCGCCATCCAAACAGCGACGACCCGACGCCCAGGACGGCGAGAGCCATCGCAAGCACGAGCCAAAGAATCGAGATTCTCGCCAGGTCGGCGCGAACGTTGGAGAACTGTGAGCGCAGCGAAAACACCAGCGCAACGATCAACAGGGCGCCGACGACCCCTTTGGCGAACCGTATCGCGTGACGGCGACGGCGCCGCGGTTCGTCGGACGCAGGGGTGGCGGACAGCTCGGCACCAGTACCGACGACGCCGCCGACGCCCTCACGACCCACGTGATCGCACCACCAGGTCACCGATCAGCGCCAGCACGGCCACCTGGACCCCGACAAACAGCAGCAGCAACGTCGAGGTTGCGACGTGCCAGTCGTAGTTGAACAGGTCGACCACGAGCTTGACCGTGCCGATGCTCATGACCCACAGCGCGAAGGGCATCAGCACCTTCAGCGGGTTGAAGTACATGACCATTCGCAGCACCTGGAGGATGTAGCGGTAGGCGTCCCGGAACGGGTGGAACTTGCTGACCCCGGCGCGCTTGGCGTAGTCGATCGCGACGTAGTCCACCGGATGCTGGTTCGACAGGAACGCCATCGTGATGGTCGTGACGCACGAGAACCCGGGCGGCAGGAGCCGCAGGTAGGGCAGCGAGACGTCCCGACGGAAGGCCCGGAGCCCGGAGTTCAGGTCCGGGATCCTGGTGCCGGACAAGAAGCTCGCGATGCGGCGGATGACCCACTTCGCCGGCACCCGGGCCCACTTGTGCGTGCCCTCCTCCGACGTGCGGGCGCCGACCACCTGGTCGACGTCGAGGTTGTCGTCGAGGTAGCGGACGAACTCCGGGATCCGCTCGTTCGGATAGGTCATGTCTGCGTCGGTCCACACGACGATGCGGCCGCGTGCCTCCTGCGTGCCGATGCGGCGCGCGGTGCCGCTGCCGCCGTTACGGCGGAACGGCATCAGCCGCATCTGCGGAAACCGCTTCTGTGCCGCGCGCAGGACCTGCAGCGTGTTGTCGGTCGACTTGTCGTCGATGCACAGCAGCTCGTAGGTGTAGCCGCTCGCGTCCATCGCCTCGGCGATGCGCTCGAGTTCGAGCAGCACGTGGTCCTGCTCGTTGTAGCAAGGCAGCACGATGGTGACGTAGGGCGCTCCCGGCGCGGTGGGCAGCGGCTCGTCACCCGGGTGTGGGGACTCCTCACGCAGGCCGGAGACGGTCACTCGACAACTCCTGGTACGGCTGGCACTGGCACGGCACGGCGCCGCACCCCATGCTTTCATGTGCGGCATACATACGGGGCAGCGACGCCCGTGACCTACCGCGGGCGAGCGGCCGTCAGCGCCAGCTGTCAACCCGCCCCAGCACGCGGGCCGGTGACCCGCCCACGACCGTGTGCGGCTCGACGTCCCTTGTGACGACCGCGCCCGCGGCGACGACCGCGTCCGATCCGATGGTCACGCCCTTGAGGATGAGCGCACCGGTCCCCACCCACACCCGGTCGCCGAGGACGACCGGCGCCGCCGAGGGCCGCTCCACCCCGTCGACGGTGATGGCGTGGAAATCGTGGTCGAGGATCTGACAGTCCCAGGACAGCGTGCAGTCCGCCCCGATCCGCACCGACTGGGCGACGAGCACCTTGGACAGGCCGTTGAGGTTCGTCCCGTGCCCGATGACCAGCTCACCTGCGTCGACGACGATGCGCACGCCACGCTGCAGCGACACCACGCCCTCGCATCGGAACCGAGCGTTCGGTCGCACCCGGATCAGAGACGCGTCGTTGTGGCTGGTCAGGCCGAAGTCGCCCATGCCGACCCGGAGTGACCCCCCGCCGGCGACCTCGATACGCTCCCGGCCATCGAGCACGGTCCGTGATCCGACCCAGATCGACTGACCGTGCACCAGCGGGTAGCGCAGACCGGCGACGAACGAGCGCAACGAGGTCTCGTCCTCGGCCCGCAGCCGACGGACCTGACGCAGGTACTCGCGCCCCTCTCCGCGCAGGATGCCGACCTTGTGTCGAAGACCACTCATGTCCCGCCCCTCCGCTCGGCCTTCCTGGTGGACCGGGAGACGACGGATGCCGTCACGGCAGCACCCGGTAGACGACGAAGTCGACCGGCACGCTCGTCGGCTTCGACGGCCGGCGCTCGAACGTCTCCTGCCAGTACGCCAGCGCGGTCTGCACGCGATCGACCGGCTGGAGCCGGACGCCGGGGACGCCGGGTGGCTGCTGACCGTGCCAGATCACGAACTCGGGCTGGCCGGGGAACCCCTTGCGGAAGGAGGCGAGGTACGGCGCGACCTGCGCAGGGTCTGAGGGCAGGATCGCCGAGATCTGATTCCGCTCGAGCCACAGCGCACCGCCGAACAGCGATTGGCCGTACAGGCAGCAGGCGGGTGACCGCTGCCAGAGGAAGACTCCCTGCTGGCCGCCGGCCGTAGCGGCGATCCGCTTCGACAGCTCGAACGAGCCGCCGAACTCGGAGTGGTGCCGCAGGGGCAGCGACTGCCCGGCGAAGAACAAGACGAGCGCCAGCGTGCCCGCCGTCGCGACGAGGCCGCCGCCGACCGCGGCACCGACCCGAACCGGGCGGGCCGCTCGACGTCGCGCGACCAGCGAGGCGGTCAGGAACGCGACGGCCGTCAGCGCCACCGCCGCCAGCATGATCACCAACGGCACGACGCTCGGGACGTAGCGGCGGGACCACCACATCAGCCGGGTCGAGTTACGGGCGTGCACGGCGTAGACCGGAAAGATCAGCAGCAGCGGTACCGCGAGCACCCACAGCCCGGCGGACCAGCGCCGCAGCGCGAGCACGGCGATTGCGAGCAGCAGCAGCGCGAATGTCCACGAGGACAGGAACCAGGAGAGCCGCGCGAGGATCTGCTCGTCGAAGGACCGCGAGCGGGTGCCGTTGGAGGCGAAGTCCTCCCCGAACAGCCGCGGACGCAGGAACCCGAGCAGCAGCAGTCCGCCGGCCAGCACCGTCACCAGGGCACCGGCGACCAGCTGCGCCCGCCGTCCTTCGAGCCAACGGCCGATTCCTTCGCCCACCGGACGGAGCAGCCCACCCAGCACGAACAGCACAACGACCGCCGCTACGACGGTCCGCAGCCCGGGCACCGAGTTGTCCTTGGTGTATTGCAAGCCGGCCGAGGGCGAGTAGGCCTGCCACAGCGCATGAGGCACGACGATGGCGGCACCAACGGCGAACCAGGTGGCCCGGGCGTCCCATCGCTTCGTGGCCAGCAGGGTGGCCCCGACGCCCGCCGCGATGAGCACCGGGAGGAGCCCGTCGCCCCGGTCCAGGAAGCCGACCATGATCAGCAGACCGGCCACCCCGGCCGCGGCCCGCGAGCCGGTTTGCACGGCGACCATGACGCCGAGCAGCGCGCCGAGCAGGAACAGCTGGGCGCTGATCTCCGTGGTCGGGTACTTCGCCTGCCAGACCTCGAGCATGTTGGTCGCGAGCAGCACGCCCCCGATGCCGCCGGCGACCAGACCGGCCGCCGCACGCATCCTCGAGCTGAGTCCCCAGTGCGCCCCGGCCACCGCTCGGCGCAGCGCGAGGGCGGCAGCGAGCACGGCGAGGATCCCGATGACCGGTGCGGTCTGCGACAGTCCGCGCTCCCCGCCGACGTCGTAGGCGACCGCCATCAGGGACGGCCAAAGATGGTAGAACTGCGGCACGATCACGTCGGAGCCGCTCTTTTGCAGCCACAGGCCGCCGAACCGGGCGCCCTGCCCTTCCAGCACCGGCCCGCCGGGGATCCGGCCGTCCAGCGTCGGGTCCGTCACCTGGTAGCTGCCGGTGCGCGCGATCGAGAAGGCGTGCTCGGTGTAGCCGCCGGGATCCTTATCGGTGATGCCGTAGGCGAAGCCCGGCAGGAACATCACCGCCGCGAGCACGCCGAGCGCCAGGATGCCGAGGCACCCGGCCGGGTCGGTGCGCACCCGCAGCGGCGCGAACCTCGCCACGACCACGACGACGACCGCGAGACCGGCGGAGGTGAGCAGCAGGACCGCGGGGAGCGAGAACAGACCCAGGTGCGCCAGGCCCAGCGCCGCCCACGACAGCAGCGCGACCCCGAGGACGAGGACGCCGACCACGAACTCGGACAGTTGGACTTCGGCGTACCGCGAGTGCGTCGTCCGCTGCAGCGGCCTGCTGCCGGCGCTGTCGGCGCCGCCGGCGAGGGGGCCCGACGGGGTCGTCTCGATCTCGGCGGCCATGGTCGCAGCCTAGCCAGCTACGGGCGTGCCGCCGCGGATGGCTCGACGTCCGGCCCGGGCTCGATGCGGCCTATCCCGACGCTCCAGCCTCTATTCTTGCTCCCGTCGACCGGTGCCACCGCGAGTTCGACGTTCCCCCAGCCGAGGAGCCCGTCCTGCGACGAGTCGGAAGCCACGTCCGCGCAGCCCGTGCGCTACGACGGCGCGGCGAGGCCGACCGGGACCGATCCCGGCCGGGGCCTCTTGGCCTGATCCTCCGGGCACCGCTAGCCGTGTGGGCGCTGGTCGTGCTCAACGGATTGCTGATCACCTGCTGGTCGGTACTGACGCCGACCTACCACGCGCCGGACGAACCCACCCACGCGGACGCGGTTATGCGGTTGGTCGAGGGCTACGGCTGGGGCCACGTGGGGCGGACGTACCTGACCAGGCAGGGAGAAGCGGCCGTTGCGGCGAGCCCCTACGGGACGAGGGGCCTACCACGCACCCTGACCAGCCTGCCGATACCCGAGGCGCAGTCGGTGTCGCGCTCCCAGCGCGCCGATTGGGGCGATCTCGTCGACCCGGCCCGTCGGGTCGGCGTGCGCTCGTCCGTCCAACAGATGACGCAGCACCCCCCCGGCTACTACTACGTCGAGGCAGGGGTCATCGAGGTGTTCGGTGGTGACCACCAGCAGTGGGACCGCGCCGTCGGACTGATGCGGCTGGTCTCGATGCTGATGATCGCGCCGCTTCCGCTGCTTGCCTGGGCGACCGCCGTCCGACTTACCGATGATCGACGTGCGGGCATCGCCGCAGCCGCCTTCCCGTTGGTGATCCCGGAGCTCACCCAGATCGCAGGCAGCGTCAACAACGACAACGCGCTGACTCTGACCGCTGGCCTCGTGATGGTCGGGGTGGCCTGCGTGTTGCGCGGCGATCGAAGGCTCAGCACCGCGGTCTTCCTGGGCGTCTCGCTTGGGTTCGCCCTGTTCAGCAAGGGGCTCGGGCTCGTCCTACCGCCGCTGGTTCTCGCCGCCTACGTGACCTCGTGGGCCTACGAGTGCCGCCGGCGGCCGATCGGGGAGCCGAACGATGCCTCGCGGCTCCCGTTCCTTCGCACGCTCGCGCCGCCGGTTGCTCTGGTCGCCATCCTGTCCTTTGCCTTCGGTGGCTGGTGGTGGTTCACCAACCTGCTCAATTACGGAGCGGTCCAGCCCGGGGACCCCCATTTCCCACCCGGGCAGTTCCTCGGCAACGACTTCGGGCAGCTGGTCGACTTCGGGACGCGCTCGATGCTGCAGCGCTGGTGGGGCGCGATGGGCTGGTACGAGTTACAGCTGCCGTTCTGGTACGTGTACGTCGCCGGGGCGCTGACGCTTACGTGCCTCGTGCTCGCACTCGTGCGAATGGGGCGCCCACCCGGCAGCCGGCCGGGCCTACTCCTCATGCTCTGGCCGACGCTGGCGAGCTACATCCTGGTCGTCCTGCCCACGCTTCAGTGGTATTGGCACACGCATTACTACCGCGGGTTGGCGGGGCGGTACCTGTTCGTCGGGCTCGTGGGTGTCGCCGCCGTCGTCGGCGTCGGGGCCACCAGGCCGGCCGCGCTGCGACGCTGGGCACCGCTGGTCATCCTCGCGGGTGGCGTCGTGCTGCAGGCGAAGGGCGCCTGGCTGGCGATCCTGGTCTGGTGGCGTCCGCGGGGCGGCAGTCTCCAGCAGGCGTGGGACGCCATGCTGGCCTGGTCGCCGTGGAGCCCTCACCTGGTCAAGGCGCTCTTCCTGATCACGCTGGCCGCCGGAGTCGCGGTCCTCGTGGAGTTGATCCGCACCGGGCTGCGTCCGGATTCTGACGGGTCGGAGACTCTCGAGCCCCCGACCGCCGCGACCCCGCTGCCGCCCGACCGGCCCGGCCGCGACGCGCAGCAGGCCAGCTCCCCGGTCTGACCGCCGGCAGCTCTGACCGCCGGCAGGGCTAGCGGCGGCAGCTGGCGTAGACCAGACCGCCGACGACCAGGTCCTCACCGAGCGCTGCCGGCAGGTCGGAGCCGAACGGAGCGCGGCGCCGCCACGCAGAACCCAGGTAACCGCCGGCCACCGCGGCTGCGGCACCGACGAGGGCGCCGGGCGCGAGCACCGGCACGGGCAGCTGGCGCAGCGGAACCGCCCCCGAGCGGCCGGCCAGGCCGATCCCGGCCGCTGCTCCCGCGACGGCCCGTCCGATCAGCGGCCCGGCGGCCAACCGGCTCGGGATCTGCGGGAGCTTGTCCGCGATCAGCTCGCCGACCGCGAAAGCGGTGGCGACCTCACGACCTCGACGGGATGCGAGAACGTCCAGCGGTGCCGGATCGGCGGGCGACGACGTCCAGGCCAGGCCGGCCGAGCCCGCGGAGGTTCGCCCGCCGGTCGCGAGCCCCAGCAGGGCGATCCGGATGAGTAAAGGCAGTCGGACGGCAGGAGTCGTGCTGGACGGGGTCGAGGTGCACACCTCGAGCCCGAACACGCAGATCCCGAGACAACGACCGATCCGGTACCACGTCCCGCCTGCGGGACCGGAGAC
>DATITC010000080.1:0-2154 GCA_035468175.1 Frankiaceae bacterium | reverse complement strand
CCTGCTCTGTCTCGTCCTTCTGCGTTCCGTCCTGCTGTGTGCCGTCCTGCTGTGTGCCGTCCTGCTGTGTGCCGTCCTGCTGTGTCCCGTCCTTCTGCGCCTGGGCGGCCGTCTCGCGGAGGTGCTCCATCTGCTCCTCGGCCATGCCGTCGGCGTAGTCATCAGGTCCGGCGCCGACGCCCACGCCGCCTCGGGTCGCGGGGTCGGCCGGCCGCTCGCCCATCTCGGCGCTGTCAGTCATGGCCCCGATCTTCCCCGCCGGGTGTGCGGGAACCGTGGGCTACCGCATGGTGAGCGCCGACGTGCCTCAGTCGCCGGTGCGCTGCAGCGGGATGAGGTGACGCAACGGCGCAGTGAGCGCGGCGGCCTCGGCGGCCGGCAGGGCGTCCTGCACCAGGAGGGCGCAGGCGACGTCGGCACAGATCTCGAAGACGCGCTCGTCGTCGTAGGGGCCATCGGCGTGCGGTGCCCGGCATTCGGCGCAGTAGCGACCGAGGCCCTCGGCAGCGCTGCGACGCACCAGCGTCCAGACCCGGCGACGGCCGGTGCGCACCGCGGCGGAGAAGGCCGCGGACACCGCCTGCGAGTGGGCCTGCTCGTCGAGGGTCATCGCATGCACGAGCAGTCCGTCGTAGACCCGCCGACCCGCGTCGTCGTGGCACCGCCCGGCCAGCGTCGGCAGCAGCGCGAGCAACTGCTTGACGTCGTTTGAGCCGGGGCCGAGGTCGGGCTCGCTCACGGTCGGCCTCGGGAACACCGAACGCCAAGCGCTGATGAGGCAGGAGTACTCGGCGCGGCTGAGGATCGGCCGGGCGTAGGCGGCGGCGATGGCGTCCCGGACCGCTTTGAGGGCGGTGCAGGCGGTGCCCGGGTCGACGGCGATGTAGTCGCAACCGCCGGACAGGTCGTCGGCGTAGAGCGCGGCGACGGCGTCGAAGGCGGCGAGCACCTCGATAACCAATGGGGAGTCGGGCGACAGCGCCCGGCGCCGGGCCTCGGCGACCCCGACCGTGTTCCGCCAGGACCGGGCGAGCTTCTCGAGGTGGGCGTCCTCGACGTGCGCGAGTTGTGCGAGGACTCCGAGGATCTCGGCCAGGTTCGGATGCTCCTCGAGCCGAGCGATGGTGGTCCGTCGAGCCAACGCCCTCACCTCTTTCGATCCGGCCGGGGAGAATGCCCCGAACCCGGTGTGCCTTCCTACTCTCGGCCTAGAGGGCGCTCGGCGCAGCACCTGCGTATTCGAACAGCCCACTGCCGCTCCCAACACCACCCGTTGGGACTACGTCCGATCCGCCTTGTTGATCGTGCGGTGAGCCGTAGGTCGGGTCTTTCGGACACCAGCCCCGTGCCGGGCACTGCTGGTTGCGGGCAGGCTAACGCGGGAAGCGGAGCTGCGCTGCCGCTTCCGAAGATCTCACGGTCAGAAAGATCGAGTTCAACGTCGCAAGCCCGGATTCCGGCAGCCCGAATCAGTCGCTCACCGGCTCCGCGTCCTCTTCGGACGCCGACCCGGAATCGGTCACCTGTTCATCACCGAGCTGGTACTGCGCCAGCGCGTCCTTGACCCGGTCGGCCGGGATGTCGCCGCGTCGGGCCAAGGCCTGCAGGGTCGCCACGACGATCGAGGGCGCGTCGATGTGGAAGTACCTCCGCAACTCGGCGCGGGTGTCCGAGCGGCCGAAACCGTCGGTGCCGAGTGACGACCAGTCCGTCGGCACCCAGCGGGCGATCTGGTCCGGCACCGCCCGCTGGAAGTCGCTGACCGCCACGACGGGGCCTTCGGTCTCGGCGAGCACCCGGGTCACGTAAGGCTCTCGCGGCTCCTCCGGGGAGAGGAGGTTCTCCCGCTCGCAGCGGACGGCTTCCCGGTGCAGCTCGTTCCAGGACGTCGCCGACCACAGGTCGGCGGCGATGTTCCACTCCTCGACCAGCAGCTCCTGCGCCCGTTGCGCGGCCAGCATCGCGGACCCGCTGGCCATCAGCTGCGCCGGCACCGCGTCCTCGCCCGGAGCGTTCTCCAGAGCACTCGCCGGGCGGTACCGGTAGAGCCCCTGCAGCAGGCCCTCGACGTCCAGGTCCTCCGGCTCGGCCGGCTGCGGGTAGGGCTCGTTGTAGACCGTCAGGTAGTAGAAGACCGGCTCGTCCTTCTCCCCG
>DATITC010000079.1:0-37327 GCA_035468175.1 Frankiaceae bacterium | reverse complement strand
GCGATCCGGGCCCGCTGGGCGTCGATAGCCCGCATGATGATGCCCTTGCTCTCCCCCGGATGGGACTCCAGCCAGTCCTTCAGACCGCTGTAGACCATCCCGGAGACGAAGGACTTCGCCTCGGTGTTGCCGAGCTTCGTCTTCGTCTGTCCCTCGAACTGGGGCTGGGCGAGCTTGACGGAGACGATGGCGGTCAAGCCCTCGCGGATGTCGTCGCCCTGCAGGCGCTCGTCGCCACCCTTGCCATTCGTCTTCGCCGCCTTGAGCAGGTTGGCGTCCTTGGCGTAGGAGTTGACCGCGCGGGTCAGCGCGTCACGAAAGCCTTCCTCGTGGGTGCCGCCCTCGTGTGTGTTGATCGTGTTGGCGAAGGTGTAGACGGACTCGGCGTAGTTGTTGCCGCCCTTCCACTGCATCGCAACCTCGGCCTCGATGCCCTCGCCCTTGCCCTCGAAAGTGATGACAGTCTTGTGGGCCGGCTCCTTCGCGCTGTTGAGGTGGGCGACGAAGTCGACGATGCCGTTCTCATAGCGGAACTCGACCTCGCGTACGCGCGGAGGGGCGGCTGCTGCCGCGTCGGCCTCCTTGACGTCGACCGCCTCGGAACCCTCCGGGACGGGTGCGGACTCTTCCCGCCGCTCGTCCCGCAGGACGATCCGCAGCCCCTTGTTCAGGAAGGCCATCTCCTGCAGCCGCCGGTACAGCGTTTCGTAGGAGTAGGTCGTGGTCTCAGTGAAAATGGTGGGGTCGGCCCAGAACGTGACCGTGGTGCCGGTTTCCTTCGTCGGGCCGCGCCTCTCCAGCGGCGCCGCGGGGCGGCTCCCCGCGTACGGCTGGAACCAGAGGTAGCCATCGGTCTTGATCAGCACTTCCAGGCGGCTGGACAGCGCGTTCACGACGCTGACGCCCACGCCGTGGAGACCACCCGAGACGGCGTAGGACTTGCCGTCGAATTTGCCGCCGGCGTGCAGTGTGGTCAGAACGACCTCGACGGCGGGGCGCTTCTCCACCGGGTGCCGACCGACCGGGATGCCGCGGCCATTGTCCTCGACCCGGACGCCCCCGTCGGCCTGCAGCGTGACGACAACGTCGGTGCAGTAGCCGGCCAGCGCCTCGTCCACGGCGTTGTCCACGACCTCGTAGACGAGGTGGTGCAGGCCGCGTTCCCCGGTGGAGCCGATGTACATGCCAGGGCGCTTCCGGACGGCCTCGAGACCCTCCAGAACCTTGATCGAACTAGCGTTGTACTCGTTGGAGGCCACGCAGCCATCTCTCTGTCGCCGAATCGTGCAATTGCCCCTCGGCGCGCGCGTACCGCCGGCCCCGGGCAAGCTGCAGTCTACCCCCGGGTAACGACACAATTGGCCCGAGACACGGCCTGTCGCGTCCGCTGCCCGCCGATCGTTCTGAGCGCCGACTCCCCCCACGCGGGACGGGAGTCGAACCTCTCCACGGCCCGCCTCAGCGGCTTACCGGGTTCAAACCCGGCCTGGACGGGTGCCGACGGGTGCCCGCGGGTGCGGACAGGCGCCGGCGGGTGCCGCCTTCACTGAAGAGCCCCCTTGGCCGGGCGACCTGTCGGGAACTCAGCCGTAGGTGTCGCGCGGACCCGGACCCTTGACCCGGAGCCGGCCGTGTCGCCAGTCGGGGGCGGTCGGGCCGCGCACGACGAGCTTGCGGACCACGTCTGGACCGAGTTCGGCGGCGATCCGTGCAAGGATGCTGCGGCTGAGCAGGCGCAACTGCGTGGCCCACGCGGTCGACTCGGCCTCGAGAACGAGCTCCCCGTGCCGGAGGCGAACCGGCCGGGAGGCCGCCGCCACCTCCGCGCCGGCGATCGACTCCCAGTTCGCCAGTACCCGCGCCGCGGCCGCCTCGGCGTTCCAGCCACGTTCGTCGAGCAATTCCCGCACGGCGGAACCGAACGCCAGCGGCTCACCCTTCGGGCGCTCCGACTCCTCGGCCCGACGCTGGGCGCGGCCCTCCGCCCGGGTGACCCGCGCCTGCTTGGCGGCCTTGACCCGGGCGTCTTCCTTTGCCCTCGCCAGGGCGGCTCGCGCCAGGTCGGCACCAGCGTTGGCCGGCGACCCCTCAGCGGGACGTCGCCCGGGGTCGCCGGCTGCACCTGCCCGGGCGGAAGCCCCACCCTCGGGCGCTGATCCCTCGGGTGGTGATCCCTCGGGTGATGGTCCCTCGGGCGACACGTTCTCGGGCGGACTCATGATGTCCTCACCGTAGACCCGGGCGACCGCACCGTACGGGCATCGGGCCGCACCAGTCCGCACGATGGGTGCACGGCGGTGAATAACCCGCTGACCAGCGACGATGGGGGATCACGCGGCGGACACCGACCCCATGTAGACCTCGAAGCGCGCACCTGCAAGCAGGGCGGGCACGTCATCGGCTACTGCGGCCGTGATCAACACCTGTTCGGCCGGACGAACGAGCAGAGCCAACCGCTCCCGCCGTGAGTCGTCCAGCTCCGCGAAGACATCGTCAAGCAGCAGTACCGGCTCGGCGCCGTCACTGCGGAGCAACTCGTAGGACGCCAGCCGAAGGGCCAGGGCGAGCGACCACGACTCACCCTGGCTCGCATATCCCTTGGCTGGCAGCTCTCCGATCGAGACCACGATGTCGTCACGGTGCGGTCCCGCAAGAGTCACCCCCCGTTCCAGCTCCTGGGGCCGCAGGCGCTGCAACTCGTCGGCGAGCAGGGCCTGCAGCTCGACCTCGGTCGCGGCGGCTGACAAAGGTTGGCCGTCCTTCGCCACCGAGGACTGATACACCACCGATACCGGCCCGCGCCCCCCGGACACCTCGGAGTAGGCCTTGTCGAGCAGGGGGGCGAGCGCGTCGACGAGGCGCAGCCGGGCGGCGAGCAGCTCGGCGCCGTACGACGCCAGGTGGCTGTCCCAGACATCCAGCGTGCTCACCGTCTCGTCCGAGACCACGGTGCGGGAGCGTCGCCCCGACGCCGACCGCAGCAGCATCGTGCGCTGCTTGAGCACCCGCTCGTAGTCGGCCCGCACACCGGCGAAGCGGGGCGCCCGGGCGACGACCAGTTCATCGAGGAACCGGCGGCGCTCACCGGGGTCGCCACGGACCAGAGCCAGGTCCTCGGGAGCGAACAGCACGGTGCGCAATGCGCCGAGGACCTCCCGAGCCCGGCGCACCGGACTGCGGTTGATCTTGGCCCGGTTCGCCCGGCCGGGGACGAGCTCGAGCTCCACCAGCAGTTTGCGTTCGTCCCGGACGATGCCGGCACGTACGACGGCACGCTCCGCACCCATCCGGATCAGCGGGGCGTCGCTGGCGACCCGGTGACTCGCCAGGGTGGCGACGTAGTTCAGCGCCTCGAGCAGGTTCGTCTTGCCCTGCCCGTTCGCTCCGAGAAACGTCGTCACCCCGGGCTCCAGCGGAATGGACACGTCCTCGTAGCTGCGGAAATCCGTGAGGTGCAGCCGAGCGACGTACATCCGTCACCTCTCCGACGCCACGGGATCCGCTGGCCACACCGTGACCCGATCGTGGCTCGCACCGTGACCCGATCGTGCAGGCTGGGGACCGCGTGTGTCCCTGTCGTGTCCCTAGCTGAGCGCGGGTGCCTCAGCCCTTGTCGGGGGCCCCCGGGTCGGTTCCCCGCGCGACCGACTGGCCCGAGTTCGAGTCGGTGTCGGCACCCGGGGCATCGGCACCGGTCTCCTCTTCGCCCGCGGTCGACGTGACCGCGTGGCCACCGAACTGGTTCCGCAGCGCCGCCACCACCTTCATCGCCGGCGAGTCCTCTTGCCGGCTGGCGAACCGGGCGAACAGTGCGGCGCTGATCACCGGCATCGGCACCGCGTGATCGATGGCCGCCTCGACGGTCCACCGGCCCTCGCCGGAATCCTGGGCGAAGCCGCGGAGCTTCGAGAGGTCCGCGTCCACCTCGAGGGCGTTGACCAGCAGGTCGAGCAGCCAGGAACGGATGACGGTGCCCTGCGTCCAACTCTTGATCACGCCGGGCACGTCGTGGAGGATCCCGGCGGCCTGGAGCAGCTCGAAGCCCTCGCCGTAGGCCTGCATCATCCCGTACTCGATGCCGTTGTGGACCATCTTGGCGAAGTGGCCGGCACCGGCCTCCCCCGCGTGGACGAAGCCCGAGTCGCCTTCCGGCTTCAGGGCGTCGAAGAACGGCTGCACCTTGGCCACGTTCTCAGCGCTTCCCCCCGCCATCAGCGCGTAGCCGTACTCGAGACCCCACACTCCGCCGGAGACACCGCAGTCGACGAAGCCGATGCCGCGTTCGGCAAGTTGGTCGGAGTGCCGTTGATCGTCGGTGTAGCGGGAGTTGCCGCCGTCGACCACGACGTCACCGTCGTCGAGGAGCTTCCCGAGCGCGTCGATCGTCTCCGAGGTGGGTTCGCCAGCCGGCACCATCGCCCAGACGACGCGTGGCTTCGGCAGCTTGTCCACGAGTTCTTCCAGCGAGGCCACGTCCCGTTCCGATGCCGTGCGGTCGTATCCCACGACCGTCAGCCCCGCGTTCTTCAAGCGCTTCGCCATGTTGCCGCCCATGCGGCCCAAGCCGATGATGCCGATCGCGCTGGCTGCTTCCGCCACCCGGAACTCCCCTCGAAGATGTTCAGACACTAACGAGGCCGCGCCTCACCGGGCACGGCAGGTCGTCTCGACGTCCTCACCCTGGCAGCGAGCGGTTACGCCGGGGTTAGCACTCCCCGCGCCGCGCAGGTCCTACCCGGCCAACGGCACGAGATCCGAGGATTTGTCAGGAGGCCAGCCGGACCGGCATCAGCAGGTAGCGGTAGTCAGGGGCGTCGTCGGCCGACTTCCCGGTGAAGATCGCGGGCTTGCGAGCCGCCTCCTCCGCGTCCTCCGCGCTGGCGAACCCCACCCGCACCGTGTCGGACTCCAGGGCCCCGAGTCCGTCGAGCAGGTAGCCGGGGTTGAAGGCGATGGACAGGTCCGGCCCGTCGAAACCGGCGGGCAATGCCTCCCGAGCCTGGGCCTCTCCCCCGGCGCCGGCTTCGAGCACCAATTCGCCGGACGAGAAGCTCAGCAGCACCGGAGAGGTACGCGCAGCGACGAGGGAGACCCGCCTGACCGCCTCGACCAGCGGCGCGACCTCGACCTCGGCCGAAAGCGGCGAGGTTGGTGGCAGGAGCCGCCGGTAGTCCGGGAACTGGCCGTCGACCAGCCGGGTCGTCGTTTCCCGGGTCCCGCAGGCGAACCCGGCCAGCGCTTCGCCGGAGGGTCCGCTGCCCAGCGAGATCGTGACCTCGGCGCCCGCCGAGCTCATCGACTTCGCCGCGTCGGACAGGGTTCGGGCGGGCACGAGGGCCGTGCCGGTGGCGTCGACCTCCTCCGGGCGCCACGGCACCTCTCGAACCGCCAGCCGGTACCGGTCGGTGGCCGCGAGGGTGAGGCGTTCGCCGTTGAGCTCGATCCGAACGCCGGTCAGCACTGGCAGGGTGTCGTCCCGACCCGCTGCGATCGCCACCTGGCCCACCGCGGCGGCGAAGGCGCTGCTGCCGACCTTGCCGGTGGCCGGCGGGAGCGCCGGCAGTGCCGGGTAGTCCTCGACCGGAAGCGTCGGCAAGGTGAAACGGGCGCTGCCGCAGGTCAGCACCGCTCGGGAACCCTCCACGGCGATCTCCACCGGGGCGGCCGGAAGGCTGCGGGTGATTTCCGCCAGGAGGCGGCCGCTGACCAGGGTCCGCCCGTCGTCGAGCACCGTCGCCGAGATCTCGCCACGGGCCGCCACCTCGTAGTCGAAGGCCGACAGCCGCAGCCCCGACGGGCCGGTTTCGAGCAACAGCCCGGCGAGGACCTGCAGTTGCGTGGTGGGTCGGTTCGGCAAGGTCCGCGCCACCCAAGCCACCGCATCCGCCAGGTCGTCGCGTTCGACGCGGAACTTCATCGTGAGCCCTTCTGCGGACAGGGGAGCGGCGTTCGTCCCCAGCCCCCTGATTCTGATGTTGTGAAGGAGGAAGAGAATCTGTCTAGCAGACGTAGTAGGCGCGGTGGGAACTGTGGAGAACGAGTGTCGTCGCTGCTCATGCCGATCGCGAGCGTCCCACCGGCCTGTGTGCGACGAAGGATGGGCTCGACCTCTGGTGCAGGCTGAGCGGCTCCGCGCATCAGCTGTCCCCCGCTGATCCCCCGGTCGTTCACAGGTTTTTCCACAGGTTGTGCATGACGATCTTCGCGCGTCGACGCCACCTTTCGGGGCGCTCCGTCACGGCTTCTTTGCCCGGATCCGGCTCGTCAGTTCGGTCACCTGGTTGAAGACCGTGCGGCGCTCCGCCATCAACCCGCGGATCTTTCGATCGGCGTGGATCACGGTCGTGTGGTCGCGGCCGCCGAAGTGCAGCCCAATCTTCGGCAGGGACAGGTCGGTCAGCTCGCGGCACAGGTACATCGCGATCTGCCGGGCGGTCACCAGCGAGCGGCTGCGGGACGAGCCGCAGAGGTCTTCCATCGTGACCCCGAAGTAGTCGGCGGTCGCGCTCATGATCCCGGCGGCGGTGATCTGCGGGTCGGTGGCGTCCGGGATGAGGTCCTTCAGCACCACCTCGGCGAGTGCCAGGTCGACCGAGGACTTGTTCAGGCTGGCGAACGCGGCGACCCGGATCAGCGCCCCTTCGAGCTCGCGGATGTTGCGCTCGATGTGGGTGGCGATGTATTCGAGCGCCTCCCGCGGCACGGGTAGCGCGTCGGCGGCCGCCTTCTTCGACAGGATCGCAATGCGCGTCTCGAGGTCAGGAGGGGAGACGTCGGTGATCAGGCCCCACTCGAACCGGCTGCGCAGCCGGTCCTCCAACGTCGCGAGCTGCTTGGGTGGCCGGTCGGAGGAGATGACGATCTGCTTCGAGTTGCTGTGCAGGTCGTTGAAGGTGTGGAAGAACTCCTCCTGCGTCCGCTCCTTGTTCTCGAGGAACTGGATGTCGTCGACGAGCAGGAGGTCGACATCCCGGTAGCGCTTGCGGAAGGCCGCCTGGCGGTCGTCGCGGATGGCGTTGATGAACTCGTTGGTGAACTCCTCCGAGTTCACGTAACGCACGCGCATCTGCGGATGCAGGTTCAGCGCGTCGTGGCCCACGGCGTGCAGCAGGTGGGTCTTGCCGAGCCCCGAGTCCCCGTAGATGAACAGCGGGTTGTAGGCGCGTGCCGGCGCCTCGGCCACGGCGACCGCCGCAGCATGCGGGAAGCGGTTGCCGTCACCGATCACGAAGGTCTCGAACGTGTAGCGCGCGTTCAGCCGGGGCGGCTCCACCGGGTCGGTGCGACCGGACGAGAACGTAGGTCGCGGCGGCGGGGCCTCGTCGACGGGGTCCTCGTCCTCGAGGGCGGCGGTGCCGACCGAGCGGTCGGTGACGCTCGGCTCGACCACCACGGCGACACGGACCTCGCGGCCCATGGCGGTGGAGAGCGCTGTCGTCAGGTAGGGCCGAAGCCGGCTGTCCAACAACTCGCGGGTGAAGTCGTTCGGTGTGGCGATCAGCGCGGTGTCGCCGACCAGACCGAGTGGTTTGGTCAGACCGAGCCACACGCCCTGCTGGACCGACAGGCCCTCGTTGACCAAGCTCTCGCGTGCCCGTTCCCAGCCTCGGACAAGTTCTTCCGGAGGCTCCTGACCCTCGCCGGCGCCGAACGGTACGGTTCCGTCGTTCCCGGCCACGGGTCTCCCTTCGTCCGGGCACACGGCAACGCCGCCCGGGTGCTGTGATGCGAACAGTCCACACGTATGTCCACAGGCTGTGGGCGACGACCTTGGTCGCCCCCACGCGGGGCGACGAACAGCGGCGAACAACTTCGCCTTGATCGATCGTCGCCGAGTTGCACAGCGGGAGACACCGGATTGAGGTTGGGACGCTAGCAGCGCCTCCCCGGCTGCGTCGATGGATTGTCCACAGACGATTCAGACGAGTTCGGCGTTTGACCGGCGCGTCGGCTGGACCGTACCTTCGGACGGCAGCTGCCGGTGGCGGCGTGCTGGATCGTGCCCTCGCACGTCCCCGCCCGTCGACCACGTTGATCATCGAAAACGTCGGAGTCGAACCGTGAGTAAGCGCACCTTCCAGCCCAACAACCGCCGGCGGGCCAAGACGCACGGCTTCCGGTTGCGCATGCGCACACGGGCCGGGCGCGCCATTCTGGCCGGGCGGCGGCGCAAGGGCCGCGCAGAGCTCTCCGCCTGATCGCGTGTTACCCGCGTCAGCGCGGGTCCGCAGTCGGTCGGAGCACCGGCTCGTGGCCGCCCGGGGCCGCCGCGCCCGCCGCGGTCCCCTCGTCGTGCACCTTTACCTGGGCGACTCGTCCAGTGCCGCACCCGCGCGCGCCGGCGTGGTCGTCGGCAAACGGGTCGGACCGGCCGTCACCCGCAACCTCGTGAAGCGACGTCTTCGGGAGCAGCTGCGCGCCCAGTTGCCGGCGCTGCCTGCGGGCTCGCTCGCGGTCGTGCGGGCGCTGCCGGGAGCGGGTGCGACGGAGTACCGCAAGCTCGGGCGTTCCCTCGAACAGGCGATCGCCGCGCTGGCGGTGCCTGCAACAGCAGCAACAGCACCAGCAGCGGCACCGGGACCAGCAGCGGCACCGGGACCGCGGTCGTGATGCCCCCCGGCACGAGTGCTGAGCTCGACCCTGCTGAGCTCGACTCGACTGAGCTCGACCCGACCGGTGACGCACCGCGGCCCGGTCCGGTCGCCCTTCTCCTGGTGGGGTTGGTCCGGCTGTACCAGTTGGTGGTCAGCCCGTGGCTCGGCCCGTCCTGCCGCTTCGAACCGTCCTGCAGCGCCTACGCCGTGGAGGCACTGCGGCGGCACGGCGCGCCTCGCGGCACCTGGTTGACTATCCGACGTCTCGGACGCTGTCAGCCCTTCTGTACCGGGGGTTACGACCCCGTGCCGGAACCACGGGCCCGTGGCCGTCGTTCTTCGGATACTGCCGACGAGCAACGCAGCCTCCGACCGGCCGTTTCCGACCAGACCAGCCCCGACGCCGCCACCCGGATCCCGGACGGACGGGTTCCGAGCAGTGAGAGTCCGGTCGCCTCCGGCTCACCGGATAGAGGAGTTCCCGCGTGTTAGACCCGCTGTACCGACTCGTCGCGCGAGGGATCGTCGTGTTCTCCGACGGCCTCGCACCGGTCTTCGGTCAGAACAGCTTTATGTCCTATGCGCTGGCGATCGTCCTCATCGTCATGCTCGTCCGGCTGGCCATCGTGCCGCTCTTCGTCCGGTCGGTGAAGGCCCAGCGGACGATGCAGATGCTGCAGCCGCACATCAAGGAAATCCGCGAGAAGTACAAGAACGACCGGCAGCAGATGAACGCGAAAATCATGGAGCTGCAGAAGGAGCACGGCAACCCGCTGCTCGGCTGCTTGCCGCTGGTGCTCCAGATCCCGCTGTTCATCTCGCTCTTCCACGTCTTCCGCGCGATCGCGCCGTCGTCGAACGGCCACGGCGGCTACTACTTCAAAGCAGCCGCCGGCCTGAGCGTCAACGAGGTCCAGAACATCGCGACGGCGAAGCTCGCTGGGGTCTCGCTGGCGGCGGCGTTCACCAACTCGGCCAAGGAGCTGGCCTTCCTCAGCGCGAACGGCGTCGCGGTGAAGATCACTTGTGTCGTCCTGATCATCATCATGTCGACCACGACCTTCATCACCCAGAAGCAGATCATGGCCCGCAACGGGCCCGCGGACCCGCAACAGCAGATGATCCAGAAGGTCCTGCTCTATGCGTCGCCGCTGTTCCTGGCCGTATTCGGCTTCAACTTCCCGATCGCCGTGCTGCTCTACTGGTTCACCACGAACATATGGAGCATGGGGCAGCAGCACTTCATCATCAAGCGAATGCCACCGTTGCAGATCAACAAGTCCGGCTCAGCGGCACCGGCGGCACCGACGACCTCCGGTGGCGGGCTCACCAGCCTGCTCAAGGGAAAGTCGGCGACGCCCGCCCCGGAGCCCGCCGCCCCGCAGCGGCTGGCGCAGGTCCGGCAGCCACCAGCTGAGTCGGCCGACGGGAAGTCAAAGGACAACGGCGCCGCCAACGGGAGCGAGGCGGCGGCTAGCGGTTCGAGCGCGCCCGGAGGTGGTGGTCGCAACGTCAAGCCGGGCAAGGCGACGTCCCGCCCTAGCAACCGTCCGGTCAATAAGAAGCGCACTGGCAAGGGTGGCTCGCGCCGCGGAGGTCGGCACTGACCTGCCGTCCGCCCCGGTTCGCCGAGGACGCTCGACCACCCTCCCCCCGGTGGCACCCCCGCCACCGCTCCCCGATGTGCCGTCCAGAGCCTCTCGGTTCCCGCCCGGTCCAGGTCGACCCCCCGGTGGCAGCCGAGCTCCCGAATCCAGGAGACCGTTGATGTCCGAGACCGCAGACTCCCCCACGAACCCCGACGCCCCGGCCACCGCCGAGGTCCAAGCACCTGAGGCGCAGATAGCCGAGGTCCAGGTAGCCGAGGCGCAGGAATCCGAGGCGCAGGCCCCTGATGCCGAGCCGACTGCCGTTCAGGCTGATTCCGCGCCGGACGACGTCGCCGACCTCGAGCAGGAAGGCGAGTACGCCGCCGACTACCTCGAGGCGCTTCTCGACATCCTGGACCTCGACGGGGACCTCGACCTGGACGTGGAGGGTGGCCGGGCCGCCGTCGCCATCGTGGGTACCGGTCTGGATGTGCTCGTCGGCGAGAACGGCGCGACCCTCGACGCCCTACAGGACTTGACCCGCCTCGCCGTGCAGCAGCAGTCCGGCAGCCGGAGTCGGCTGATGCTGGACGTGGCCGGTCACCGAGCTCAGCGACGGGTTCAGCTGTCCGAGCTGGGGTCCGCGGCAGCGCAGCGTGTGCTGGACTCCGGGAAAGCTGAGCGGCTGTCCCCGATGTCGCCGTTCGAGCGCAAGGTCGTGCATGACGCCGTTGCCGCCGTCGACGGCGTGCACAGCGAAAGTGAGGGCGAGGAGCCCCAGCGCCGCGTCGTCGTTCTGCCGGACTGACGTGGCGGGGGATCTTCCCGACCACCTGCGACCCGCCGCCGAGTACGTCTTCGGGCCCGAGTTCGACCGGGCCGTCCATTACGCCCGCCTGCTGGCGACCGACGGGCTGACCCGCGGTCTGCTCGGTCCCCGGGAAGCCGACCGGCTCTGGGATCGTCACCTGCTCAACTCGGCGGTGGTGGCTGAACTGCTGCCCGACGGGGCTGACGTCGTGGACGTCGGATCCGGAGCCGGCCTTCCCGGGATCCCGCTGGCACTAGCTCGGTCCGATCTGCGGATCGCGCTGCTCGAGCCCATGCTCCGCCGGACCACGTTCCTGAGCGAGGTCGTCGCCGAGCTCGGGCTCGAGGACCGGGTCTTCGTCGTCCGTGGTCGCGCTCCGGAGGACGCGGCCGCGCTGCCTTTCTCGCCCGATTACGTGACCGCCCGGGCTGTCGCTCCGCTGGAACGCCTCGTCTCATGGACGATGCCTCTCGTGCGCCAGGACGGAACCCTTCTTGCGCTGCGGGGTGCCTCAGCAGCGGACGAGGTTGCGTCGGCCCGGGAGGTCGTGCTGGCGCTCGCCGGCACGGAGCCCGAGCTGCTCGAGGTCGGCGATCGCCTCCTCCCCGAGCTGGTACGGGTGGTGCGGGTAGTGCGGCGCACGCCGCCCCGTCCCGCGAGAGGTAAGCCGCACTACCGACGAAGGGGAACCCGGTGACGGATGAGGTGGCTCCTCAGCGCACCTCCGTTTCACGTGAAACAGGTCCGCCGGAGCCGGCGGACCTCGTCAGCCCGGTACGGCGGTCAGCGGCCGAGGAGTCGGTTTCACGTGAAACAGCTGCCTCGACAACGTGGCGGACGGATCACGGAACACCCATCGCGGCGGCCGCTGCCGCAGCCGTAGCCGCACGACGTCCCTCGTCGAGGAACCCCTTCCCCCACCCGGACAATCCGCGACTGGTGGCGGTCGCGAACCAGAAGGGCGGCGTCGGCAAGACGACCACGACCGTGAACCTGGCCGCAGCACTGGCCCTGCACGGCAGCACGGTGCTCGTCATCGACATGGACCCGCAGGGGAACGCGTCCACCGCACTCGGCGTCGAGCCCGGGCAGCGGTCGCCGGGGACCTACGAGGTCGTCCTGGGCGAAGCGACGTTGGACGACGTCGTCGTCGCGAGTCCCGAGATCGTCGGTCTGTTCTGCGCTCCGGCCGCCATCGACCTGGCGGGAGCCGAGGTCGAACTCGTCGACCAGCCGCGGCGTGAATTCCGGCTGGCGGACGCGATTGCCGCGTCCCGACAGTCGACGGACTACGTCCTGGTCGACTGTCCCCCGTCGCTCGGCCTGCTGACGGTGAACGCTCTCTGCGCCGTGGATGAAGTACTCATCCCGATCCAGTGCGAGTACTACGCGCTGGAAGGCCTGGGGCAGCTGACCTCCAACGTCGGGCTGGTGGCGCAGCACCTCAATCCCGGGCTCACCGTGCGCACCATCCTGTTGACCATGTACGACGGTCGGACCCGCCTCGCCGAACAGGTGGTGGACGAGGTGCGCGGCCACTTCGGTGAGACGGTCTTGTCCACCCGCATCCCGCGCAGCGTGCGCGTCGCGGAAGCGCCGAGCTACGGTCGCTCCGTCGTGACGTACGAGCCGCTCTCCAGCGGGGCGGTCGCCTACGTGGACGCCGCCCGAGAATTCGTCAGGAGAGGTGCCCAACCCGCCGCCATCGACCTGACCGACGGTGCTGCCGGCCGGAACAGGGCGGGCGGTGCCAGCGCGCCTGAGGTCAGAGCACCTGAGGTCAGTCCGTATGCGAGCAGCACAGGTCGTTCCGCTGGATCGAGTGAGACGAGGGTGTCATGAGCGTGCGTCAGCGGGGGTTGGGTCGCGGTCTCGGAGCACTCATCGCGCCCGCGGAGTCTGCTCGGCAGGCACCGTCCGGCCAGACCCGCACCAGCCCGAGCGACGTGTTCTTCAACGGACCGGGCCGTCACGCCTCGATCGACCTGACAAGCCCGCCAGTCGAGCCGGGCTTGGGTGGAGCAGCCGGACCCGACGTTGCCGACAACGTGGCGGGTCAGGTGGTCGGTGAGCTCCGGCTCGTGCCGGTCCAGGCCATCCATCCCAACCCACGTCAGCCCCGGACCGAGTTCGACGAGGACGCCCTCGATGAGCTGACGGCGAGCATCCGCGAGGTGGGGGTCCTTCAGCCGATCGTGGTTCGACCCGCCGGGGACGACCGGTACGAACTGGTGATGGGTGAGCGACGCTGGCGAGCTTCGCAACGGGCCGGGCTGACGGAGGTGCCTGCGGTCATCCGGACCACCGCGGATGACAATCTCCTGCGCGAGGCGCTTCTGGAGAACCTCCACCGCAGCCAGCTCAACCCGCTCGAGGAGGCGGCCGCCTACAGCCAGCTCCTCACCGACTTCGGCTGCACCCACGAGGAGCTGGCTGGTCGGCTCGGTACGTCCCGCTCGCATCTGACGAACACGATGCGTCTGCTCAACCTCTCCCCCGCCGTTCAGCGCCGGGTCGCCGCGGGGATCCTCACGGCCGGGCACGCCCGCGCCCTGCTCACGCTGGCCGATGCGGAGGCCCAAGACGCGCTTGCGACCCGAATAGTCGCCGAAGGACTCTCGGTCCGCGCCGTGGAGGAACTCGTCGCCGTCGGCCAGCCAGCGCGCCGGCGCCGGGCCGCGGCGGTGCCCACCGAGAGCCGACCGGAGCTCAGCGAGGTGGCTGCGGCGCTGACCGAACGACTGGACACCCGGGTCAAGGTGCAGATGGGCCGTAGCAAGGGCCGGATCACCGTCGAGTTCGCCGGCACCGAGGACCTCCAGCGCATCCTGTCCGCCATCGGTGGTGGACCGACCAGCTGACCTGCTGCCTGGGCCCGCTCACGTCCGATCAGGCGCGAGCAGGTCCCCCGGCCGACCGCAGCACCGCGGCCTGGAGCAGGTCGCGGAGCACGACACCCATCTCGAGCCCCTCGGCGTGTACGGCCAGCGGGACGAGGCTGGTCTCGGTGAGACCCGGCGACACGTTGACCTCGAGGAACTGCACGATCCCGTCGGCGTCGACGATGCAGTCGGTCCGGCTGATGTCGGCCAGCCCGAGTGCACGGTGTGCGGTCACCGCGACCTCACGTGCCCGCACGAGAACCTCATCGTCCAGCCGCGCGGGGACATGGAACTCGGTCGCTCCGGCCGTGTAGCGAGCGGAGTAGTCGTACCGGCCGTGGGCTGCCGTGATCTCCACCGGTGGTAGGGCCACCGGGCCGTCACCGCGGTCGAGCACAGTGACGGCGAGCTCGGTGCCCTCGACGTACCGCTCGATCAACGCACTCTCCCCGTACCCGAAGCTGTTGACCAGCGCGGCGGGAAGCTGTTCCGCCTCGGTGACCACACCGACGCCGAGAGCAGACCCGCCGGCCGCTGGCTTCACGACGAGGGGTAAGCCGAGGTTGGCGACCAGGGCACGGAAGATCGCTCCCGCGCCCAATTCACGAAAGGTGGCGTGCGGCAGCGCCAGCCAGGGGCTCGTGGAGATACCCGCGGTCTGCACGATCGCCTTGGCGTCCGGCTTGTCGAAGGCCAGACGGCAGGCCGATGCCGGGGAGCCGGCGTGCGGGATGCGGACGAGGTCGAGAACCGCCTGGATGGCCCCGTCCTCCCCCGGTCCGCCGTGCAGGGCCACGAACACCGCGCTCGGCGGATCGGCGATCAACCGCGGCAGGAGGCCGGCGTCGGGGTCCAGCACCTCCGCGTCGACACCCACTGAACGGAGCGCCTCGACGACCCGACGGCCGCTGCGCAGGGAGACGTCCCGCTCGACGGACAAGCCGCCAGCCAGAACCAGGACACGTTCGAGGTCGGTCATCGTCGCATTCGCTTCGCGGTAGGTCGGGCTTCAGGTCATGTCGGGAGCGGGGGCGTACGAACGTGAACCGTCCGACGGGTGCGGACCCTCGCTGTAGGTCTTGCCGAAGGTTTCCCGCAGGTCCATCTCGTCCTCCAGAACTGCGGCCAGCCGCCGCACCCCCTCGGCGATGCGCTCCGGCGGCGGGAAACAGAAGGAGAGCCGCATATGCGACCCGCCGCTGCCGTTGGCGTAGAAGGCGATCCCGGGGACGTAGGCCACACGTGCACTCACCGCGCGGGCTTGCATGGCCTTTGCGTCGATACCGTCCGGCAACTGCACCCACACGAAGAACCCACCGTGCGGGTAGGTCCATGAGCAGCCGGCCGGCATCTGGGCGGTGAGCGCGGCGATCATCGCGTCCCGCCGCTCGCGGTAGAGCTCGCGGAACACCTTGATCTGCTCCTGCCAGGGCTGGGTCGACAGGTAGGTCGAAACCGCCATCTGGTTGAACGTCGGCGGGCAGAGGATTTGCGCCTCGCTCGCCAGCACCAGCTTCTCCCGCACGCCGTGCGGCGCGACCGCCCACCCGACGCGCATCCCGGGCGCGAAGGTCTTGCTGAACGATCCGAGGTAGATCACGCGCTGGGCGTCGCGGGCCCGGAGGGCGGTGGCCGGCTCGGACTCGAAGCCGAGCAACGCGTAGGGGTCGTCCTCCACGATGAGGAGGTCGTACTCCTCGGCGATCTCGAGCAGCTCGACGCGTCGTTCCTCGCTGAGCGAGACACCGGCCGGGTTCTGGTAGTTCGGAATCGTGTAGAGGAACTTGATCCGCAGGCCGGCGGCCTGGCAGGCCACGATCTCCTCACGCAGCGCGGCCGGGATGAGGCCGTTCTCGTCCATGGCCACATGCCGGATGTTGGCCTCCGCGGAGGTGAACGAACCCAGCGCGCCCACGTAGGACGGTGACTCGGCGAGGACGACGTCACCGGGGTCGAGCAGGACGCGGGATACGAGGTCCAGCGCCTGCTGGCTCCCCACGGTGACGACCACGTCGTCGGCGGTGGCGTTGATGCCGACCAGGCGCATGACTTCGCAGATCTGCTCGCGGAGCTTCGGGTCGCCCTGGCCCGAGCTGTAGTTCAGCGCGACGGCGCCGCGGTCCAGGACGAGGTGGCGGAGCATCTCCCCCACGGCGTCGAGCGGCAGCGCGGCCGTGTACGGGGAGCCGCCAGCGAGGCTGACGACCTCCGGGCGGCTCGCCACGGCGAACAGAGCTCGGATCTCGGATGCGGTCATCCCGCGCGTCCGTGCTGCGTACCGCCCGATGTGTGGGTCCAGAGACGTGCCCGACATAGTTGCACGGTAGTCGACCCGGTCGGGGAAAGCTCGTGAGTAACCAGCGCAGCGCTCCCCAGGCGCGCCAGATTGCGCGGCGGGGCGTTCTCCACAGCCCCGGCGCGTCGGCCCGGGCTTGACCTGCGGGAACGCTACCGTGCGGTCTCGTGAGCACACCGAACAGCACCGTGTCCCCACGAGAACTCGCCGACGAGGGCTCAGCCGACAGCACCGCTACGGCGGCCCCTGTCGAGCCCGGCCTCCGCGTCGTGCACGCGATGCCGGCCGCAACCGGTGCGGACGCCGCCGCAGCGAGTGGGGTCACCGTGTCCTCATCCGGGGCAGACGCGACCGGCTCGCACTCCCCCGCGCCCGCCGCCCAGTCCGCGGCGTCCACACCGCAGGCTCCCGTGTCCGCACCGAGCCCACACGTGGCCGCACCGCAGGCACCGGTGCCAACTGCTGCTCCGGAGGTGTGGCTCCCGGTGGCGGAGGCCGCGGAACGCACGTCGGTGAGCGAATCGGCCCTCCGTAAGTGGATCAAAGCGGGGGAGTTGCTCACCCGGGACGCTCCGGGACCTCGCGGACTGCGCACCGAGGTCACCGTGGAGGCGGTCATCGCTCGAGCCCGCCAGGCCGGCATCGACGCCAGTCCCCGGGCCGGTCTCGACCTGGCCGATGCCTTCACGCGGCTCGAGAACCTGACGGGGCAGCTCGTCGCCATGAGCGAACGGGCGGCCCGGGCCGAGGTGGAGCGGGACCACCTGAAGCGTCGGCTGGACGAGCTGAAGGCGGAGAAGTCGTCCGCGGTCGACAGCGAGCGGCGGCGCGCGGAGAGCGAGCGGGCCCGCGGGGACTCTCTCGTCGGCGAGCTCTCGGGGAGCCGAGAGGCGCTCACCGCCGAGCGCGCCCGCGCCGACGCGATGCTCGCAGCCGTTCCGCGCCGCAAGCGTCATCTGTTCGAGCGGCCGGCGAGCGGGTTACCCGGGGACCGCACGGTGTCCGCACCGTCGGGTGCGGTGCCTGCACGGTGAACCTTCGGGGCTGTTCCACCTCGCACGGTGACCCCACCGGCTAGCCCCACCACAACCACCCCATCGAATGGTTACAACGACGTGGGAAGCAGCTAACCTGCTGGTACTCGCGCCTCTCGGTCATGATCAGGGCAGAGGTCGTACCGAGCCCGGGGCGCGGCGGGGCCACGAAGGGGCCACCAGGTGGACATCGTGTGGGTACACACAACGCGGTTGGGCAGAGCGAGCGGCGGGGGACCAGCGGCATGAGCCGACGCGTAGCCAACGTCACCCTGGACAATCTGGACGACCTGCCGCCGCGGTGCCGCCGCTGCGTGTTCTGGGAGCTGAGTCCGGTGGCTCGGGCGCGTGCAGAGGACTCGGGGGACCCGGCGTTCGAGAAGGAGGCGTGGATCTCGGCCACGCTGCTCGACTGGGGGTCCTGCGGCAAGATCGTCTACGTGGACGGTGCGGCGGCGGGCTACGTCCTGTTCGCTCCACCCGCGCACGTCCCGCGGTCCGTCGCCTTCCCGACCAGCCCCGTGAGTCCTGATGCGGTGCTGCTGATGACCGCGAACGTGGTCGAGGACTTCGTCGGCCAAGGGCTCGGCCGACTGCTGGTCCAGACGCTCGCCAAGGACATGATGCGACGCGGGGTCCGCGCTATCGAGGCTTTCGGCGACGTGCGGGGGGAGCGAGGGCACTGCGTCCTACCGGCCGACCACCTGCTCTCCGTCGGGTTCAAGACGGTCCGCCCCCATCCCCGCTGGCCACGGTTGCGGCTCGAATTGAAGAGCACCGTCACCTGGCGGGAGGACGTGGAGGTCGCCCTCGAGCGACTGCTCGGGTCGATGACCCCCGAAGGTCTGCTCCGCCCCGTCGGCGGTGGTCGAACGCCGGTCGGTGCGAGGGGAGCGAGTCAGCTGCGGAGGGACTCCGGCAACCGCCACTGACCGGTGGGGGGATCGAGGTCCGGCGGCAGGAAGATGCGCTGAACCGCCGCGAGGATGCCCTCAGCCACCGTGGCGCGAAAGTCGCGGGAGGCGAGCGCCCGGGCGTCGTGGTCGTTCGTGAGGTAGCCCAGCTCCAGGCGGACCGCCGGCATTCGCGTCCGCCGCAGCATGTCCCAGCTCTTCGAATGGGTCCGGCAGTCCACCAGGTCCGTTCGGGCCACGATTTCACGATGAACGAGTTCGGCGAACCGCTCGCCGACGACCGAGCTGGTCCTTCCGGTGCCGAAGTAGTAGGTCGCGACTCCCTGCGACCGTGGTGAGCTGGCGCCCTCGGTGTGCAAGGAGACGAGCAGGTCGGCGTCGGTCTCGTTCGCCATCGCCGACCGCTGTTCGTCCGAGGGGTTCTCCCGCGGATGGTGGGTAAGGAAGGCGTTCACGCCGACGGCGAGCAGCCGACCTTCGAGCTGGCAGGCGAGGTCATGCATCAGATCACGCTCGCTGACGCCGTCGACCTCCCAGCCCGGGTCTTCGCCACCGTGGCCGGGGTCGATGACCACGGTCTTGCCGGCCAGCGACGGGCCGCGGCGCCGCAGTTGCTCCGCCTCCCGCAGCTCGTAGGGACGACCACCGACCACGGTGCGTTGCAGCCGGGTCAACTCCCGAAGGGTGACCGGGCCGCACGCACCGTCCGAGGCGAGACCCCGGTTGCGCTGGAACTCGCGCAGGGCGCCCTCGGTCCGGTCTCCGAAGATGCCGTCGACCCGGCCGACGTCGAAGCCCATGTCGGCAAGGCGGGACTGGAGCTCCAGCACGTCGTCCCCGACGAAGGGGTGGCTGACACTGTGGTAGAGCAGCCGGTCACCGAGGCTGCGAGCGGCCTCGTCCAGCGCCCGGGTGGTGTCGATGCCGACGATGCCGTCGACCCGGAGTCCCCGGCTCTGCTGGAAGCTGCGAACCGCCTCGTCAACGATGTCGTCGAACAGGTCGAGCTCCAGGACCTCACCATCTCGCGCCGGACCCTCGGGCTGCCCGAGCAGGCCGAGATCGGCCAGCTGAGCGCGGAGATGCCGAACGGCGGGACCTCGGGAGCCTAGTCGGTACAGCTGCACGGGGGAGAGGACCTGCCTCACGATCGGGGGTGGACGTTTCTCCAGCCTAACGAGCGGCGCCGGAGGCGACGGACGACCGGGACCCGTGAGTCCCGGCCGTCCATGCGAGAGGTCGTGCTCAGATGTATTCCGAAAGCTCGCGGAGCAGGCTCGCCTTCGGCTTCGCGCCGACAATGTTCTTGTCGACCTTGCCGCCGACGAAGACCGACATGGTCGGGATCGACATGATCCCGTAGTCGCGTGCGGTGAGCGGGTTCTCGTCGATGTTCAGCTTGACGATGCGCAGCTTCTCGCCGTGCTCCTTGGCGATCTCTTCCAGCACTGGGGCGACCATCTTGCACGGTCCGCACCATTCGGCCCAGAAGTCGACGAGTACCGGGACGTCGCTCTTGAGCACCTCGGTGCTGAAGCTGTCATCGGTGACGGGCAGAGTGTTGCCCATGTGTGGTCATCCTTCCTTGCTGTACATGAGGGAGGTACGTACGAGGAGGTACGCACGAAGGGGGTGGGCTCAGGCGACCGGCGCCGGCACCGGTGCCGCCGGGGCGACGGTGTTCGCGGTGTCGGTGGCTGCCTCGGCCTCGGTCTCGCTCTGCGCGGCGATCCAGCGCTCGGCGTCCAAAGCAGCCGCACAGCCAGTGCCGGCCGCGGTGATGGCCTGCCGGTAGGTGTGGTCCACCAGGTCACCGCAGGCAAAGACGCCGGGCAGGTTGGTGCGCGTCCCGGGGCTGTCGACCAGGACGTAGCCGCCCTCGTCGAGCTCGATCTGGCCGCGGAACAGGTCCGAGCGTGGGTCGTGACCGATCGCAAGGAACAGCCCGCTGAACGGGATGTCGCGCTGCTCTCCACTGACGAGGTCCCGTACCCGTAGGCCTTCCATCCGGGTGTCGCCGAGCACCTCTTCGATGCCGGTGTTCCAGAGGAAGCGGACCTTGTCGTTGGTGAACGCGCGCTGCTGCATGATCGCGCTGGCCCGGAGCCGGTCGCGCCGGTGGACGATCGTCACGCTGCGGGCGAAGCGGGTGAGGAAGGTCGCCTCCTCCATGGCCGAGTCACCGCCGCCTACGACCGCGATGTCCTGGTCCCGGAAGAAGAACCCATCGCAGGTTGCGCAGGCGGACACCCCGTGGGCAAACAGCCGCTGTTCGCTGTCCAGCCCGAGGGTGCGCCACTGTGAGCCGGTCGCGAGGATGACGGTTCGTCCGTAGTACGTCGCGTCCGACGTCTTGACGACCTTCGGCTCGGCCCGCAGGTCGACCTCGACGACGTCGTCGGGAATCAGTTCCGCGCCGAACCGCTCGGCCTGGGTGCGCATCGAGTCCATCAGTTCGGGCCCCTGGATGCCCTCCGCGAAACCCGGGTAGTTCTCGACTTCGGTGGTCGTCATCAGCGCACCGCCGGCGCTCACCGCGCCCTCGAGAACGAGGGGTCGCAGGTTCGCCCGGGCGGTGTAGACGGCCGCGGTGTATCCGGCCGGACCGGACCCGATGATGATGACGTCCCGGACGTCGGCGCTGGTGGCGCCCGTCGTGTCGCTGTCGGTCACTTGACCTCCGCTGCTGAAAACGTGACGCCTGCGCTAACCGATCCTAGAGGTCCCACATTCCCCGGGCCAGGCCGCCGGGACCGTCCTCCGGCTCCACGCGGGAGTCAGGACAGGAAGACCATCTCGTCGAGTTCGGCCCGGAATCCACGGTCCGTCTGGGGCAGCTGGGTGACCCAGACGACCCAGTATCGATGAGCCGCAGCCTGCGTCGGGGTCAGCTCGACGTCCTTGCCGGCCCCGACCACCTGCGCCACCACGGGATAGCTGCCGATGTCGGCACTCTCGGAGTCGCCGGCGCGGAGCTCGACCGACTGCCCGGCCTGAGCGAAAGCGAGGCGCGCGGACTGGACCTTCTCGGCGGATCCGAAGTCGATCCGGAGGCCGACGCCGCTCTTCAGGTTGCCGAAGTTCGACGTCCGGTAGGTGTCGGTGGTCCACCCCGTCGCCTGGTCACCGTCGTGCGCCAGCGGAACGGTGCTCTCCTGCTCCGCGCCGTCCCCCTGAGGGTCGAAGCTCCGGACCGACGTGAGCGTCAGCGCCGGTCCCGGACGGTTCTCCGACGGCGAGATCGACGGCAGCTTCGACGACGGCCCGGGGAGCCGGCCCATGGCGACGCCGAGCAGCCAGGCGATCACCGCACAAACCAGCAGCAGCACCAGCGGGATGACGATCCGACGGGTGCGGACCCGCCGCCGGTGAGGGGTCGGCAGGCTCCCGCCCAGGTGCGGTTCGACCAGCGTGGCGCTCGCGACGTCGTCCTCGTTGTAAACCGAGGCGTAGGGATCGGTCCGGTCCGCGCCGCCGGAGCCGAGCGGCATCGACTCGAGCGCCTCGACGACGTCCGCCGCGGCCTGCAGCGGTGAGTCGGAGTCGGGGCCGGCTTCGAGCGCGTTCAGGGCGATCGTGTCCAGGTCCCGGGGCACTCCCGCGCGGACCTGCCGTGGGGTGCACAGCGTGCCGTCAGACGTGAGCGGCGCCTCGGGCAGCCCGCGGTCGCCGGGCAGCGGCCAACGACCGGTCAGGCAGGCGTAGAGCAGGGCGCCGAGGGCTCGCACGTCCCGCACGCGCCGTTCCTCGAACGACGCCTCGGCGACCTCGTCGGTCAGCGCGGCGCGCACCTCGATGTCGAGCACCTTCACGCCGCCGTGCGGGGTCAGCACGACGTCCCCCGGGTGCAGGTCGCCGTGGGTGAGCTGCCGCGCATGGGCTGCGACGAGCACCCGGGCGACGGCGAGCACGATCCGGGCGGAACGCTCGGGGGAGAGCGGGCCGTCTTCCAGCATCGCGGTCAGCGTGCTGCCGTCGACCCATTCGCTGACGACGTAGGCGACGGTGCCGGACGGGGTCTCGGTCGTGGTCGCGTCGTAGGTGGAGGCGGCGCCGGCGTGAACCAGGCGTCCGGAACGTACTGCGGCGGCGATCAGCCGACCGGCGCTGCTCTCGGATTCCGCGTGGGCCAGCACCCGAACCGCGACCGGACGTGCGAGCACTTGGTCGTCACCGCGCCACAGCGCGACCGGGCCACGGCGGGCCACCCGGTTCTGCAGGCGGTACCGGCCATCGAGCACGGCTTCGGCCAGCACCGTGGTCGAGGTGTCGTCCGCGGGAGGCCGAGGGTGGACGTCAGGCGCCGTCGTCGAGTTCGCCTCGTCGGGCACATCGCCTCCGTCACACCAAAGCCGAATGCGGTCTCGCGCCGTCCACGAGACCCTCCGCGTTTCGCGCGTTCCGGCTCCCGGTTAGTTTACGAACAACCCGGTCCCGATGGGGGAAGCGGGGTCGGCTCAGTTCGCCGGTGGGTGCGCTGCCCCGGCCTCGGTGACCACGTTCAGCGTCTCCAGTTGCGGGATGTGCCGGACGACCAGCGTGTTCACGGTCTGGCGCAGGACGAGTCGGGTGCTGCCGTCCGTGGCGATGACCAGCGAATCCGGCACGATCTCGTCCCCGTGAGCGGCCACCTGGGCGGCGAGCAGGGCAGCCGGGTAGGAGTGCAGGTCACGCCAGCTGTCGCCGGCCGCCTGCGCGGCGGTGTCGGCGTGGTCGGCTACCGACACCCGTCCGATGAGCAGCGCGGTGGCGTCGAACAGCAGTACACCGAGGACGGCGAGCGTGATTGCCACCTTCGTGAGCCAGCCGACGACCACGGTTTCCTCCTGCACTGCCCCGTACTGCCGAGACCACGTACTGCCGCGACCTGTCGTTGCTTGGGTTCTCGGCAGGAGCTGCGGCAACCTGTAGATCGCAGCAGCGTCGCCCGGTTCAGCCGGAGAAGCGGCTGCGGACGGAGCCGACCAGGGAGGTCAGCTCCTCGATGCGCATCCGAACGGCGATCAGGAAGTACAGGCCGCTGCCGAGCAGGCCGGCGACGACGACGGCGACCATCGAGGCCGACGGCCCGGATCCGAGCAGCGCGAGGATGGCGTGGCTGAGCAGGAACGCGACGAGCGCGGCCACGGCACCGGCCACCGCGGACCGGGCGACCGTGCGCAGGATGCGGGTGGTGTCGAGCCCCGACAGCCGGCGGACCAGCAGCCGGCTGCAGACGAGCGAGCCGACCAGGTAGGCGGCCGCGAACGCGAGGGCAAGGGCGACCGCCCGCTGCCGTTCCGGGAGCAGCCACGAGAGCAGGACGCCGCAGACGATGTTGGTGCCGGCGACGGCGAAGTTGATCAGCGTCGGAGTGCGGCTGTCGGCTAGCGCGTAGAAGGCGCGGAGCTGGAGCTGGAAGCTGCTGAACGGCACGAGCGCAACGGCGAAGCCGGCGAGGGCCGCGCCGATGCGCTCGGCGTCCGAGACGCTCGAGGCACCGTGGGCGAAGATCGCGACGCAGATCGGGGTGGCCAGGGCGAGCAGCCCGAACGCCGCGGGCACGATCACGACGGCGGCGAGTCGCAGCCCGGTCGACAGGTCCGTGCGCACCAGGTCCAGCCGGTCATCGGCGGCGTGCCGGCTCATCCGGGGCAGCAGGGCCGTGATGACGGAGACCGCGATGATGGCGTGCGGCAGCTGGAACAGCTGATAGGCGTACTGCCAGGTCGTGTAGGCGACGGCGGCGGACGCCAACCGGGTGATCACGGTGAGGCTGACCTGGTTCGTGATCACGAACAGCAGCACCCAGCCGGCGAGCTTGCCGGCCGACCGGAGCCCTGGGTGGCGCAGGTCGAGCCGGGGCCGGTAGCGGAAGCCGCTGGCCCAGAGACTCGGCAGCAGCGCGAGGGTCATGACCACGATCCCCGTCGTCGTCCCGATCCCGAGGAGCGCGAGCTCGCCGCTGCTGATCGTGTCGAGCTGCGGCGGCCGCGTCTTCGAGATGACCATGAAGACGCCGCAGACGGCGATCACGATCATGTTGTTGAGGACGGGGGTGACCGTCGGGGCGGCGAACCGATTCCGCAGGTTGAGGATGGCGCCAATGGTCGCGCCCACGCCGTAGAACACCACCTGCGGCAGGAAGTAGCGCAGCAGCGTCGTGGCGGTGGCGATCTGGTCCGGCCGGGAGATGTAGAGGCGGATCAGCACCGGGGCGGCGACGATGCCGAGCACCGTCACCACGCCGAGCCCAATGACGACCAGCGTGAGCAGCGAGGACGCGAACGCGACCCCTTCGTCGTCGTCCTCGCGCGCCGCCCGGGCGAGGACCGGGACGACCACACTGGTCAGCACGCCGCCGAGCAGGAGGTCGTAGAGGATGTTCGGGGTGGTGTTGGCGACGTTGTAGGCGTCGCCAACCAGCGCGGTTCCGATGGCCGCCGCCAGCGCGACGGTCCGCAGGAAGCCGGTGACCCGGGAGGCCAGCGTGCCGATGGCCATGACCCCGGAGGCGCGGCCGATGCCGGCCGGGGCCGCGGCAGCGGTGCCTCGAGCCGCGCCCTGAGCGGGGCTGTTGGCGCCCGGCGCGGTGTCGCTACTGTCGCTGCTGTCGCCGGTGCCCCTGCTGCCGCCGGTTCCGCCGGTGTCCACGATGTCGGTCGAGCCCAGCTCGTCGAGCGCCGCCCGGATGCCGATCCGCGGCAGGGCGATGGTCGGTTGGTCGAACGGCACGGCGGTCGGGCGCCGGGGGAGCGCCGGCATCGCGACAGTCGGCGACTCGAGGCCGGGCACCTCCACCGTGGGGGAGTCGGAAGCTTCTTCCGGCAGAGCCGCTTCCGGCAGAGCCGCTTCCGGCGGAGCCGCTTCCGAGGTGGGCGTGGGAACGGGTTCCGGTCGCCCGGAACCCAGGTTGCGCTCGGAATCGCTCACGTCGACACCGCGGACGCGCTCGGGACCGCGTCTGCCGATCCGCCCCGCGGCGGCCGTGGCGGACGGCGCCGTCGCCGGAGCAGACCACGGATACCGCGGCCGAGCACGGCGAGGACCAGGATGGCCAGCGCCGTAATGGTGACTCCCTTCGCGACCACCCCTGCGGCGGTGGAGCGGACCAGTACCTGCAGCGGTGCGCCGATCGGCCGCCCGGTCGGGGTGAGCAGCTCGAGTCGGATGGGTGACGTGCCGGCGGACGTCGCCCGGACCGCCACCTCCACCTGCACCTTCTGCCCCGGCGGGATCACCCGCGACACCGACGTGTCCGACTGCACACGCGACCGGTCCAGGGAGGTCAGTCGCAGGGTCACGTCGACGGTGTCCGCCAGGTTGTTCTCCAGCGTCACCGGGATCCGGCCATCCCGGCTGGTCAGCGTCACCTCACGGCTGGCCACGACGCGGACCGCTCCGCGCAGCGCGTCCAGCCCGGCGTCCGCCGACGTCTGCCGTGCATTCGAGCCCGCCGGATCGGACCGGAACCAGGCCGACAGCGCGGTGAGGGCGGTGTCCGTGACCGACCGGGTGACGGTCTGCCGCCGGGGCAGCGCCTCGGCGAAGCCGTTTACGGCGGCGAGGGTGTTGGTCACCGGCGGAATCAGCGACGCCGGCAGTTCGGCGGCTCGGTCGGCGTCGGTGTAGTGCAACTGGGCGGTGTTCCCGCGGGCCGATGCCGTCAGCAGGTCGGTCAGCCCGATGGGACGCATCCAGGGCTGACTGGCGGTGAGCGTGGCCAGGTGCGCCGCCCAGCCTGCGCTGGGCGTCCAGTTCGCCCCCGGCGCGAGCACGATCGGTGCGCCCGCGGTGGTCGGAGTCAGGTAGGCCTGGGCCAGCTCGGCGAGCACGGACTGCTCGGCCAGCCGTGGCGAGGGCTCCGCGGTCGGGCCCGCCAATAACAGGCCCCGGAGCTGCTGGTCGGGGACGATCGGGGTGAGCCCGTTGCCGTCTCCGCCGGCGCGGATGGTCCCGCTGCCGCTGACCCCGGCGGGGTCGAGCAGTGCCGCCGCCGCGCCGTCCGTGGTGGCGAAGTCGGCCCCCGCCCGGTCCAGTCGCCCCGCGGCCGGCACCACCAGCCGGGCGTCGCCGCCGGTCCCGAGCACGTCTCGCACGGCGCTCGTGCCGCGGGCCAGCACCTGCCGGGCGAGGTCGGTGCGGTCGTCGTGGATGAGCGTCTCGAGGTCGGCGTCGGCGAAGGCGGTCGGCACCAGGTCGAGGTGTCCGGCGGGTCCTACCGCGCCGGCCAGCCGGGAGAGCCAGACGCGGGCGTTGCCGTCCGCGGGCCGCGTCCCCTCGACCGTGGTCAGCCCCACCGGGTAGCGACCGCTGGACAGGATGGAGACGGCGCGCAGCAGCGCCGGGTCGACCACGACCGTGGCGGCGGGCAGGTTCGTCGCCGCGGTGAGAACGTCGTCCAGCCGGCCCCCCTCGCTCAGCTGAGCGGCGACGCCGTCGTCCGTCACCCCGCCCGAGGCGGCCAGCCGCGGACTGTCGGTCAGCGGCAGCACCCAGGCGACGGGCATCGGGGCCGGAGCTCCGGCGGTGCTGTTCGGCACGAACGGCACGAACGAGTTGGCGGTCCCGAGGTCACGCAAGCCTTCCGTGGTGCGCCCGACCACCGTGACCTGAAGCGGATACACGCCGGATCCATGGGTCAGCAGGGTGGCCGCGGGGGCGGTGAGGGAGAACGGCACCCGCGCGCCAGGGTCCAGCCGACCGGTCCCGAGCCGGATGGGGCGGCTGGCCAGCGGCTGGGCGGTGGGCTCGGCCCGGAGTCGGCCCAAGGCGGTGCGACCCACGACTGGACGGCCGAGGTGCAGCGAGATCTCGGCGCTGTCGAACTGCTCCGCCGCCCGGTTGAACACGGTCCCGGTCACCTCGACGGTGTCGGTCAACTGCGGCGCGGCCGGCTCGAGCCGGTCGACCAGGACCGCGACCCGGCTCCCTGGCTCCGGCTGCGCACCCGGGCCGGAGGCGACGGGGACGGTGGAAGCGGGTGCCGGCGTCGTGGCTGCCGGGGTCGTGGCTGCCGGGGTAGGCGCCGCCGCGCGGGCGGACGGCGTGCGCACCGACGTCGTGAGTAGCAGATCGACGAGTAGCAGAGGTAGGAGCAGGAGCAGCAGCAGACTCGTCCGGACGAAGGGCGGCCAGGGCCGCCCGGTCACGCCGTGTCCGCGAGCAGCGCAGGCACCCCGTCGACGAGCTTGCGTTCATCGACGTACGCGAGGCACCGCCCGACCTCGGCCAGCGGTACCCAGGCCACCTCGGCGACCTCGACGTCGTCGTCGGAGAGCTCACCGCCCTGGGCCAGGAGCAGGAAGTGGTGCACCGTCTTGTGCACCCGTGAGCCGTCGGCGACGAACCAGAAGTCGATGGTGCCGAGGGGGGCGAGGATTCGGCCGACGATGCCGGTCTCCTCCCGCACCTCCCGTACCGCGGTGGCCTCGATCGTTTCCCCGGCCTCGACGTGTCCCTTCGGCAACGACCACAACAGCCGATTCCGCCGGTCGAGCCGACCGATCAGCGCCGCCCGGGCGTCCGGCGCCGGAGCGTCGAGCACCAGGCCTCCGGCGGACGTCTCCTCGACCCGGCGCATGGGGCGCCGGAGGGAGGACGCGGCCCGGTGCGACATGTCGGCATCGTACGAGCCTGACCTCCCCGATCCGGTCACCGACGACCGGCGCCCCGGGGCCGAGGACGGCTTCCGGCTCGCTGCCGGGTGCGTAACCTGTCTTCCTCGTGTCCCGATTCCGCCTGGACGACCCCGCCGATGCCTCGGCGCGTGCGATCCGCTCGTTGCTCCAGGTCCCGACGGCTGCCGACGAATTGGGCTCCCGATTTGCGTCTGCCGGTCATCAGCTCTACCTGGTCGGGGGAACCGTGCGGGACGCGCTACTCGGCCGCAGCGGCATCGTCGACTACGACTTCGCCACCGACGCCCGGCCCGACCAGGTGCTTGCGCTGGTCCAGGGCTGGGCCGAGGCGGTGTGGGACATCGGCATCGCGTTCGGCACGATCGGCCTGCAACGGGCCGGCGTCCGGTACGAGATCACGACGTACCGCAGCGAGGCTTACGACCGGACGTCCCGGAACCCCGAGGTGTCCTACGGGGACTCGCTCGACGACGACCTCCGCCGGCGGGACTTCACCATCAACGCCATGGCGGTCTCGGTGCCCGACCACGAGTTCGTGGACCTGTTCGGGGGCCTTGGCGATCTGGGCCGCAAGGTCCTCCGCACCCCCGCGACGCCCGAGGCGTCCTTCGACGACGACCCGTTGCGGATCCTCCGCGCGGCGCGCTTCGTCGCCCAGCTCGGCCTGACGCCGGACGAGGACCTGGTCGCCGCGATGCGCAGCCGGGCGGACCGCATCTCGATCGTCGCCGCCGAGCGGGTCCGGGATGAGCTCGGCAAGATGCTGCTCGCCTCGGATCCGGTGGCCGGGCTGACGCTCCTGGTCGACACCGGGGTCGCGGCGGAGATCCTGCCGGAGCTACCGGCGCTCCGGATGGAGATCGACGAGCACCACCAGCACAAGGACGTCTACGCCCACTCGCTGGCGGTGCTGCGCAACGCGATGGCGCTGGAGGACCGGTTGGGCGGTGCGGATCTCGAGGTCCGGGTCGCGGCGCTGCTGCACGACATCGGCAAGCCCCGGACCCGGGCGCACCTGCCCGGCGGCGGCGTCTCCTTCCACCACCACGAGGTGGTCGGGGCGTCGATGACGAAGAAGCGGTTGAAAGCGCTGCACTTCCCCAAGGCCTTCGTCGAGGACGTGGCCCGGCTCGTCGAACTGCACCTGCGCTTTCACGGCTATGCCCGCGGGGAGTGGACCGACTCAGCGGTGCGTCGGTACGTCACCGACGCCGGACCCCTCCTCGAGCGGCTGCACGTCCTGGTCCGTTCCGACTGCACGACCCGGAACCGGCGGAAGGCCGCGGCGCTCGCGCGGACCTACGACGACCTCGAGACGCGGATCGGCGTCCTGCTCGCCGAGGAGGACCTCAAGAAGGTCCGGCCCGACCTGAACGGCGAGGAGATCATGGCGCTGCTCGGCGTCCCACCGGGACCGGTCGTCGGCCAGGCGTGGCGGTATCTGAAGGACCTGAGGCTCGACGAAGGGCCGCTCGATCACGACGACGCGGTCGCCCGGTTGCTGGCGTGGGCCGAGAAGCAGGGGATCACGTCCCGGTCGGGGTGACCTCCGGCCGGATCCGCAGCAGCCGCCGGTTCGCGAGCGCGTAGAGGCCCGCGGTCACGGCGTAGAGCACGCCCAGTGCGACGAGCACGGCGGGGGAGTGGCCGTCGTCGGGCAGGACGAGCGCGCCGGCCGCCGCCGCGAGGACGAACGAGACGTTGAACAGGGTGTCGTAGACGGAGAAGACCCGGCCGCGGAAGTCGTCGGCGACGCTCTCCTGGACGATCGTGTCGATGCAGATCTTGGAGCCTTGGGAGACGATTCCGAGGGCGAAGCCGGCCAGGACGAAGGTCAGGGTCTCGTAGGGCAACCCGAGCCCGACCTCGATCACGGCGCCCGACCCGAGCAGGACCGTCACCCACATCGGCTTGCTGATCCGCCGCACCACGGCGGGCGTGACGACGGCGCCGAGCAGGGTGCCGAACCCGCTCGCGGCGACCACCTGGGTCAGGCCGGGCAGTCCCGCGCGCAACAGCCCTTCGTCGACGAACAGGTTGCGGTAGGCGAGCAGCGTGATGAGCGTCGTGATCCCGAAGCAGAACCGGTGGGCGGTCATGGCGGCGAGAGCGGTCGCGGCCGGTCGGCGGGTCCAGACGTGCCGGGCGCCGGCGGCGAACCCCGTGGCGACGTCCCGCAGTTCGACGCCGAGCGAGTGGAGGGGCTCCGCGGGCGCTGTCTCGGGCGCTGGCTCGAGCGTTGCCCCGGGGCCGAGGCGTCCCGCGGCGAACCCCCGCGCGACCAGGGACGAGACGACGTAGCCGGCGCCGGCCACCAGCGCAACGAGAGCCGCGTCGCGGTCCGTGCCCGACCCGCGCAGCCCGACCCCGATGCCGGCGCCGACGAGGGTGGCAAGGGTCCCGGAGGTCACGGACAGCGCGTTCGCGGTCACCAGCTGACCGGGCTCGACCACGCGGGGCAGGCCGGCCGACAGGGTGGCGAGGAAGAACCTGTTGACGCTGATGACCGCGAGGGCCAGCAAGTAGAACGGCAGTCCGTCGGCACCGGGACCGGCCAGGACGGCGGCGGTGGCGAGGACCAGCGCGGCGCGGACCAGGTTCGCGCGCACCAGGACCCGCGCCCGGCTCCACCGGTCGAGCAGCACCCCGGCGAACGGCCCGATCAGCGAGTACGGCAGGAGCAGCACGCTGAAGCCGGCGGCCACCGCCGCGGCGTCCGTCTGCCGTTCCGGGCTGAAGAACACGGCGCTCGCCAGGCTGGCCTGGAAGACGCCGTCGGCAGCCTGCGAGAGCAGGCGGACGCCGTACAGGCGCCGGAAGCCTTGCGAGCGCAGCAACTCCTGCAACGCCAACGGGCTGCGCAGGAACAGATGGTGCGGCTTACAGCTGTGCTGCGGCCTCGGGCGCGACCTTCTGGAGCTCGACCGTGGACCCGTCCCCGGACGCGAAGGCCTCAACCAGCGCGTGCGCGACGTCGTCGCGGTACTGGACCGGCGGGCTCTTCATGAAGTACGAGCTCGGGCCGAGGATCGGGCCACCGATGCCCCGGTCCATGGCGATCTTGGCGCACCGGAGCGCGTCGATGATGACGCCGGCGGAGTTCGGGGAGTCCCAGACCTCGAGCTTGTACTCGAGGTTCAGCGGGACGTCGCCGAAGGCGCGACCTTCGAGTCGGACGTAGGCCCACTTGCGGTCGTCGAGCCAGGACACGTAGTCGCTCGGGCCGATGTGGACGTTGCTCGTGCCGAGGTCGTGGTCGAGGTTGCTCGTCACGGCCTGCGTCTTGGAGATCTTCTTCGACTCCAGGCGCTCCCGTTCGAGCATGTTCATGAAGTCCATGTTGCCGCCGACGTTCAGCTGCATCGTGCGGTCGAGGACGACGCCGCGGTCCTCGAACAGCCGGGCCAGCACGCGGTGGGTGATGGTGGCGCCGACCTGGCTCTTGATGTCGTCACCGACGATCGGGACGCCTGCGGCGCGGAACTTCTCGGCCCACTCGGGGGTGCCGGCGATGAACACCGGGAGCGCGTTGACGAAGCCGACTCCTGCGTCGATGGCGCACTGCGCGTAGAAGCGGGCGGCGTCCTCGGACCCGACCGGCAGGTAGCAGATCAGTACGTCGGTGCGGGCGTCCTTGAGAACCTGGACGACGTCCACCGGCTCGTCCGTGGACTCCTCGATCATCTGGCGGTAGTACTTGCCCAGACCGTCGAGGGTGTGACCGCGCTGCACCGTGACGCCCGTGGGCGGCACGTCGGCGATCTTGATCGTGTTGTTCTCGCTGGCCCCGATGGCCTCGGAGAGGTCACGGCCGACCTTCTTGCCGTCGACGTCGAAGGCGGCTACGAACTCGATGTCGCTGATGTGGTAATCACCCAGCTGAACGTGCATCAGCCCGGGGACGCGCGACGTTGCCTCGGCGTTGCGGTAGTACTCGACTCCCTGTACCAGGGACGCGGCGCAGTTTCCCGTGCCGACGATGGCGACGCGAACGGATCCCATCCGGTGCGCTCCTCGCTCTCTCATGGTGCTTTCGAACGTGCTTTGGACTGAACTGTTGGCTTGGCTGACGGAAAAATCGCTCATGACGGGGTGTGCCTGTCGTTGTCGGCCCCGCGCGGCGGGGGTGTTCGGGGGGGCGTGGGGGGCTTCTCCGCACGCTCGGTCTCGATGAGCTCCGTGAGCCAGCGGACCTCGCGGTCCACCGACTCGAGTCCGTGCCGCTGCAGCTCGAGCGTGTAGCGGTCGACCCGCTGCCGCGTGCGGACAGCTGCCCCGCGGAAGCGCTCGCGCTTCTCCTCCAACCGGGTGCGGCGACCCTCGAGGATGCGCAGCCGGGCATCGGGGTCGGTCTGCGCGAAGAAGGAGAAGTGAACGTTGAACGTCTCGTCCTCCCACGCCGACGGACCGGCTTCCTCGAGGAGTTCCCCGAAGCGCTCCTTGCCGTCCCCGGTCAGCGAGTAGACGACCTTGCTGCGGCCCCCGAGACCGGAGTCGCTGTCCGCGGTGACCCACCCGCGGGCCTGCATCCGCCGAAGGGTCGGGTAGAGCGACCCGTAGGAGAAGGCCCGGAAGGTGCCCAGCATGGCGTTCAGCCGCTTGCGGAGTTCGTAGCCATGCAGCGGTGACTCGGCGAGCAGGCCGAGAACGGCGAACTCCAGCACGACGACCTCCTCCGCGACCACTCGACTTTATGTATCGACTCGATACATCGCCCAAGATACTCAGGGGTAAACGTGGAGTGCAAACAGGCGAACGGAGGGTGTCCTCCGCGTGTCGCAGCCCGGCCGGTCCCCGGCCGGTGCTCTGCCGGCGCACGTGCGGGGGAGAGAGGACGTGCAGATCACGGGCGTATTCTCGCCGCGTGCTGCAGCGACGCACAGTCGTCGATTACGCGCTGGCCCGGCGCGCGACGTTGGCTGACCTGGCGCGCGGCGTCGTCTCCCGGCGCGAGGTGTGTGACGCACATCCCGATCTCCTGCGGGCCGCGCGCCACCACGGGGAGTCGATCGACAAGCGGTGCCCGATCTGCCGGTCACCGCAATCACTGGTGCACGTCACGTACGTGTACGGCGATGAACTCCGGGAGGCATCCGGTCGGGCTCGGGCGCGATCCGAGCTGGTCGCCCTGTCTCTGCGCCACACTGACCTGCGGGTCTACGTCGTGGAGGTGTGCCGGGACTGCTCCTGGAACCACCTCTCGTCCTCGTTCCGGATCGGCACCAAAGCGCCTGAACCGGGACACACCGACCCTCCTGCGGTGCGTCGACCGGCGCGGGGCCGGGCCGTGGGCCCGGTACGCGGGTAAACAGGAGCACCGAGATCGTCGGCGGGGCGGGGGGTGTCCCCGGGCTGCCGAACGGGGAGAGCCGGGTCGTGAGCACTACAACGGAGAAGTCGGGCACCGGCACGGGGGAGGACCCCCCGACCGAGGGCTCTTCCTCCGACGAGGAACAGGCCAGTGGCCTCGGCGCGTGGTGGAAGCGCCGCTCCCCGTTCACCCGCCGGACCGGGGTGGTGCTGTTCACCGTCTTCTCGCTGTTCGTCATCGCCGCGGCGGGGCTGTTCTACGCCGCGACCAAGGTCCCGCTCCCGAACTCGGTGGACACCGAGCAGGTCAGCACGGTCACCTACCGCGACGGCAAGACCCAGATCGTCAAGATCGGTTCCGTCAACCGCACCGACGTCCCGCTCGACGCGGTGTCGGTCGATGCGCGCAACGCCGTGCTCGCCGCCGAGAACCGGAACTTCTACTCGGAGTCCGGCATCTCTTTCCGCGGCACCCTCCGCGCCGCCTGGACGAACATCAAGGGAGGCGAAGTCGCGCAGGGCGGGTCGACGATCACGCAGCAGTACGCCCGCAATGCCTACCTGACCCAGGCGCGCACGTTCTCCCGCAAGATGCGGGAGATCGCCCTCGCCATCAAGCTGGACCGGAAGTACTCCAAGGACCAGATCTTGGAGTTCTACCTGAACACGATCTACTTCGGCCGCGGGGCGTACGGCATCGAGGCCGCCTCGCGCGCCTACTTCGGCACGTCGGCCAAGCGGCTGACCGCGGAGCAGGGAGCGGTTCTCGCCGGGCTGATCCGGGCGCCGTCCGAGCTGGATCCACGGCAGGACCCGGAAGGCGCTGACGCCCGATTCCGCGAGGTGCTGAACACCATGGTCCAGCAGGGCTGGCTGGACCCGGACCGGGCCGCCCGGGCCAAGCTGCCGACGACGCTTGCGCAGAAGACCGACGGCGCCAACACTCCCAAGACGCCGCAGGACGCCTACATCCGGGAAGCAGTCACCCGTGAGCTGACCGCTGCCGGGATCTCCGAGGACCAGATCACCCGCGGTGGCCTGCAGATCACGACCACGCTCGACCCGAAGATGCAGCAGGCCGCGGTCAACGCCGTCGACAACGTCCTCGGTGGTGCCCCGGCTGACCTGCAGACCGCCCTGGTGGCGGTTCAGCCCGGCTCCGGGGACGTGCTCGCCTGGTATGGCGGCAAGACGTTCGGCAAGGACCCGTCGAACGGCTACGAGGACTACGTCGACAACGTGACCTATCCGGTGCAGCCGGGATCGTCGTTCAAGCCGATCGCACTCGCCGCAGCGCTGCAGAAGGGCACCAGCCTGAACTCCTCCTACAACGGAAATGATCATTCGGTTGTCGTCCCCGGGTACCCGTCCGGCGTGCCGAACTACGGCGGCGAGAGCTTCGGATCGGTCAACCTGCCGACGGCGACCGCCCACTCGGTCAACAGCGTCTTCGTGAAGCTCGGCTTCGACACCGGCGAGAGCAACGTCGCCAAGATGGGCCACGCGCTCGGCATTCCGGCCGGGACGAATCTGCCCGAGGTCTCGTCCCTGCCGCTGGGGGTCGCCGACGTCAAGCCGATCGACATGGCCAACGTCTACGCCACGTTCGCCAGCCAGGGCGAGACCGCCACGGCCCACCTGGTCGACAAGGCCGTCGACCGGGACGGCAACGTCGTCTACTCGGCGCCCGGCCGGAAGTCCCGGGCCCTGTCCCAGTCGGCGTCGGCGGATCTGACCTACGCGCTGCAGCAGCCGCTGCAGCGCGGCACCGCAGCCGGGCTGGACCCCGGTCGGCCGGCCGCCGGCAAGACCGGGACGACCGACCAGAACCTGTCGGCCTGGTTCTGCGGCTACACCCCCCAGCTGGCCGCGGCGGTGGCGCTCTTCCGTCCACAGCGCAAACCGCTGAACGGCATCCTCGGCCTCAACGAAGTGACCGGTGGCACGCTGCCCGGGCGGGTGTGGCAGAACTTCATGGAGAACGCGCTCTCGGGCCAACCGGTCATCCCGTTCCCGAAGGCGAGCTTCAACGGGTCGACGCAGGGACAGGCGGTGCCGGCGCCCCGCCCGACCCGCACGTACCAGACCTACATCCCGCGGTCGACCTTCTCGCCGCCGCCACCCACCGGCACGACGCCGTCGCCCCGGACTACGACCGTCCGTCCCTCGCCGAGCGCGACCCGCCCCCAGCCGCGCCCCAGCAGCTCACCGATCGTTCGGGTACCGGGTACGGGAGGCGGCGGGAACGGCACCGGCGGGTGACGCGGCGGGCGTGGTCACCGTCCGGTCGGCGTCCCCCCTGGCCCGGCGCTGACAGACTGAAGGGCATGACGGCGCCCTGGTACCGCCGCCCGACGACGCTGCGGCTGCTCTTGCTGCTGACGCTGCTCACCTGCGTGCTCGGATACGCGGAGAAGGCCCCTTGTCGGGACACCCGCAACTGGTCGAACGAGTTCCAGTACACCCACCTCTGCTACTCCGACGTCGTCGCCCTGTACGGCGCCGAGGGCCTGGACCAGGGGGATCGCCCCTATCTGGACGCTCCGGTCGAGTACCCGGTGCTCATCGGTGCCGCCATGCAGGGTGCTGCCGAGGTGTCCCGGTTGGCCCCCGCGACGTCGGTCGGAGGGCAGGACCTGGGCGTCGCGCTATTCGGGGACGCCACCGCGTTGCTGCTCATCCTCGCGGCGGGGGTGGTGGTGGGCTGCACCGCTTTGACGGCCGGAGCCCGACCTCAGGACGCGCTGCTGGTGGCGGTCGCGCCGAGCCTGCTGCTGCACGCCTTCACCAACTGGGATCTGCTCGCGGTCGCCTTCGCGTCCGCGGGGGTGCTCGCCTGGTCCCGACGGGCGCCGGCACTCGCCGGGGTGCTGCTCGGGCTCGGAGCGGCGACGAAGTTCTATCCGATCCTGTTCCTGGTGCCGTTGGCCCTGCTGTGCCTGCGGGCCGGCCGCCTGCGTACCTGGGCGCGCACCGCGGGCTGGACCCTCGGGACGTTGGTGCTGGTGAACCTGCCGGTCTACCTGGCCGCCGGCTACTTCACGGAGAACAAGGTCCGGGGCCCCGGGGTCGTCGACGTGGTCCGCGCCGGCGGCGGGTGGGGTGCCGCGCTCGCCCCGCACCACAGCTCCGGCGGGGGGGTCGCGACCAATGCCCTGCTGCGGTTTCTGGATCTCAACAAGACGCGGGTAGCGGACTGGGACTCCGGGGCCTTCGGCCTGCAGTTCGTCGCCGCGTCGTTCTCGCCGAACGCCTTCGGCCCGGTGCACCTGATCGCCCTCGGTCTCGTGCTGGTGGCAACCCTCGGCGGTGCCTGGGCGGTACGCCGCTCGCGGCGGGCGCTGATCTCCGTGGCCGCCGGCGGCCTGGTCGCGCTCGTCGTCGTGGCGGTCGGACTGCCCCGGCTGCTGGACTGGACCCGCGAGCAGGGGACGCTCCCGGTCGGCGGACTGAACCTCGTGACCGGCGCGCTGCTCGTGCTCGCCCTGATCGGGGTCGGTGTCCTGGCGCTGGGCGCCCCGGTCCGGCCGCGGTTGCCGCAGCTGCTGTTCCTGACGGTGGTCGCGTTCCTGCTGACCAACAAGGTGTTCTCGCCGCAGTACGTGCTGTGGGTGCTGCCGCTCGCGGCCCTGGCGAGGCCACGGTGGCGGCCGTTCCTGCTCTGGCAGGCGGCCGAGGCGCTGGTCCTGGTGACCCGCTACTACTACTTCGCCGGCAGCAGTAGCAAGGACGTCGCCGGACTGGGCCTCGGATGGTTCGTCGCGGCCGTGGCGATCCGCGATCTGACCCTGCTCCTGCTGGCCGGACTCGTGATCCGCGACGTCCTGCACCCGGAACGGGACGACGTCCGTGCCGCCACCGCCAGCGGGGAGGACCCCGCCGGTGGAGTGCTCGTGAACGCCGAGGATCGGGTCCGGCTTGGCGGCCCTGGCGGCCCTGGCGGCCCTGGCGGCCCTGGCAGCCCCGAAAGCCCTGGAGACCCTGGAAGCCGCCGCAGCCGACGAGCTCGCCATACCCGGGGAGCGACGGAGCCCGCACATGTCGGCGCCTGAGCTGGGGCGTCCGACCGCCGAGGCGCCGCATCCCGAAGCCTCCGACGTCGTCGTCGTACGCGGTCGCGAGACGCAGGCGCAGGTGCTGCCGACCCCACAGCGCAACCGACGATGGTGGCGGGCCGGAGGGCCGCCGCTGGACCTCGGGCCGGCCCTCCTGGCCGTTCTGGGCACCTGGGTGGGGAGTCGCGTGGCGGTGCTGGTCGCGTCGCTCCTGGGCGCCCG
>DATITC010000078.1:0-3879 GCA_035468175.1 Frankiaceae bacterium | reverse complement strand
GATTCGGCTGGACCGGCCCGGCTTCAGGTGCCGGCGGGGACGACGCGCACCGTCTCCTCCGGCACGTCCCACTGAGGGAAGTGCCCACAGCGCTCGAACCAGTGCAGCTTCGCTCCTGGGAAGGCGGCAACGGCGCGAGCGCCACCGAAGGTCGCAGCGTGCCGCCGAACACGGCACGTTCCCGATCCGTCCAGAAGCCGCCCGGGTCCAGCGCGACCACGTCGCCGCCGCGCAGGACGTGGTTCAGCGTCATGGGGACACCCTTCGTTGGAGCATGAGGTGCCCGGACTGACCTAGCCGCAGGCCGCTCCACCGTTGCCGTTCTTGATGAAGCTGCTCACGGCGGACCGGCTGCTTCCCGCCCTGCTGCCGCTGCGGCGCGCACGGCGAGCTGAGCCAACCCGAAGCCCGTGACCAGGGCCGTGGTGTGCCCGACGTCGGTAAAGGTCGGCCGCAGGACCAGCGGGCCGGCGAAGAACAGCACGACCAGTCCGACGTAGCCCCCGCGCCACCGCTTCGGCACCTGCATCACAAGCAGCCCGGCGAGGCAGGCCAGCCCGTAGCTCACCCCGACGTCCGGTTCGTGGGCGACGCTCCGGTCCACCCAGCGGTGCCAGATTCCGGCGCTCAGCAGCACCGCCACGAACACCGTGGCCCCGACGTGCCCCAGCAGGGCGGTGAACACGGTCGCGAGCCGCCCGAGCCACCGCTGCGTCGCGGCGTAGGTCAGCATCAGCCACGGCACCAACCACAACCCGGCCAGGTTGGAGACGACGAACGCGCTGACCAGCAGCACGTAGATCGGGTGCTTACGAAGGTTAACGAGGTTCGTGCTGCTGTTGAGCACCACGTCGTCGTGCACCGAATCCGGCAGCAGCTGCAGAGCTACAGCGACCAGCACGACGATCGCACCGTAGATCAGCGCAACGTCGCTGCCGCGCACCAGCCGAACCGCCCGTCGCGTGACCTCGGCCGCGTGTGAGCTCAGGTCCGTCATGCCACGCTCCTCGGCGACGCACCGATCTACATCCGTGCGGCCACGCTATCGAGGTCCCGGCACCGAAAGCACCCTGATCGTTCCTGACTCTCGGGAACCTGTCAGCACCTGCCGGGATGGCTCACGCATTGTCTGCGCGAGCGGCGAGGAGCTTGTTCAAGACCTGCAGGAGGCGGAGTCCCGTGACGATGCCGACCCCGCCGACGATGTTGCCCACGATCGCGAGCACCAGCAGCCCGAGCCAGTCCGCGTAGCCGAACGGCGCCCCGGACTGCAGGGCGGCGAAGCACAGCAGCGACACCACGATCGCGTGGTTCAGCTTGCCGACGCCGAGGAGGAAGGGCATCAGGATCGCCGGGACGAGCCGAATCCCTTCGGAGTTGGTGGAGTGCTGCATGTGGGTCATCAGCGTGATGGCCACGCCACCCAGGACCGCGAGGGCGAACGCGATCCAGGTCGTTCCCAGGTGGATGTAGAAGCTGGCTGCCTCGATCGCCACGCTGCGCAGCGCCGGGAAGGCCACCATGACGATCCCCATGATCACCCAGCCACCGACCAGGTTGGTCACCAGGGTCATACCCCAGAGCCGCATCAGAGCGCGGAAGCGCACCCTGCCGGCCGCAACCGCCGTCACCGGGACGAGGAAGTCTTCGGTGAACAGCTCGCTGTGGGAAATCGTGAGGGTGAGGAAGCCGATGGCGAAGGCGAGGCCAGCCAGCACCGTGCTGTGCGTATAGCTCTCGACGAGCAGCAGCGCCAGGACACCGAGTCCGATGTCGAAGCCGCCCAGGAGGCCGGTCGCGGTCAGCCCGGTCCACGATCGACCGACCCGCTGCACTCCCTCACTGAGCAGGCGGTCGAACGTTTCCTCGGTGTCGTGCTGCGCAACCGACGGCTCGGCGGCGGCCCGTGCGGTCGACCGACCCTTGCCCTCGCCGGCGTCATTGCCCGCCCCGTGCTCGGGCAAGCGGCTGGCGGTGGGGGTGCTGGTCACGGGGGGGTCCTTGCCGTTGGTGGTCGCGCAGGTGAGGCGGCAGCAGCGAGCCGAACGGAACCGATCCGGTGAGCCCGACGTGCGCCGGCAGCGTGGCTCGCCTCGGCGTTGGCCCCGCTACGCCCGCAGGTTAGGTAGATACCCGTCCCGAATAAGGAAGAACCAACTCTCGTTGTGACGCGAGCCGCGTCACCGATTACTCGCCGTGGGCGACGCAGGTGCTGGGCAACCGTGACCTCCCGGGAGCTGACGACCGTGGCGTACCCGTCGGCCGTGGTTCGGAGGGGTAGCAGTTCCCACGCGCGGTGCAGCAGAACGCCGTTTGCCCGCCCTGCTGCGACGGAGACGGCGGTGGCCGACGGCCGCCCGCCCGCCGACGGGCCGTTCCCTTGTCCGAGAAGACTCGGGGCGACCTACCGAGGCATATCGCGGTCCCGACATACGACCGCTCGGCGCTGGTGCCGAGTGAGGTCCCGGTGGCGGGCTTCGAGTAGGGGAGCAGTAGGAGTGAGCCACGCTTCCCTGAATTCTGGTCGGGCATCCGGAGTGGTGACGTGCTTTCGCGCTGGGATGGGGCTAAGAGGGTTCATGGCATCGCGCACCCTGATCGAGCTACTGGACGACCTCGACGGCAGTGAGGCGGCAGCGACCGTCTCCTTCTCGCTCGACGGGCAGGAGTACGAGATCGACCTCTCGGAGGAGAATGCCTCTCGGCTCCGGGAAGCGTTCAACGAGTGGACGCCGTACGCCCGCAAGGTGGGTGGTCGCGCCGGGACGCGGAGCAGTGCCGTGCCTCGCCCGCGCCGTTCCCCAGAGGGGGACAGCAGCACTGTCCGGCAGTGGGCAGAGCAGCAGGGATATCAGGTCTCGGCTCGCGGTCGGATAGCGACGGCGATCCGGGACGCATACCACGCCGCGAGGGGATAGGTCGCTCGGTTGGCCGAGTCCAACACGCAGCCTGAAGCTCGCCGCGCATCTTGTGATGCATTCCGTCTGGCGAAGCTGATTGCGGAGGACGAGTTCATTGAGATGGCGTGGTGCCCCGGTCCCCGCCTGATGGGGAGGCGTGAGTCGGCGAGGGTCAGCCGTCCGCCGCGCGCCGAGGAGCGCTTGAGGCTCGCCAGCGGCGCAGCTGCGACAGCCGGGTCCGTGCGCGCGGCGCAGGTAAGGCGAGTCAGTGAGGCACCTGCGCGCTCGTGGGTCAGGTGGAGCAGGGCGTTCCCATCCAGGAGGTATCCGGCCGGACCGGTCGGCCGCTCGACCACGTCACCGTCGCGATCCACATGAACCGGGGCGCCGGGCCGATGACCCCGCCCCAGCCGTGGTAGGCCATCACCAGTTGACCGGTCCGATGCAGAGATGGTTGTTGGCAGCAATACCGGAGCCGTTGGGACACGGCGTTGCCTGCGCTCCGCAGTGCCGCACGCCGTAATACATGACGTACTGCGATTGACCCGTCTGTCCGGACGGGAGCCGGATGACTTCCGGTGCCCACGTCCAGCCCGGCACCGCCCATGTGGGCAGCTGGCCCAGCGCCTCCTGCGAGGGGGGCGCCTGACAGGACGTCAAGCCCGATCCCGGCGCTGTCCGGTCACCATCCCACGGGAACGCGACGCGAGTTGCGCCGCGGGTCGACCCACCTGGCGTCCCAGCTCACCAACACCGGCCACTGACTGGCCTGTGGCAGCGGGCTTTGGCCCAGAAAATCCCAGCTCGCCGGAGCGGCGCGCAGGGCGTCCGATGAGCCCTGTCGGTGGTGACGGCTCGGGGGATGGTCCGCGTCGGCGGCTGGGTCGGCGAGCGGGGTCCGGCCCGGGTGTCCGGCCTCAGCCAGCGCGCCGGTCAGGGCGTCGGCGGCCGCGGCGGCGGTGCGGACCAGGTGGTCCAG
>DATITC010000077.1:0-14224 GCA_035468175.1 Frankiaceae bacterium | reverse complement strand
CGGGTTATCCGGCGGAGATGCTGGATTTGGATTTGGATCTCGAGGCGGATCTGGGGATTGACACGGTGAAGCAGGCGGAGGTGTTCGCCAGCATCCGGGGTGAGTTCGGTATTGCGCGGGACGATGCGTTGAAGTTGCGGGATTACCCGACGTTGAACGCGGTGGTCGACTTCGTGCAGGCCCGTATCCCCACCGCCCCGGCTCCGGTTGCGGCAGACGCTCCGGTGGCTGCGGCGACCCCCGGTTCTGCCGCGACCCAGGGTCCGGCGGAAGCGGCACCTGCTCCTGCTGTCCGGACTTTCCCGGCACCCCCGGTGGGGAGCCTGGAAGCGGCTGATCGGCTCCCGCGCCGGGTTCCGGTGCCGGTGCTGCGTCCACCACTCACGCAGTGCAAGCCCACAGGAGTCGAACTCCAGCAGGGTGACCGCGTTCTCCTCGCGCCCGACCGCGGCGGGGTCGCGACGGTCCTGACCGAGCGGCTCCGGGCACGCGGCGTCGAGGTCCTGACCCTGGGGCCGGATTCGGAACGGCAGGACCTGCTGGAGCACCTGGAAAGCCGGCTCGGCGAGGGTGCGATCAACGGCGTCTACTGGCTTGCCGGGCTGGACGACGAGGGGCCCATGCCGCAGCTCGACGACGACGGCTGGCGCACGGCGGTGCGGTCACGGGTGAAGAACCTGGTGGCGACGATGCGCCGGCTGTACGACCGGGACGTCTTCCTCATTACCGGCACCCGACTCGGTGGCCGTCACGGCTACGACCGGGCGGGCGCGTCCGCTCCGCTCGGCGGAAGCATCACCGGCTTCGCCAAGGCCCTCAAGCGCGAGAAGCCCGACACGCTGGTCAAAGCGGTGGACTTCCCGCTGCTTCACCCGGAGACCGAGGTCGCGGACCGGCTGATCGAGGAGACGCTGCGCGACCCCGGATGTGTGGAGGTCGGGCACGACGCGCGGCTTCGCTGGACCGTCGGTCTGGAGGAACAGCCGGCCGCCGACGGTCAGCCGGGACTCGCTCTGACCCCGGAGACGGTCTACGTCGTCACCGGCGCGGCCGGGAGCATCGTCTCGGCCATCACCGCGGATCTCGCCACGGCCGGACACGGCGGCGTGTTCCATCTGCTCGACCTCACGCCGCAGCCCGATCCGGACGACCCGGACCTGGTCGCTTTCCTCGCCGACCGCGAGGGACTGAAGCGGGAGCTCATCGCTCGGCTCACGTCCGGGGGTCAGAAGGTGACGCCGGTGCTGGTCGAGAAGGAGCTGGCCCGGATCGAGCGGCTGGCGATGGCGCAGGCGGCGATCTCCGCCGTGGTGAGCGCGGGCGGCGTCGCCCGGTACCACAGCGTCGACCTCACCGACGGCGCCGCGGTCGGGCAGGTCGCGCGGGCGATCGCCACCGAGCACGGACGGGTCGATGTCCTGATCCACGCGGCGGGCCTCGACATCAGCCGTGCCTTGAAGGACAAGGAGCCGCGGGAGTACGACCTGGTCTTCGACGTCAAGAGCGCCGGGTGGTTCCACCTGCTGCGGGCCCTCGACGGCGTTCCGATCGCCGCCACCGTGGCGTTCAGCTCGGTCGCCGGGCGGTTCGGCAACCAGGGTCAGACGGACTATTCGGCGGCGAACGACCTGCTGTGCAAGCTCACCTCGAACCTCCGGCGGACCCGGCCGGACACGCGGGGCATCGTCATCGACTGGACCGCCTGGGCCGGCATCGGTATGGCGACCCGTGGCTCGATCCCCACGGTGATGGCGCAGGCCGGCATCGAGATGCTCGATCCGGCAGCCGGCATCGCCACGGTCCGGCGCGAGCTGACCGCCGGTGGTACCCGGGGTGAGCTTGTCGTCGGAGGCGAACTCGGGGTGCTGAGCTCCGAGTTCGATCCAGAGGGCGGGCTGGATCCGGCGGCGGTGGACGTCTCAGCGAGCGGTCCGATGATCGGACGGGTCATCGGGATGGGCATCTACTCCGGGCTGACGGTCGAGACGACGCTCGATCCACAAGTCCAGCCGTTCCTGGCCGACCACCGCATCGACGGGACGGCCGTACTTCCGGGCGTGATGGGAGTCGAGGCGTTCGCCGAAGCGGCCCGGCTCCTCCTTCCCGACTGGCACGTCGCCGCGATCGAGGACGTCGATTTCCTCGCCCCGGTGAAGTTCTACCGGGACGAGCCACGCACGCTGACCATCACCGCGACGATCCGGCCGGACGACGGGGAGCTCGTGGCGTTTTGCCGGTTGGTCGGCACACGCCGTGTGGCGACCAGCCCTGAACCGCAGACGACGGTGCATTTCACCGGGCGGGTCCGGCTCACAGCGGAGCAGCCGGCGGCAGAGTGGGACGAGGTCCCCGCCGTCAGCGAGGAGGCTGCCTCGGTCGGACCCGAGTCGGTCTACGCGATTTACTTCCACGGTCCCGCCTTCCAGGTACTCGACCGCGCCTGGCACACCGAGCGGAGTGTCATCGGCAGGTTCGCGCCGCAGCTGCCGCCCGGCCACCAGCCGGCGGACCGGCCGGTGCTCGTCGCGCCGCGGCTGATCGAGCTGTGCTTCCAAACGGCCGGGGTACAGGAGCTCGGGGCCGCGGGGAGGATGGCGCTGCCGGCGCACATCGACCGGATCGTGCTGCACTCGCATGACGGGGAGCACCCGAACGGGGACCACCCGAACGGGGACCAACTCCTCGCTCGGGTGGACGAGGGTGTCGTCGACGACGCCGCCGATGACGCAGCGGGTGGCCGTTTCAACGCCGAGGTGCTGGATGCCACCGGCCGAGTCCAGCTGCGGTTGGAGGGCTACCGGACGGTGGCGCTTCCCGCGCCGATCGACGACCAGCTGCTCGAACCGCTGCGCAGGGTGCTGGCATGAATGAGGGTGTCGGCGACGAGCCGGCCCGGACCATTCGACGCCTTGCCATCGTCAACCGCGGCGAGCCGGCGATGCGATTGCTCAACGCTGTCGCCGAGCTCCGGGCCGAGGGCCGGACCGACCTGCGCACCATCGCGCTGTTCACCGAGGCGGACCGCTCCGCCTGGTTCGTCCGGGCGGCCGACGAGGCGGTGTGCCTTGGCCCTGCCGTGGTCACGCCCACGGGCCGTGCGGCGATGCCGGCCTACCTCGACCTGCCCCGGGTGGAGGCGGCGCTGCTGCAGGCGCGCGCCGACGCCGTCTGGGTCGGCTGGGGATTCGTCTCCGAGCAGGCCGACTTCGTCGACCTCTGCGACCGGCTCGACATCACCTTCATCGGACCGGACGCCGCCGTCATGCGCCGGCTCGGCGACAAGATCGCTTCGAAGGAGTTGGCAGAACACGCCGGCGTCCCGGTTGTGCCGTGGAGCCGGGGACCGGTCGACGACGTGACGACAGCGCTCGCCGCAGCCGAGCGGATCGGTTACCCGATCGTCGTCAAGGCCACCGCCGGGGGTGGCGGGCGAGGCATCCGCCGTGCCGAGAACGCGGCCGGGCTTCCGGCGGCCTTCGAGTCGGCGCGGGCCGAGGCGGCACACGCCTTCGGTAACCCGACGGTGTTCCTCGAACGGCAGGTGGAGGGCGGTCGGCATATCGAGGTGCAGGTCATCGCGGACCGCTACGGCACGGTCTGGGCGCCGGGAATCCGCGACTGCAGCATCCAGCGCCATCACCAGAAGGTGCTCGAGGAGTCCAACTCCACCGCGCTGACCGCCGCCCAGGCCGACGAACTCCGGGAAGCTGCCTGCCGGCTGTGCCGGGCCGCCGGCTACGTGAACGCCGGCACGGTCGAGTTCCTCTACGACCCGGCCGACGGCGTCCCGCGGCTGATGGAGGTCAACGCCCGGCTGCAGGTCGAGCATCCGGTCACCGAACTCACCACCGGTCTGGATCTGGTCAAGCTGCAGCTCCTGGTCGCGGAAGGCGGACGGCTCGAGGGTGAGCCTCCGCCGATCACCGGACACGCCGTCGAGGTGCGTCTTACCGCCGAGGAACCGGCGAACGACTTCATGCCGGCACCCGGCCGGATGACCCACCTCCGCCTCCCGCTCGGACCGGGCATCCGGGTCGACACCGGCGTCAACGAGGGTGACGACGTGCCGCCGCAGTTCGACTCGATGATCGCCAAGCTGATCGCCTGGGGACACGATCGGCCGGAGGCGCTGAGCCGGCTCTCCCGGGCGATCGAGCAGACGACGGCCGTGGTCGACGGCGGGACGACCAGCAAGACCTTCCTCCTCAGCCTGGTGAACCATCCGGACGTACGGGCCGGACGCCTGCACACCGGCTGGCTGGACGAAGCGATGGCCCGCGGGGACTTCGTCGCCACGCGGTACCGGGCGGAGGCGCTGCTCGTCGCCGCAGTCGAGGCCGCCAACGCCAAGTCGCGGCTGATGCGGTCACGCTTCTTCGCAGCCGCCGCCCGGGGTCGGCCGGAGCCGGCTGCCCATCAGGGTCAGACGGTGCAGTTCCGGTTCGCCGGAGGCGTGCACCGGATGCGCGTTCTGCGCCGAGGACCTGCCGCCTACGAGGTGCAGGTCTCCGGTCGGCGGATTCGTCTGCAGGTCGAGGAGATCGGGGAGTTCGAGCGACGTCTGACGGTCGGCGACCGTCATCTACGGGTGACTGCCGTCGTCCAGGGGCCGGTCAGCCTCATCGAGGTCGAAGGCGTGTCCCACCGGATCCTCAGCGACGAAGGCGGCGTGATCCGCTCGCCCGCGCCGGGGGTGGTCGTCGCCCTCCCGGTGCAACCCGGAGACCAGGTACAGGCGGGGGACACGGTCGCGGTCGTCGAGATGATGAAGCTGGAGACGTCGATCAGCGCACCCTTCGCGGGCCGGGTACGCGCCGTTCCGGCCACGCTGAACGTGCAGGTCGATGCCCGCAGCCGGCTGGTGGAGCTGGAGGCGGAGTCCGGAACCGCCCCAGCCGCCGATGGGCCCGCCGTCGACCTCGCCGACCTCGCCAACCTCGCCGAGCTCGCCGACGGCGAGCCGGGCATCGGTGAAGGCGAGCCGGGCGTCGGCGGTGGCGGACAGGCGGAGGTCGCTGCTCGCCGGAGCTTCGGCGAGCTACGCGACCACCTGCTCGGCTACGACGGGGACCAGGGGGAGATCACCGGGCTTCTCGCCGGTCAACAGCGGGCTTACGCCGACCTACCGGCGGGCTCCGCGCTGCTGCGGCACGCGGAGGACGAGCTGCTCGAGGTCTTCGCGTCGCTCTGCGCGGTGTCCGGTCGCGCCCATGACCCGTCGTCGGACGCCGGTGAGATGGTCCGCAGTCCCGAGCAGTACCTGCTCACCTACCTGCGGTCACCTGCTCGTGAAGGCGAAGGCCTGCCCGGGGCGTATCTGGTCCGGCTGCGGGATGTGTTGCGCCATTACGGGGTGAACGGGCTGGCTCCTTCTCTGGCCCTCGACGACGCGCTCGTCCTCCTGTTCCAAGCCACCCAGCGGCTCGCCGACGAGATGCCGCTCATCGCCGCCGTCCTCGACCGGCGGCGGGCGGACCGACGGTGGTTGTCCGGCGACAGCGGCGTGGCCGCAGCCGACGCCGAGGCCGAGCGAGTCCTGCTCGACGACCTGATCCAGGCGACCGAGGGGCGTTACGCCACGGTGGCGGACCTCGCCCGTGAGGTCCGGTTCCGCTGGTACGACGAGCCGGTGCTGGAAGCGGCGCGGTCGGCGATGTACGCCGAGGCCAGGACTGCTCTGCAACGCCTGCAGGAGCACCCGCCCGAACAGGAGCGCCTCGCCTGGCTCGCCCGGCTCGTCGCCGCCCCCTACCCGCTGCGCCCGGTGATGCTCGAACACTTCCGCGGTGCCGACCGAACGGGTCGGGAAGCAGTCCTCGAGTCGGCGGTCCGGCGCTACTACCGCATCCGCCACCTGAGCGACCTGACCTGCTTCGAGGCCGACGGGCACCAACTCTGCTCCGCCCGGTTCGAGGAGCCCGAGGGCCCCGTCCACCTGGTGCTCGGCTACGCCGACAGCAGCGACCTGTCGGCGATGGCATCGGCGGTGAACGTCCACCTGCGGTCGGTGCCCGCGGAGCTACGGGTGATGGTGGACGTGCACGTGTGGCACGACGGGCGGCTGGCGACCGCGGAGATCGCCAGACGGCTGTTCGAGGAGCGGGTGGGCACGGCGTGGCTGGGTGACGCCGATCGTCGGCTGCACCGGCTATCGGCGATCGTCAGTGAGACCGGCAGCGAGACCGGGGCAGTTGCCGAGCAAGCGAGCACCTACCACTTCACCTACCGCCGCGCATCCGGCCTCTTGGTGGAGGACCCGCTCTACCGCAACCTGCATCCGATGCTGGCGGAACGGCTCGACCTGTGGCGGCTGTCGAACTTCGCCCTCGAGCGGCTCGACTCCGTCGAAGACGTCTACCTCTTCCGTGGCGTCGCCCGGACGAATCCGAAGGACGAAAGGCTGTTCGCGCTGGCGGAGGTCCGGGACCTCACGCCGACCCTGGACGCGGACGGGCAGATCACCGGCCTGCCGTTGATGGAGCGCATCTACCTCGAGGCGTTGTCGGCGATCCGCCACTACCAGTCGCATCGGTCGCCGGCAGAACGGCTGCTGCTCAACGAGCTGATCCTCTACGTCCGTCCGCCGTGGACCGTCCCGGCGTCGTTGTGGCAGGACCTGGCCCACCGGCAGGCCGCTGCAGCTCGGGGACTCGGTCTGGACGAGGTGATCGTGCGGGTGCGGATGCCCTCTTCCGCCGGCAAGCTGCGACAGCAGGAGCTGCTGGTCAGCAGTCCGGCCGGCGGCGTGGTCGTCCGTCAGGCTCCGCCCGAGCGAGTGCCGATCCCGGTGCTCACCGAGTACGAGTGGCGGGCCCTGCAGACCCGGCGCCGGGGGTCGCACTACCCGTACGACATCGTGCAGATGCTGACCCCGCCGGAGCTGAGCAGCTCGGACTTCCCGCCCGGCGACTTCGTCGAGTACGACCTGATCGCAGATGTGAACGGTGCCGACCGGCTCGAACCGGTCGATCGCGAGTACGGCCGCAACGCCTCCAACATCGTGGTCGGCGTCATCCGCAACGTCACCCGCGAATACCCGGAGGGCATGAGCCGGGTGATGGTGCTCGGCGATCCCAGCCGCGGCATGGGCAACCTGGCCGAGGGGGAGTGCCGCCGCATCATCGCCGCCTGCGATCTCGCGGAACGCCTGCGTGTGCCGGTGGAGTGGTTCGCGGTCTCGGCAGGCGCGAAGATCTCCATGACGAGCGGCACCGAGAACATGGACTGGATCGCCGCGGTACTGCGCCGCCTCGTCCAGTTCACCCAGGCCGAGGGCGAGATCAACATCCTGGTCACGGGCATCAACGTCGGCGCTCAGCCGTACTGGAACGCCGAGTCGACGATGCTCATGCACACCCGAGGCGTGCTCGTCATGATCCCGGAGAGTGCGATGGTGCTCACCGGTAAGACCGCCCTGGACTTCTCCGGCGGCGTCTCCGCCGAGGACAACCTCGGGATCGGCGGGTACGAGCGGATCATGGGGCCGAATGGGCAGGCGCAGTACTACGCGCCGGACCTGGAGGGCGCCTGCACCCTGCTGCTCCGCCACTACGCCCACACCTACGTCGTGTCGGGGGAACGGTTCCCGCGCCGGGCGGTCACCGAGGACCCGGCCGACCGGGACGTCTGCAGCTTCCCGCACGCTCGCGTCTCCGGCGACGGCTTCGCCACGGTGGGCGAGGTGTTCTCCGCGAGCAGCAACGCGGAACGGAAGAAGCCGTTCGACATCCGCTCGGTCATGCGGGCGGTGACGGACGCCGATTCCGAACCGCTGGAGCGGTGGAGCCATATGCGAAACGCGGAGGGGTCCGCCGTCTGGGACGCTCGCATCGGCGGCATCCCGATCTGCTTGATCGGGTTCGAGTCGCATCCGCTGCCGCGGGAGGGCTTCATCCCGGCGGACGGTCCGACCACCTGGACCTCGGGGACCCTGTTCCCGCAGTCTGCGCGCAAGACGGCTCGGGCGATCAACGGCGCCAGCGGCAATCGGCCGCTGGTCGTCCTGGCCAACCTGTCCGGCTTCGACGGCAGTCCGGAATCGATGCGGCTCTGGCAGCTGGAGTACGGGGCCGAGATCGGCCGTGCCGTCACGAACTTTGCTGGCCCGATCGTGTTCGTCGTGGTCTCCCGGTACCACGGGGGTGCCTTCGTCGTGTTCTCCAAGCGGCTGAACCCGAGCATCGAAGCCGCGGCGATCGAGGGTTCCTACGCCTCCGTGATCGGAGGCGCCCCGGCCGCCGCTGTCGTCTTCACGCACGAGGTGAATCAGCGGACGCGGGCCGACGAGCGCGTTGCGTCGCTCGCCGCTCAGGTGGCTGCCGCGGACGGCACCGAGGGGGCGGACCTCGAGGTGCTCCGAGCCCAGTTGCGCGAGATGACCGAGCAGGTGCGGGCCGAGAAGCTCGGCGACGTGGCCGCTGAGTTCGAGAACGTCCACACCGTGGGTCGGGCGAAGCAGGTTGGCTCGGTCGATCGGATCGTCGCAGCGAAGGACCTGCGCCCGTACCTGATCGACGCGTTGGAGCGAGGGATGACCCGGGAGCGGGAGCGCGTCGCACGGACGCCCACCGCTCGCGTCGAGGCGTCCACCGGGGAGCTGGTGCTGGGACGCTGATCGCCTGCTCGCACCACGTCCTCAGCACGACGTCCTCGACAGGACGTTCTGGCACAACGCCTCGGCACGACGGTCAGCGCGCCCGCAGCTGCTCCTGCGCCGCCATCCACCGGTGCGAGGGTTGCGCCCGGCGCAGCCGGTCCTCCGAGAGCAACGCGACCGGCGGCGGCGCGGGCCCCGACGTGGCGGTGGTGAGCAGGAACGCGTCGAACCGCTGCCACCAACCGGGAAAGACCGCTCCGGTCTGCCGGTCGCGCACCTCGAGCCGGCGCCACCCCTCGGCCCCCTCGGCCGGCTGGTCCGTGACCGTGACCTCGACCGAGATGGTGTCCCGGCGCAAACCGGTGCGCAGCACCTTCAGAGCGCTCTCCTTGGCCGACCAGACCAGATTCGCCATGACATCTCGAGATCGGCCGGCGTCGACGACCGCGCGCTGTTCGGCTTCGGTGAGGAAGTCGGCGACGAAGGCGTCGCTTCGCGGCTCGACCAGTTCCAGGTCGCAGCCGACGTCGACGCCGGGCGGCCCCACAAGGCAAACGGCCCAGTCGGCCCGGTCGGTCATCGACAGGCTGACCGGCGCGGGGGCTCCCTTCCGGTAGGGCTCCGGCGCGCCGGTGGGAGCGGCCCGGATCTCGATGCCGGCCAGCCCATCCCTCCCGATCGGCGCATCGAGCACCGCCGCCAGCGTTGCTTTGGCTGTCCAGCGACCGAGGCGGAACTCGCTCCGCCGCTTGGGGTAGCGCATGCCCGCGACCCGGGCCGCTTCCGCGGGGGAGAGCCACCGGTCGTCGTCCGGCACCTCGTCCATCCCGGCCGCGTGCCATCGGAAGTCCATCGCATCCCCGTTCACGGCTGGGTGGCTCGATCCCAGCTTGTGGGTGGCCTATGCGCTCCTACCAGGGCCGAGCGACCCTGCGCTTGGGGGGTGTTGCAGCGTCACACAGAGGACTACGGTGCGGACCCCGACAACACGAGGAGGACGACATGGATCTTGACCTCGCGCAGGACGCCATGGCTCTGGCGACCGCAATGGTCGAGCCGTTCAACCGGCGCGACTTCGACGCGATGATCGCAATGGGCGGGGGAAGCGTGGACTACACGGACGTGGCGCTCGGGCAGCGCATCACCGACCCCGCCGAGTTCCGGGCGGTCATGCAGGGGTGGGTCGGGGCCTTCTCCGACCTGCGCGCCACGATCACTTCGGCCGCCCGGGACGGGGACGTGCTCGCCTACGAGGTGCGCTTCGACGGCACCCACGACGGGACGCTGCAGACCCCGATGGGCCCACTCCCGGCATCCGGCCGCCGTGTCTCCACGCGCGCTGCCTTCTTCAGCCGGTTCGACGGTGACCGGGTCGCCGAGGTGCGGGACTACGCGGACACGCTGTCGCTGCTCGCTCAGATCGGCGCCGTACCTGAGCAGAGCACGCCGAGCTCGGCCGGCGCCGCGACGAGGATCTGAGCGACTCCCGCGAGCGGAGGCTGGAGCAGGTTCCGGATAGCGTCCGCGCGCGTAGGGGCGGGGGCACCGTCAGTTGGGGAACACCGGCCGCAGCGCGTCGAGGACGACCTTCGTCCCGCTCGATCTGGCGTTCTTGTTGCCCAGCACGAGGATCGTGACGGTGTGCGACGTGAGGCCGGTGACCGGGAACGACTTCACGACCTGGTTCCGCTTCGCCGGCGAGTAGAGGTCGACGGTGTACACGGTCGAGTCGACGATCACCGCGGCGCGGCCGCAGCTCGGGCAGGTCTGCGTTACCCAGATGATGCTGACGCCGCCGGCGAAGGTCGTCTGCGCGAAGCGCCCAGCGGCGGTGGCCGAGCGCAGGCTGCCCTCGGAGGCCGCCGCATCTGCCGTCCGCGTCCAACCGCCGATACCGACCTGTCGGGCGGCGAGGTCGTCGTTGCCGCTCCCGGGGACGAAGAAGCCGCGCATCGTGATGGCGTTCCCGCTGGAGCTGGCGTTCTTCGTCCCGGTCACCCGGACCTGCAGGCTGTGGTTGCCGGCGGTGGGCGCGGTGAACGGGAACAGCACGGGCTCGCCGTCGCTCGGGCTGTACGACATCGTCCCGCCTGTCGTGCCGCTCGTCCGGAGCCACCGACTGAACTCAAAGCTCGGCACCCCGGTCCGTTGCTCGTAGGCGATGCGGACGTCGTCGTCCTCCCGGGCCGCCGTCGCAGTCAGGTTCACCCGTGCGCCCGGGTAGGAACTCAGCACCCGATGATCGTCGGAGAGCACCGCGAAGCTTGTTCGGAACGTCCCCGTCCGGCTCGTGGCGGTGAGTGCCGGAACGGTCAGTCCGTTGCCGGTCGTGCCCGGGGCTGCCATCAGGTCGAGCTGGCCCGCTAACGTGGCCGGTCCGCTGACGACGACGGGAGTGACGTCAGCGAGCGTGCCGAAGATGTCGAGTCCGAAGTAGCCGCTGCTCAGTTGGGTGAAGGCGCCGCCAATCCTCAACTGCTGGCCGGTCAGCCCGCCGGTGAACAGGGTGCCGCCGTTGCGCACGGACCCCTGCACCGAACCGAAGCCGGAGAGCGTGCCACCGGCGGTAACGACGACCGATCCGGTCAGCGGCCGGAGCACGGCGCTCGCATTCTGCAGATGGACCGTGCCTGCCTGGGCGATTGTCGTCGTCCCCGAAGTGCGCACGGTGGCTGCGTCGATTCGCAGGAAGCCGGAGACGGTGGGTGCGCCGATGGTGAGGGTGCCGGCGTCGAGCAGGAGCTGTCCGAAGAACGGGATCGTGGTCAGGTTCTGCAGGGCGTTGGCGCCACCGGTCGCCTGGAGATGGGCCGCTGACGATCGCAGCCACACCTTCGTCGTCAGCACTCGGATGTCCAGGTTCGGCACTCTCAGGCTCGCGAACAGCTCGAAGGTCCCGCCACCGCTGAGGCCTCGGGTGCCCGGGTCGTAGTTGCCCAGCGTCGTGATGGAGAGCACGACTGCGGTGTGCGCGTCGTCGCCCACCTGGACCTTGCCGGTGCCCGTGTTGGTCAGGGTGCCGGACACGGTCGCATCGGCGGTGGCGGTGAACGTGCCCCCGTTCGACACGGTGCCCGAGATCGAACGGGCGCCGCCGGTGCCAGGGAGGACGTCGATCGTCCCGCTGGTCACCGCTGCCGACGGTGAGCTGCGCGTCCCCGTCGTCCCCGTTGCCCTCGACTCGCAGCGTCACGTTCGAACCGATGGTCAGCGACGCAGCAACGGGGCCCGGCGTCGATACCTGAACCGTCTGACCGTTCAGGTCCGGGATGCAGGCGTTCTTGCTGCCGTCGGGCACCCCGTGGTCCCACGTGGCGGGGGAGAGCCAGTTGCCGAGCCCGGTGGAGACCGTAGACCCGTGTTCGGGTCTACGGGAACGTTTGGCGACTCTCTCCGAACCTTCTGCGGGACAGGCCCGACATAGCCCGCGGAGTCCGCCAACAGCGCCCCGACGGGGCAAGCCGGACGATGCGACGAGTACGAGTGGTGCGAGTGGTGCGAGTGGCCGGCGTTACCGGTTACGGGCACCCCTCGTTGTCGCGTGGGTTTATCGGCAAGCGCCTAGTTGCCGCCGCCGCCGCCGGTGCCGGTGCCGGTGCCGGTGCCGGTCCCGGTGCCACTGCCGCCGGTGCCGCCGCCGGTGCCGCCGTCAGTGCTGCCACCAGTGCCGGTCGTGCCACTGTCGCCGGTCGTGCCACCGTTGCCGGTCGTGCCACCGTCGCCGCTCGTGCCGCTGGAACCGCTGTCCCCCGTTCCAGGCGATGCTGAAGGCTCTGCTGACTGCTGTGCCGAGCCATCTGGTGCCGCAGTGGGCTCAGTCCCGTTGTCGGGCGCGAGCGTGTTGTTCGGATCGAGCGGGCTGATCAGGTTCTTCTGGTTGATCTTCACCGCAGCCGGGTCGGGAGGTTGATTCGCGGGCGGGGTGTTGCTGCCATCGGGGTTGAGAACCGTTCCACCCGGTAGCGGCTGCTGCGGCGGACGCTGCGCACCGTCCGGGTTGAGAATCTTCCCGTCCGGAGTGGTGATGGAGCCGTCCCCATTGACCACGGATCCCGCCGGGATCGGAGGCGCCGGCGGATGCAGGGTCCCGTTCGCGTCCACGACCTTGACGCTTCCGCCCTTGCCGGTGTCGATGACCAGGAAGCTGCCGTCGTAGTTCCACTTGATGAATCCGATGGACAACGGCGGGACGGTCGTGCCGTCCGGGTTGACAGTCCGCGCTGGTGGCCCGGCGAACTGAATCGCCTTGCGCTGCGTCCCGTCCTTGTTGAACACCAAGCCGTCCGGGTGCCGGATGCCGCCATCCGCGAGCGTCGTGCTGCCCGGGGGGTGCTTGACGTCCACGGACGCCTTCACGACGGAGCCGTCCTTACGGATCACTCGTCCGTCAGAGAGGGTGATCGTGCCGTCGTAGTTGTGGACGCCCGTGAGAACCAGCTGGCCGCCGGAGGTCGTCGGCGGCGTGGGGTTGGGCTTCGGCGGCGCGTTGGGGTCGATGTTGACGACGACCGGGACCTGGACGTTGGTGCTCTGGTTGATCGTCACCAGCTTGGTCTGCGGCGCGGATGCCGGTGCCACGGTGATGGTGCGCTTGGCGTCGTAGCCGGCCCAGGTTGCTCCCACCGTCTCGCCCGAGGTGTTCGACTTGGTGGATTTGCCCAGCGGGTCGGCATTGTAGCACTTCACCGTCGGCTCGCCGTAGCTGTTGACCAGCACCGCAGTACCGGCCTGCAGAACCGCCGGATAGGGCTGGAACTGCGCCGAGGAGTAGCCGTACTCAGTCACGGCGGTGTCCGCACGCAGCGTCACCGCGTTCAGCCCCCGGACGTAACTCGGGATTCCGTCGGCAGTGGTGCCTACTGGTGCAGCCCACGCGGCTGCCTTCGCCGGGTTCGACGTGACCTGAGAGGTCAAAGCGTCTCTGTCGCACGACGGCTTGTCGGGTTCCGTGGCGTAGAGGCCAGTGGTGTCGCCCGGCTGCTCAGTCTTCGCAGTGGTGGGCGCCACTACGCCAGTGGCGTCTTGCCCCGCCGGCGGTCCGAAGGGCGCCGGACCGCTGGTGGACGTGGACTCCAGCTGGATCTGCGAAGCGCTGGCCTTACCGCCACCCGTCAGGTTCACCACGACGAGGGCCACGATGATCAGCAGCACCACCACACCCGCCGCGAGCCATCGGCGACGAGGACCAGATCTGATAGGCGATCGTGGCTGTCCTGCTCCGCCGGATTGCAGACTCTGCGCCATCAGTTCCCCCTTGGGTCTTTGATGCGGCAGAGGATGACAGATGTTTGAACGTCATGTGGCCGACATTGAACACTCGAGCACCCGCGCGCAGCCTTTGGCCCGAACGGGCACCTCACGCTGAAGCGGGCTGGCGCCCTGAGCCGTCGTGCGGAACCATGCAAGGGTTCGACTGCCGGAGCTCGAGGTGTCGGCGACCGGGACGTATCAGGGCCAGGCGTTCTCGGCGCCCGGGTGTGAGACGTATGCGGCCGGTTCAGTGGATCGGTGGCAGCTGCAGACCCCGGGCTCGAACGGCATCGATAACTCCCTGCAGAGCCTGGGCTGTGTGCGGTGCCTCCATGTGCATGAGCACTACGCCTCCGGCATATACGGGCGGCGTGTATG
>DATITC010000076.1:0-16219 GCA_035468175.1 Frankiaceae bacterium | reverse complement strand
GACGAGCCGGCGCCGGCGCAGCGCTGGCCGCGGCAGCCACGGGCGGAACGCCGATGCCCGGCTCGGGCACGGACGGAGCCGCGGGGGCCGCAGGCTGCGCGGCAGCGGGCTCCGGGGTGACGACCGGCGCGTCGGCGGGGGCCGCAGGAGCGGCCCCTCGAGCGCGGCGCGGGTCACCGGGGGTGCCGGCGGGACGGGACGCTGCCGGGGCAGCACCTGAACCGTTGCCGCCGTCCATGGATTCGCGCAACTTGCGCACGACGGGTGCTTCGACGGTCGACGAAGCGGATTTGACGAACTCTCCGAGATCCTTGAGCTTGGCGAGGACGGTCTTGCTGTCGACGCCCATCTCCTTGGCCAGCTCGTGTACGCGGGCCTTACCTGCCACGGTGCTCCTTAGCTTGGGCCCGCGGACTGCCCGCGTGACCTGGTCCTACAGCATGCGAATGCTCATCGTGAGCTGCTCATCGAGGACTCATCGTTGTCTCGCCCTGCTTCCGGTGACGTGCGCTGACATGTCATGCCTCAACCTCAGCATGCAGCTGATCTGTTCGACGTTCGGCGACCGTGAGGAATTCCCGGACCCTTTCGGCGTCTAACGGTCCAGCGGTGCGAAAGGCCCGGCGGAAAGCGGATCGGCGTTCCGCCAGATCGAGGCACCGAAGGTCCGGATGCACGTGCGCACCCCGACCCGGAATCCGTCGACGCGGATCGGGGACGAGAACGCCCTCGGCCGCTACGACTCGTAGCAGATCTGCAGCCGCCGCCCGTCTCCGGCACCCGATACAGGTACGGACCGGCTCCGCGCGACGCGCCGCAGCCAATGCTACCGCGGATCCGCTGCCTGGGACGAGGTGCGGGCCGGGACCGGCGGCTGGGCTCCGGAATCCGGCTTCTCGGCATCGCTGCGGATGTCGATCCGCCAGCCGGTCAGCCGAGCGGCGAGGCGGGCGTTCTGCCCCTCCTTGCCGATGGCCAACGACAGCTGGTAATCGGGCACGACGACCCGAGCCGCGCGCGCCGCCGCATCCACGACCTCGACCGAGGACACCCGCGCCGGCGACAGCGCAGACGCCACGAACGACGCGGGGTCGTCCGAGTGGTCGACGATGTCGATCTTCTCGCCGTGCAGCTCGGCCATGACGGCCCGTACCCGGCTGCCCATCGGGCCGATGCAGGCGCCCTTCGGGTTGAGACCAGTGATCTTCGATCGCACCGCGATCTTGGTGCGGTGACCGGCCTCGCGGGCGATCGCCGGGATCTCGACGGTGCCGTCGGCAACCTCGGGCACCTCGAGCGCGAACAAGCCGCGGACGAGTTCAGGATGGGTACGGGACACCGTCACCGATACCCCGCGCGGATTCTTGGTCACCCCGACGACGTAGACCCGCAGTCGGTCGCCGTGTTCGTAACGCTCCCCCGGCACCTGTTCACCCGGCGGCAGCACGGCCTCCATGCCGTCGCTGCCGATGGCGACGAGCACGACCCGGGAACCGGCCCGCTGCTCGTGGTGCTGCACCACACCGGACACGACCTCGCGCTCACGCCCGGCGTACTCGTCGTAGGTGACCTCGGACTGCACCTCGCGCAGCCGCTGCAGGATCACCTGACGCGCCGTGGTGGCCGCCACCCGACCAAAATCATCGGGCGTGTCGTCGTACTCCCGGAGCACGACACCGTTCTCGTCGGACTCACGCACCAGCACCGCGACGTCGCCACTGCCCCGGTCGACGGTCACCCGAGCGTCCTCGGCCGCCCCCTCGGTGTGCCGGTACGCGGACAGCAGGGCGGCTTCGATCGCGCCCACGAGGGCCTCGAACGCGATCTCCTTCTCCCGCTCGACGCTGCGCAGGGCGGAGAGGTCGAGTTTCACGAGCCCGCTCCGGGGCCCGACGCCCCGGTCGGGCTGAACTCGACCTCGACGGTGGCCCGTTTGACGTCGGCGTACCGGATCACGACCGGCCCCTGGTCGGTCGTCAACGTGACCGAGCCGCTCTCATCCTCGGCGGCATCCTGGACGCGCCCGACGATTTCCCGCCCGTCCGCCTGGACCAGCTTGACCTTGCGGGTGCGGGCCCGGCGCCAGTGCCGCGGAGCGGAGAGCGGCCGGTCGACCCCGGGACTGGTCACCTCGAGGACGTAGGCGCCGCGCAGCACATCGTCCGCAGCGTCCAGCACCTCGGACACCGACCGGCTGACCTCGGCCACCGCGTCGAGGTCGAGTCCGCCGTCGGCGTCAACCACGACACGGACCACGCTGCGCGAACCGGCCCGATTCACGGCGACGTCCTCGAGGTCGAGGCCCGCCTTCTCCGTCACGGGGAGCAGTAGGTCGAACAGCTGAGTCCGCACCGCGTCGTTGCCCATGCCACCTCCGTCGACCTCTGCTGGGCTGCTCGCTCGGTGAGCGTACGACCTGCCGAACCCCCGACCAACCCGGGCGAGCGGGCGCTCACTCCTCGGGCAGCTCGACGAGCTGTTCCAGCACGTCGACGGCGTCGGCCAGGCGTCGGCGGCCGTCCGTGTCCAGACGGGCGAGCCGGTCGGCGAGGAAGGCGGTGCGCTCCCGCCGCAGGGTGCCGAGGACGTCCTGCCCCAGCGGGGTCAGCACCACCGTCGCCGCGCGCCGGTCGGCCGGGTCCACCTCGCGGGCGACCAGGCCGCGCTCCTCGACCACGGCGAGGATGCGCGTCATCGTCGGCGCCGACACGCTCTCCCGGACCGCGAGGTCGCCGGCTCGCATCGGGCCGTGCTGCTCCAGGCTCACCAACGCCGACAGCTGCGACAGCGTCAGGTCTCCGACCGCCCGCCGGCGGAGCTGACGTTGGAGCCGGCCGACCGTGACGCGCAGCCGCGCCGCGAGCTCGGCGTCCGGGTTGGAGTCGATTTCCACATCGGCGATGGTGCCTGCTCGGTCAAGCGCGAGGCGGATCGAGCGGTGTCAGCGCCACCCGTCGACGAGTCCGAGCACGTCACCGAGCTCGGTGATGCTCGCGTCCGGCTCCACCGGATGCCCGGGGACGTCGCTGTTCGCGATCAGGATCGTCCGCATCCCGACGGCGGCCGCGCCCGAGATGTCGTCCAACGGCCGGTCCCCGACGAAGACCACCTCGGCCGGGTCGAGGAGCAATCCGCCGGCCGGTGACACGGCGGTGAGCGCCGCCCGGAACGCCTCGGCGTGCGGCTTCAGGTGCTGCAGGTCGCTGGTGTAGACCCGGCCGTCCAGCAGGTCGAGGATTCCGTCGCGGGCCAGCCAACGCTCGTGCCACTCCCGCGGCCAATGCGTGTTCGACAGCAGCCCGGTGCGGAGACCGCGCTCCCGCAGCGCGGCCAGCAGCGGCGCCGCCTGGGGGTCCGTGAACGTGTGCGGCGTCCAGGCGTCCAGATGGGCCAGCAGGGCCTGGTCGTGCAGGGCCGGGTCATCGAGGAAGCGGCCGACGTCCAGTCCGACGGCTGCGGAAGCGGCGGCGAACACGTCGGCGGTGGTGCCGCTCCGGCCGCTCGCCACCGCCCTTCCCCACCAGGCGGCTTCCGCGTCGGTCAGCGCGCGGGCCACCTCGTCCACATGGTCCGGGGCCAGCACCTCGGCCGCGGCCCGCCAGAGGTCGTACAGGTCGATGCGGTGGAACGGGGTGAGCGTGCCGCCCCAATCGAAGATCACCGCGGAGACGGTCATCGGGGTTCGGTCACCGGATCTAGACCAGCTCGGGAAGGTCGCCGAGCACCGCGTCGAGCTTCACCCGTCGCCGCTCGCCGCTGCGCCGATCCTTCAGCTCGACCTCGCCGTCGGCGAGTGACTTGCCGAGCACGACGATGGTGGGCATGCCCAACAGGTCGGCGTCGGCGAAGGCGATGCCGGCCGACACGCCGCGGTCGTCGAGCAGGACCCGCCGCCCGCTTGCGGCCAGCTCGTCCGCCAGCTGCTCGGCCGCCTCCCGCTGTCCGGCCTTCCCGACCGCCACCAGGTGCACGTCGGCGGGCGCGACCTCGGCCGGCCAGATCGGACCGCGATCGTCGTGGTTCTGCTCCAGGATCGCTGCGACCGCCCGGCTGACCCCGATGCCGTAGCTGCCCATCGTCACCCGCTGCGGCTTTCCGTCCGGGCCGAGCACGTCGAGGCCGAAGGCGTCGGTGTACTTGCGACCGAGCTGGAAGATGTGCCCGATCTCGATCGCCCGGTCCAGCGCCAGTGCGTGGCCGCAGCGCGGGCAGGGGTCGCCCGCTTCGACATCGGCGACATCGAGGTACCGGTCGACGGTGAAGTCCCGGCCGACAACCGCGTTCCGCACGTGAATGTCCGCCTTGTTGGCTCCGGTGACCCAGGCCGTCCCCGGAGCGATCCGACGGTCGGCGTAGTAGGGCGTGAGCCTCGCCTGAGGCCCGATGTAGCCGCGGACCAGGTCGGGTCGGGCGGCGAAGTCCCCGGCCTCGAACGGCTCGATGACCGCCGGCGCGAGGGTCGCCTCGAGCCGCGTCAGGTCCACCTCACGGTCGCCGGGCACGCCGATCGCGACGACCTCACCGTCCACCTTGAGCAGCACGTTCTTCAACGTCGCGGACGCCGGGACCCCGAGGTGGGCGGCGAGCGTCTCGATGGTGGGGGTGTTCGGGGTGGGGACCTCTTCCAGCGCCGGGTGCTCGGCCAACGCTTCGGGGGAGGCGTCGACCTCGGGCGGCACCGACGGGACGGCTTCGACGTTGGCGGCATAGCCGCAGTTGGCGCAGGCGACGAACGTGTCCTCACCGACCGGAGTCGGCGCGAGGAACTCCTCGCTCGCGCTCCCACCCATGGCCCCGGAGACGGCGGAGACGATGCGGTAGTCCAGGCCGAGTCGGTCGAAGATGCGGACGTAGGCCTCGCGCTGCAGCTCGTAGGACTTCTGCAGCCCGCTGTCGTCGAGGTCGAAGGAGTAGGCGTCCTTCATGACGAACTCGCGACCGCGGAGGATGCCGGAGCGGGGGCGAGCCTCGTCCCGGTACTTGGTCTGGACCTGGTAAAGCGTGACCGGGAGGTCCTTGTAGGACGAGTACTCGCCCTTCACGAGCAGCGTGAACAGCTCCTCGTGGGTCGGCCCGAGCACGTAGTCGCCACCGCGCCGGTCCTTGAGCTGGAACAGCAGGTCGCCGTATTCGGTGGCCCGGCCGGTGGCGTCGTAGGGCTCCCGCGGCAGCAGCGCCGGGAACAGCAGCTCCTGGCCGCCGATCCGGTTCATCTCCTCGCGGACCACTGCGGCGACCCGGTCCAGCACGATCTTGCCGAGCGGCAGCCACGTCCAGATGCCCGAGGAGATCCGCCGGACGTATCCGGCGCGCACCAGCAGCTTGTGGCTCGGAACCTCGGCGTCCGCTGGATCGTCGCGCAGCGTGCGCAGGAACAACGACGACATGCGGATCACGGAACCGGTCACCGTCCGCACGGTACCGACCCTGTGCTCGTCACATTCTGACGTCAGGGTTCGACCGTAAATCCCGTCGTCTCGACCGCGGTCATGCAGACCTGCTCGTCCTGGTCGCCGGTTCCGCCGCTGGCGCCGATCGCCCCGAGCAACGATCCGTCGCGGTAGACCGGCACCGCTCCGGTCTGCGGGGTGAAGCGACCGTGGGTCATGGTCGTGATCGCCGTCGCGAAGGTCGGCATGCCGGCCATCTTGTCCTTCTGGCCGGCGCTCGGCATGCCGTAGGCGGCCGCGGTCCACGCCTTTCCCTGGGCCACCTCGGCACTCACCCACGGCGCACCGTCCATCCGCTCGAAGGCGAGCAGGTGACCGGCGGGGTCCATGACGGCGACCGACATCGGGATGCCGACCTCTTGTGACGCACTGCGGGCGGCGGCGAGCAGTGTCTGGGCATCGTCCAGGGTCAGCATGCCCCGAGTCTGCCTGCACCTTCGCTCGGCGCCTCCAGGCCCTGCAGGGCCACGAGGCCGAGACCGGTGAAGAGGGCGGCTCCGAGGCCGACCCCGAGCAGACTCGGTTTGGGGGCACCGGCGCGGACGGCGAGCAACGTCGCCACGGCGTCGACGGAGTCCACGGCGACACCGATCTGCAGAGCCGCCCGGCGGACCTCGACCGCCGGATGGCGGGCCGCCAGGCCGAGCGCGAGGTCGCGGACCCCGAAGAGTCGGGTGATCAAACCGGCGCTCGCGTTCCCGTGCATCGGGCCGAGCCCGAACGTGCGCCAGGACGGCCCCGGAGCGAGCCAGGTTCCGAGCCCCACGAGGATGCGGAGCGCCGGCAGCGCGGCGCCGGCGTCGAACCGAGGGGGGTTGCTCGTCGAATCAGCCATGCAGCACTCCCGGTGCGTGGGTAAGCGATCGCCGCGAACGGTAACCGCAGCACTCACTCCGATGTAACCGGATGGCTCTGGATGGGGTCAGACCGCCTTGGCAAGCGGTCGGCGCACCGGTCGAGCAAACACCGAGTCCCCCACACCCACGCCGAGCCGCTGCAGCTCCTCGCGGGTCAGCTGAGCCCACAGCGAGCCCGCCTGCGCCGCCACCGGCGGGCTGCCGGTGGCTTCGGCCGCGTCGACGGCGGCCGCCAGGCCCGAGCGACTCCCGTGCGAGGACGCACCGTCCTCGGCCAGCTCGACCCGGACCTCGAAGCCGAGCCGCACGATGCGTGTGATGGAGGCCCGGATCGCGTCCGGGCACGCGTCGGCCAGCAGCTCGACGTCGTGGGGGCGGACGAGCTCGCCGTCCAGGCGCGTCGCCGGGCCGAGGAAGCTCATGACGAAATCGTTCGCCGGCCGGTCGTAGAGCTCGTCCGGACTGCCTTCCTGCTCCACCTTGCCGTTGGCCATCACGAAGATGCGGTCGGCGACGTCCATCGCCTCTTCCTGGTCATGGGTGACGAACACGGTCGTCACGTTCACCTCGTCGTGCAGCCGACGCAGCCAGGTGCGCAGCTCCTTACGGACCTGCGCGTCGAGGGCGCCGAACGGCTCGTCGAGCAGCAGCACCCGGGGCTCGACGGCGAGTGCCCGGGCGAGCGCCATGCGCTGCCGCTGCCCACCTGAGAGCTGCGCGGGGTACCGGTCGGCGAAGTTCTCCAGGTGGACGAGCTCGAGCAGCTCCCGCACCCGTGCCTTCACCTCGGCCTTCGGCCGCTTGCGGATCTCGAGCGCGAAGGCGACGTTGCGGGCCACGGTGAGATGCTTGAAGGCCGCATAGTGCTGGAACACGAAGCCGACGTTGCGCCCCTGGGGTGGCGTGCTCGTGAGGTCCTCCCCGCTGATCTCGACGGTCCCGGCGTCCGGCTGTTCCAGACCGGCGATCACGCGGAGCAGGGTGGACTTCCCGCCGCCGGACGGGCCGAGCAGCGCGGTCAGCGAGCCGCTCGGGATATCGACCGTGACGTCGTTCAGGGCGTAGAAATCCCCGAACTTCTTGGTGACGTTCGCAACGCGAATGGTCATCGGGATTCATCCTTCGGGCGGAGGAACCTGGCCAGGACCAGGGTCAGGACGGCGAGCAGGGCGAGCACGAACGACGCCGAGTACGCCGCCACCTGCTCGTAGTTCTGGTAGCTGTCTTCGACGAACAGGGTGAGCGTCTGCGTCTGCCCCTGCAGCCGACCAGAAACGACGGCGAGCGCGCCGTACTCCCCCAGCGCCCGGGCCAGCGCGAGTACCACGCCGTAGGCGAGTGCGCCCCGGATCGAGGGCAGCGTGATCCGCAGGAAGGTCTGCACCCGACTGGCGCCGAGGGTCCTGGCAGCCTGCTCCTGTTCGATCCCGACCTCAGCGAGCACGGGCGCGACGGCCCGGACGACCAGGGGCAGGGAGACGAAGATCGTCGCGAGGACCATCCCCGGCACACTGAAGATGACCTGGATCCCGAGGTGGTCCTGCAGATAGCCGCCGACCGGCTCGAGGCTGCCGTAGACCAGGATCAGCGCCAGACCAACGACGACCGGGCTCACCGCGAGCGGCAGGTCGATGAAGGCGTTCAGCAGCCGACGACCGGGGAACCGGTGCCGGACGAGGAGGATCGCCGCACCCACGCCGAAGATCGTGTTGGCGATCACGGCGAAGACGGCGACCTCGACGGTGAGCTTGAAGGCGTGCAGAGCGTCGTCGGTACCGAGCGCATCGAAGATTTCGCCGATGCCGTTGGAGAAGGTGCGGTAGGTGATCAGCGCGACCGGCAGGACGAGGATCAGTGCGAGGTACGCCAGCGCGATGAACCGGAGCCCGTAGCGCGACGCGCGCCCGCCCGAGCTCACGTTGCGGGAGCCGCGGCTGCCGCCGGAGCTGCTGCGCTTCCGGGTCGTCCCGGCCGTGCGGACCGGGTCCATTGCCAACTCAGCCACGTCGCGCCGCCCATCGCTGCAGGAGGTCGAGCGCCACCAGCACCAGCAGCGCCACCACGAGCAGGACGGTGGAGACCGCCGCTGCCCCGGTGACGTTGTCGCTCTCGATCTGGTTGTAGATGTTCACCGCAGCCACCTGCGTCTTGCCGGGCAGGTTGCCGGAGATCAGGACGGTCGAGCCGAACTCGCTCATCGACCGGACGAATGCCAGGGCTGTGCCGGACACGATCGCCGGCATCAGGTTCGGGAGGATGATCCGCCGGAATGTGGTCGCGCGGCTGGCACCGAGCGACGCCGCACCTTCCTCCATCTCCCGGTCGAGCTCGAGCAGGACCGGCTGAACGGTGCGGACGACGAACGGCAGCGTCACGAACAGCAGGGCCGCCACGACGCCGGCCCGCTTGTAGGCGACGTCGATGCCGAGCGGGCTGTTGGCGCCGTAGAGGACCAGCAGGGTCAGGCCGGCGACGATGGTCGGCAGCGCGAACGGGAGGTCGATCAGCACGTCGAGGAATCCCTTGCCCGGGAACTGATCCCGGATCAGCACCCAGGCGATCAACGTGCCCAGCACCAGGTTCACCAACGCGACGATGATGCTGGAGACGATCGTGAGCTTCAGCGCCGAGCTGGCGTCCGGCGAGGTGACCGCCGCCCAGAAGGGGGTCCAGCCTCCGCGGGTCCCGCGCCAGACCACCGCCGCGAGCGGGATAAGGACGATCAGGCTGAGGTAGAGCGTGGCGACGCCGGTCCCCAGGGCGAGGCGCGACCGCGCCCCAGGCGCCCCGCCGCGGGGGCGCCCGCGGCGGGGGCGCCCGTGGCGGGGACCGGCAGCCGACGGCGGCGCCGCCGCTGGCGTCGTACTCACGGTGAGGGTCATTTCTTGGTCGGCACGCCGTTCTTCTGCTCGACGGTGACGAGGGCGCCGCTCGTCGGGTCGAAGAAGTCGGTCGTCACCTTGGACCAGCCACCGAGCTGGTCGATGGTGAACAGACCAGCCGGCGTCGGGAACTTGCCGGCGGGAACTGCCGACTGCAGCACCGGCCGGTAGCCGTTGTCGGCGAAGATCTTCTGCGCGGTATCGGTCTGCAGGAAGTCGGTGAACGCCTTCGCTTCGGCCGGGTGGGCCGAGTTGGCGGTGACCGCCACCGGGTTTTCGATGAGGATCGTCTTGTTCGGGATGGTGAAGTCGATCGGCTGCTTCTGCTGCTGAGCGAAGAGAGCGTCGTTCTCGTAGGAGATCAGCGCGTCTCCCTTGCCGTTGGTGAACGTCTGCAGCGAGTTGCGGGCGCTGTCGTCCTGCACGGGGACGTTGTCGAACAGTCCCTTCAGGTAGTTGAGGCCGGCGTCATGATTCTTTCCGAGGTCGGACTGCGCGCCGTAGGCCGCCATGACGTTCCATCGGGCGCCACCGGAGGTGAACGGGTTCGGGGTGATCACCTGAACGCCGGGCTTGATCAGGTCCGGCCAGTCCTTGAGACCCTTGGGGTTGCCCTTGCGGGTGGCGATCACGACGACCGAGTCGGTGACCATGCCCTTGGTCGGCGTCTTGTCCCAGTCGGCCGCGACGATCTTGTCCTTGACCAGGCGCGTGATGTCGGGCGACAGGGAGAAGGCGACGACGTCGGCCTTGAGGCCGTTCTCGACGGCCCGGCTCTGGTCGCCGGAGGCGCCGAAGGACTGGGTGAAGGTGATGTTCTTGCCCTGCGGCGTCTTCTGGAAGGCCTTGATGATGTCGGCGTAGGCCGCCTTGGGCGTGGAGTAGGCAACCAGGGACAGCTGCACCTTGCCGCCCCCACCGCCGCTCCCCGAGCCACTGGACGAGCCGCAGGCGGCCACCGGAACGGCCGCGAGCAGAAGCGCGCCGGCAAGGGCGGCTGCCCGACGAGACGGCAGGGTACGGACGGACACGAAGGACTCCCCGAGAGTGACGAGCAGGTGCTCGATCCAGTGCGACGAGACCCAGCATCCCAAACAATGTCGGCTGATGCGGTGGAGTTACTCGAATTGGTGAACTAGACCACTCATCCGGACCAGCGAGACGTCAGAACAGGATCGACGCGAACGTGCCGATCCGGTCGAATCCGACCTTCTCGTACGCCCGCCGGGCGGACCGGTTGAAGCTGTTGACGTACAGGCTGACCACGGGGGCGACGTACCGGCGGGCCAGCTGGACCACGGCGGCGGTCCCAGCGGTGCCGAGCCCGGTGCCGCGCAGTGACGGGTCCACCCAGACGCCCTGCACCTGGCACGCGGTCGCGGTGGCCGCACCGATCTCCGCCTTGAAGAGCACCCGGCCGTCCTCGATCCGCGCGAAGGACCGCCCCGCGGCGATCAGCTCGGCAACCCGGGACCGGTAGGCCGCTCCCCCGTCACCGTTATCAGGGCGGATGCCGATCTCCTCGGTGAACATCGCGACGCAGGCCGGCAGCAGGATGTCGAGCTGATCCGGCCGCACCAGACGCACCGCCGGGTCCGGGTCGACGTCGGGCGGCCCGTCGATCGCGAGCAGCGGCTGGTCGGGGCGGACGTCGCGGGCCGGCCCCCACACCGGTTCGAGGTGCCGCCACAGTCCCAGCACGCCGGGAGCCGCGCCCACGATGGAGGCGCAGCGCCGCCCCTGCCGCCGGGCCCGGTCGGCGTAGTGCCGTAGCGACTCCGGCCCGGCGCTCACCGGCCACAGGTTGGCCCCCGCGTAGCAGACCGACACCAGCTGGCCGTCCATCTCGTGGCCCCACATCTCGGCGCCGAGCCGCCACGGCTCCAGGCCGCCGGCCTCCACCCGGGAAGCGACGAAGACGTCCGCGACAGGGCTCATGCGCAGGACGTCGCGAACGGCGGGTAGGTCGGAGTCCCCGAGCAACCGCACGCGGGACGCACCGGTCGACGCGCGGAGGGGACGGGTCATGTCGGCTCAGACGATAGGCGGTCCGCCGTGACTCTCGAGAGCCGGCGTCAGGAGATGGACACCCGCGGAGCGCTGTCGACCGACTTCTCGTCCGCCGGCATCTCGTCGGCGAGCCGCATGGCCTCTTCGATGAGCGTCTCGACGATCTGCGCCTCGGGCACCGTCTTGATGACCTGGCCGCGGACGAAGATCTGACCCTTGCCGTTGCCGGAGGCGACACCGAGGTCGGCCTCCCGGGCCTCTCCTGGGCCGTTCACGACGCAGCCCATCACCGCGACGCGCAGCGGCACGGTGAGCCCCTCGAGCCCGGCGGTCACCTCGTCGGCGAGCTTGTACACGTCCACCTGGGCCCGGCCACAGGACGGGCAGGAGACAATCTCGAGCCGGCGCTGACGCAGGCCGAGCGACTCGAGGATGCCCATGCCGACCTTGACCTCTTCCACCGGCGGAGCGGACAGCGAGACGCGGATGGTGTCGCCGATCCCCTCTGCCAGCAGGGCCCCGAAGGCCACCGCCGACTTGATGGTGCCCTGGAAGGCCGGTCCGGCCTCGGTGACCCCGAGGTGCAGCGGGTAGTCGCACTGCTCGGCGAGCTGCCGGTAGGCGTTGATCATGACGACCGGGTCGTTGTGCTTGACCGAGATCTTGATATCGCGGAAGCCGTGCTCCTCGAAGAGGGAGCATTCCCACAACGCCGACTCGACGAGCGCCTCCGGCGTCGCCTTGCCGTACTTGGCCAACAGTCGCTTGTCGAGCGAACCGGCATTCACGCCGATCCGGATCGGGGTTCCCGCCGCCGAGGCGGCCTTGGCGATCTCGGCGATCTTGTCGTCGAACGCCTTGATGTTGCCCGGGTTGACCCGCACCGCGGCGCAGCCGGCGTCGATCGCCGCGAAGACGTACTTCGGCTGGAAGTGGATGTCGGCGATCACCGGGATGGACGACTTGCGCGCGATGGCGGGCAGGGCGTCGGCGTCGTCCTGACTGGGCACGGCGACCCGCACGATCTGGCAACCGGCGGCGGTGAGTTCGGCGATCTGCTGCAGCGTGCTGTTCACGTCGGAGGTCAACGTGGTGGTCATCGACTGAACCGAAACCGGTGCGTCGCCGCCGACGGGAACGTCCCCGACCTGGATCTGACGGCTGCGCCGACGGGGCGCGAGGGGCTTCGGTGGGGTCGAGGGGATTCCGAGACCGACGGCAGTCACTGCAGGGTCCTACCTAACGAAGATTGATCGGGTTCACGATGTCGGCGGTCGCCAGGACCAGGGTCAACACCATGAAGATCGCCACCACAGCGTATGTCGCGGGTAACAGCTTGTTCAGGTCCACTCGCTTCACCGGACCCCGGTATCCACGGGCTCGGCGGAGCCGGTGGCGGCCTTGCTCGTAGCCGAGAACGGCCAGGTGACCGCCGTCCAGCGGCAGCAGCGGCAGCAGGTTGAACACCCCGACGAAGAAGTTCACGCCGGCCACGATGAGCAGGAACGTCGCGATGCGGACCGACAGCGACTCGTCCGGAAGGCTGAGGATGTCGCCGCTGACCCGACTGATGCCGATGACCCCGACCGCACCGGCCGGATCGCGGTTCGGCGAGAAGATCGTCTTGAGCTTGTCCGGGAAGTGCGCGAGGGAATCGGCGGTGTTCGTGACCAGCTGCCCGAGCAGACCCGGGGTCCGGCCGATCGCCGCCAGCGGGCCGACCGACTCGGTCGGGTTCTGTGGGCCGACGCCGATCCGCCACACCTGCTGCCCGCCGACGTCGACCGCCTGAAGCGTGGTGGTCGCCTCGTGCCGGACCCCACCGTGGAGCCAGGCGATGGTCAGCGGTCGTCCGCCGGTCGAGGACAGCGCGGTGCGGAACTGGTCGATGCCGGTAACCGGGGCGCCGTTCAGGGCGACCACCTCGTCACCCGGCAACAACCCGAGGCTGCGCGCCGGACTGATCGCGCTGCCGCAGGGAGCGCTGACGTCGGCGCTGACGCACTGCTGCACGGTCGCGACCTCGACGCGGTGCTGGTTCGGCTGGCCGCCGAGCCACAGCGAGAGCCACAGCAGGACGATGGCGATGAGGAAGTGGGTGAACGATCCCGCGGACAGCACGATCGCGCGCTTGCCCGCGGGCTGGCGGTAGAAGGCTCGCGGCTCGTCAGCGGGGTCGACCGGCTCGAGGTCGGTCATGCCGATGATCTTGACGTAACCGCCGGCCGGGATGGCCTTCAGGCCGTACTCGGTCTCACCCTTCTGCCGGGACCAGATCGTCGGGCCGAAGCCGACGAAGAACTGTGTGGCCTTCATCCCGAACTTCTTGGCGAACGCGAAGTGCCCCGCCTCGTGCAGCACCACCGAGATGAGCAGCGCGAGGACGAACGCCACAATGCCTATGGCCGACAAGCGCGCTCCCGTTCGATCAGTTCCCGAGCGGCTCCCCGAGCCTGCTCCTCCACTATCAACACATCGGCGGGGGTGGCCAGTTCCCGAAGCGGCAAGTCCGTGACGACCGACTCGACCACGTCGACGATCCGCACGAAGGGGAGCCGGCCGTCGAGGAAGGCGGCGACCGCCTCCTCGTTGGCCGCGTTGTAGGTCGCGGGCGCGCTGCTGCCGCGCCGACCGGCTTCCCGGGCCAACGCAACCGCCGGAAAGGCGGCGTCGTCCAGCGGCTCGAAGATGAGCGTCTGCGCGGTCGTCCAGTCCATCGGGTGCTGCGCCTCGGGCACGCGGTCCGGCCAGCCGAGCGCCAAGGCGATCGGCAGCCGCATGTCCGGCGGGCTGACCTGCGCGATCGTCGACCCGTCGGCGAACTCGACCATGCTGTGCACCAGCGACTGCGGGTGCACGACAACGTCGATGGACTCGTACGGGAAGTCGAACAGCAACGCCGCCTCGATGAGCTCCAGACCCTTGTTGATCAGCGTCGCCGAGTTGATCGTGACGACCGGTCCCATGTCCCAGGTCGGGTGGGCCAACGCCTGCTGCGGGGTCACGTCGGACAGCTCGGCGCGGGTCCGGCCGCGGAACGGCCCGCCGCTCGCGGTGAGGATCAGCTTCGCCACCTCCCCGCGGCGCCCGCCGCGCAGGCACTGGGCCAGTGCGCTGTGCTCCGAATCGACCGGAACGATCTGGTCGCGGTAGGGGGTGACCAGCGGGCCACCGGCGACCAGCGACTCCTTATTGGCCAGCGCCAGGGTTCGGCCCGCCTGCAGCGCGGCGAGGGTCGCGGGCAGGCCGAGCGACCCGGTGACCCCGTTCAGCACGACGTCCGCCGGCCAGACGGCGACCTGCTCGGCGGCTTGCGGACCGGCGAGCACCTTGGGCAGCCGGTAGCTCCCGGTGGCGTAGCCGGCGGACTGGGCGACCGCGTACAGCGCGAGCTGGACGTCCTGGGCGGCGGTGGCGCGGGAGACGGCGATCGCCTCGACCCCGAGCTCGAGCGCCTGCTCGGCGAGCAGCTGCGGCTGCTTCCCTCCGGCGGCGAGGGCGACGACCCGGAACCGGTCGGGGTTGCGCCGGACGACGTCGATCGCCTGGGTGCCGATCGAGCCGGTGGAGCCGAGCAGGACGATCCTCCGGGGCTCGCTCAAGCCGGCCGCCGCAGTGCTCGGGCCTGCGTCATCCGGTCGCGGCGAGCTGACCGCACGCGCCGGCGATCTCCCGGCCGCGGGTGTCCCGGACGGTGGTGGTGATGCCGCCGGCCCGCAGCCGCCGGACGAACTCCCGCTCCGCCGCCGGCGTGCTGGCCGTCCACGGGCTGCCCGGCGTCGGGTTCAGCGGGATCAGGTTGACGTGCACGAGCCGCGTCCCGCGTTCGCGCAGCCGGGCGGCGAGCAGGTCGGCCCGCTCCGGCTGGTCGTTGACGCCGGACATCAGCGCGTACTCGATCGACAGCCGCCTGCCGGTGTACCGGGCGTAGCCGAATGCGGTGTCGAGCACCTCGGCCACCGGGAAGCGCTGGTTGATCGGCACGAGCGTGTCCCTCAGCTCGTCGTCCGGTGCGTGCAGGCTGAGGGCGAGCGTGACCTGCAGGTCCTCCTCCTGCAACCGCACGATGCCGGGAACGACGCCGACGGTGGAGACGGTGATCGACCGCTGGGCCAGGCCGAGGCCGTCCGGCTGCGGGTCGACCATTCGCCGCACCGCGCCGAGCACCGGCTTGTAGTTGGCCAGCGGCTCACCCATGCCCATGAACACGACGTTGCTGACACGGGTGCCCAAGTCGGACGCACCGCCCGCAGCCACGATCTCCTTAAGCGTGCGCGCCGCGCCGACGACCTGGTCGACGATCTCGCCGGTCGACAGGTTGCGGGTGAGCCCGGCCTGGCCGGTGGCGCAGAAGGGGCAGGCCATGCCGCACCCGGCCTGGCTCGAGACGCAGACGGTGGCGCGGCCGGGGTAGCGCATGAGCACACCCTCGATCAGCGTGCCGTCGAAGGCCCGCCACAGCGTCTTACTGGTGGCGCCGTCGTCGCAGGCGACGACCCGCACCGGGTCGAGCAGACGCGGCAGCAGCGCCCCGGCCAACCGCTCACGGTCGGCGAGCGGGAGGTCGGTCATCCGCGTCGGGTCGTCGGTCCATTCGGAGAAGTAGTGCCGGGACAGCTGGGTGGCCCGGAACGCCTTCTCGCCGAGGGACGCCAACGTTTCCCGCCGCTCGGCCGGCGTGAGGTCGGCGAGGTGCCGCGGCGGCTTGGCCGCGCGCGGGCGCCCGGCATCGGGACGCGCGGACAGCAGGGAAAGAGACGTCATCGTCCCTCCAGGTTAAGCCCGCGTGTCGCGAGGCATCCGATCAAGCGAAACAGCATCAAAGCGAACCAGCGCCCGGTCGCCGCACCACGTCGTTCGACTCATTGTCCCCCGGAAGCCGACGACGGCCGGCACCGGCGATCGCTGTGCCGCAGCGGCCGAACGGCTGCAGCGGTGGACCTCGCCCTGAGCGCCCGACGATCTCCCTCGGGCAGCGACCAGCACGATCCAGGCCCGTCAGCACCCCCAAATCGCGGCC